>JAIXPM010000426.1 GCA_027486275.1 Sphingomonadales bacterium | reverse complement strand
CGGTGGCAAGGTGACAGAAGGCCATCAAGCCACCGATCACAGCTGGTCCGACGCCCGCATCGCACTTGCAACCCGCATCCATGATTGGCTTGAAACCTTGCCCGCCCGCCGCTGAAGCGTGGGCCAGGGGCACTCAAGTTGTGGCCGGCGGAAGCAGCACGCTGATTTGTCGGTTCGGTTCGTCACGGGAAAGAGCGACATCGGCCCATGATTGTCCGGCGGCTTCGACGGAATAGCGGCCGAACGGCAAGCCTTCGAACAGAACATAGCCTTCGAAATCGGTGACGCCGCGCGCGACAGGGTTGCCGCGCGCATCGTGCAAGGTGACAGGCACACCGGAACGCGGCGTGCGAGCAGTTCCGGTGACCAGCAGTATCTGGGCCTCGATGCTACCGGTCGGCTGCAAGGGGATGGCCAGGGTGCGGACTTCGCCCGGGCGCAGGCGCAGCCGATCGCCCGGGCGCGCGGGCCGGAGGCTGAAATCGGGCAGCGATGCCAGTTGTGTTTCCACGTCCACCGGCAGCCCGGTCGGCAGACCGCGTAGCAGCACGTGGCCATCACCGCCGGTTGTTTCGCTGCGCAGGCTGTTGCCAACGATGAAGCGCCCATTCGGCACCGCTGCCTCACCGGCATCGCGCTGGTTGTCGCCATCATCATCGATGAACAGATTGGCCAGCACAGCGCCACTGCGGGTGAGGCCAGCCGGTGCCGCATGCCAGCGGCCAGCGCCCTGCCACAGGCCCACCACGAGGCCCAGGCCCAGGCGCCAGCCATCGGCGGCACGGGAGAGGCCGGCGGAAAGGCCAAAGGCACCCAGCCGCTGGTTCCAGGCCAGCCCGCCGCTCAACCGCCGCCGGTCAGTCTGCCAGCCCATATCCAGACTGATCGTGCCGCTGCCCGTGCGGCGGACGGCCGAAATATTGCCGCCGCCCAAACGCCAGCCACCCGCCAGCACCGCATCGAGGCCGCCGCGCAACCGCCATGGACCATGCGTGGCGGCCATCCCCAGCGTGGCGCCGCCCTGCCAGCCAGCGACGCCCTGCCGGATCAGCCCCAACCCGGCATTGGCCTGCAACGTGGCCAGCGGCACCGCCACCCTGCCACCAATGGCTTGCTGGTGACCGCCGCCGCGCCGTGCCGCTGATTGCAGGCGCAATTGCCACGGCAAGCTTGACCGCCCCAGCGCCAGCCGGCCCGTGCCGGACAGACTGGCCAGACCGGCGAATTCGCGCACTGGCGGTGCCTGTGCCGGTCCGGCATCGCGGCCGTGCCGGGCCAGGTCGAGCAGCAGATCGGTTGCACCCACTCGTCGTGCCAGCCGCAGCGCGCTGCCCAGGCCGCCTTTGCCATCACGAGCCAGCGTGGCCGCCCACAAGGTGCCGCCATGGGCACCGTGCATGCCCAGCGACAGCGCCGGGTTGCCGGCCAGCGGCGCGCTCAGCCCAAAACGGGCCGTAAGTGCCGGTGCCAACCCCCAACCCAATGTCGCAAAGGCCGCAGCGCCGCTGGCCGTGCGTTGCGGCGCTGCACCCAGCAAGGGGGTGCCGCCTTCGACGAAGCCGATGCTGTAATCCACCTCGTTCTCGGCATTCATCTCGGTGCCGATCAGGCGAGTGAAGGCCTGTTCGTTGCTCTCGCCATGCGGCCCATAGAGCCGCACCACCCAGCGATTCTCGCCCAGTCGCACCGGCAGCCGGGCAAAGCGCCATTGCCCGGCGGCATCAGCGTTGCGCGTTACGTCCACCAAGCGGTCTTCATGCCACAGTTCGGCTTCCCAGCCGGCCGGCAGCGGGCCAAACAAGTCGATTTCATCAACCAGATCTGCGCGCCACGGCGGGCGGGAGGAGACCAGCAAGCCGCGGCCCGAAAGCGCATCGGCGATCAGCGGCTGGGCCGGGCTGGCGATATCGCCGATGGCAAGGCTGCGCGCCGCCAGAGGCCCGAGCAGATCGGGCGTCTCGCGCGCGTCCGAAAGGGTGAAGCCCGCTGTTGGCGCCGCCCGCCCGGAAAGGCCCAGGCCGGCGCGGGCCGAAAGACCGAACAGTTCCCCGCTGGCTTGCACGCTGGCGAAAACATCGCTGCCGGTTGCGGCCTGCACCAGCCCGGCAGCCAGATCGACGCTCCACAATCGCGCCAGCGCCGAAGGGCGCGGTACCAGTGCAAAGGCCGGTCGAAGGGCTTCCGGGTGCAGCCGGGCCTGACGTTCGGCGCGCGCCAGCCGCATCAACACCGGCAGCGGCGCGCGCGCTTCAACCATCAGCCGTTGGCTGACAGGATCGTGGTTGATGGCCAGCGGCAGCAATCCGGGCAGAGTGGCCAACGGCAGGCACGGTCCGCTCGGGCTGGCCAGCAAGGCGGCAGCCGGCACGACAATTGTGCGGCGCGGTTCCGGCAGGGTTACGGTGATGCTGCCATCGTCCCCGGTGTTGTGCCGCAATTCCAGCGCGTCGAGCAGGGGAACGGCCGCCACGCAGGCATCCTGGCCCGGCCCCAGATCATGCAGCGGCAGTGCATCGGCCAGCCGCTGACCCTGAGCAAAAAGGCCGGGCAGGGCCAGGCCATCGCTGGCCTTGCCGGCCCGTTCGGCGGCGGGATCGGTGCCGAACAATTGGTCGAACAGGCCGGGTTCGGCGGGCGGGGCCGCTGCCGCTGATGTGGCCGCGAGCGTGGCCAGCAGCAAAGCCGCAAGCCACCGCCCGCCGGCGGGCAGGCGGCGGCGCATGGACAGGATACCAAATGCAGAGGGGTCAGAGCTGGGCGGTCATGCTGGCCAGCAGCTTACCAGCCAACGCCGGTTCGGCACTGTCGGTGGAGACATAGCTGATCCGTACCCGCTTGCCGGCCAACCGCGTCCGCACCTCGGCAGGCAGCGGCAGGATCACGTCGCGGCTGGTGTTGGGCGTATAGATCGCCACACCACGCACCAGCCAGGCCGGCTGCTTTTCGCCCTCCACTGTCAGGCTGATGTCGCCATAGGTGGAACGTGTGCCCTGACGCGCCAGCTTCACCACCAGCTGGTTTTCCGGCGCGCCCGAAAGCGTGGCGGCATCAACCGTCACGCTGGCTGCCAGCGTGCCGATCCTGAGGATCACCGGCACGGTGAGCGAGCGGATGGCAATCAGTTCGATCGACAGGCTGTTATCAGTGCCGGCCGGCGCGGGCACCTGGGATCGCCCGGCGCTCACAGGTGCCGACATCAGGCGCAGATGGCTGCGATATTCGCCGGGCGCCAGATCGGCTGGGGCCGTGGCCATGATGCGCACCACTTGGCGGGCACCGGGCTCCAGCACCAGTTGTCGGGGCGAGAAACGCAACTTGTCGGCGGCGAAACTCTCGCCGGGCTGGGGCGTGTCCGCGGCTTCCAGCCCGCCATCGGCGCGCATGCGCCGGTTTTCGAGCGCCAACCGGAAGGCGGCCGTTTCTGTGCCCTTGTTGACCAGAACCAATTCGGCCGAACGGGTGGCGGGGGTAAGGATGACGCGGGTGGGTGCGATCAGCAGTTCGGCCGCAGCCGGAACGCCGAACAGCGCGGCAAGGACGGCCACAACAGGCAGAAACTTCATGGAACAGACCTTGGGATGACAGGGGTTGGTCTGGAAACGGGCATTGCTGGCTTGGGGGGTCGGGCGCCCGGCGGCAAGGGCCACCAGATCGGGCGCCGGGGGACGGCCAACCATTTTGGGCTGGCCGCCAGGCACCGTTCCCCCCTGCCGTGCAACTTTTACTGATACTCGACCGCGACAGTGAAGCTGCCCTGGTACTTCCCAGCTTCCTGGCGCGCCGCAACTTCGAGCGTGCCGCCCACGGTGAAGCTGTCTTCGCCCTTCAGCAACTGGCCCTTATCCTTGGAGCCGGTGAAATCGCTGACGAACATGGCGGCGCCATTGCCGTTCACGATCTTGATCTCGCTGGGCAGAGAGATGGTGTAGAAGGCATCAGCTTCACCGGTCACCGCAAAGGCGGCGGCGGTGTGGTCGCTGGTCAGGCAGGTCAGCGCCGGGCCGCATTTGCGGCTGCCGTCGACGGCCACAGCAACCTTGTCGCCAACCGTGGTCGACGGAGCGATGGTGCCGAAATAGAGATCGGCGGTGCGGCTGATTTCCAGCGGCGCAATGATCTTGGCGCCAGCGCCGGCATCAGCGGTGGCGGCAGCGGCGGCGCCAGCGGCGGCCAGGGCGATCAGGGCGGTGGCCCCGGCAAGAATCATGCTCTTCATGGGTAATTTCCTCTACATAACAGTCGTTTAGGCCAGCGGCAGGGTGCAGCGGCTGGAGCGTTTATTAGGCGTTAAATTTAACATTGTCTGTTGCCCGGGCGGATGGTGGCGGCCTGCGGAGGTATGGCGCCCATGCTGGAATCGGGCATGGCGTGGCTCCGATTGGATATCAGGCGGCCAAATTGGATGCTGTTCACGATACCAAAGTATAGCAGCACCCCGCCGTAAGGAGGGGGTTCGCCCTCCCGCGGCTCGCATGACAATGTTAACTTTCTGGTGATACGTGAATTTTAATGATGAATTCAGCCATGCCACCCGTACTGCTTGACGAAACGCAGCGCCTTGCCGCTCTGCGGGCGCTGGCTGTGCTTGATACACCGCCCGATCCGGCACTGGATGTGATCACCCGCCTGGCCGCTGACCGGTTTGATGCCGAGATCGCGTTGATCAGCTTGGTTGACGAGCACCGGCAGTGGTTCAAATCCCGCCACGGCCTTGATGCCTGCGAAACCCCGCGGGCCGACAGTTTTTGTGCGCACAGCATCACCAGTGACGACGTGATGGTGGTTCCGGATGCCACAGCCGATCCGCGCTTCGCCGCCAATCCGCTGGTCATGGGCGCGCCGTTCATCCGGTTTTATGCGGCAGCGCCATTGATAGCCGCCAGTGGCCACCGCATCGGCACATTATGTGTGATCGATGGCCGACCGCGCGCTGGCTTTACGCTGCGTGAAGCGGATGCGCTGCGCCTCATGGCCGGGCAGGTGATGGATTTTCTCAATTCCTCGCGCATGCGCCAGGATCAGCGCATTTCCCAGTTGATCGCCGAGACCACAACCGATGCCTTCGTCTGCTCCGACGCCCACAGCCGCATCATCCACTGGAACCGCGCCGCCGAAGCCATGTTCGGCTGGCCAGCATCCGAGGCGCTGGGCCAGTCTCTTGAATTGATCATCCCCAACCGCCACCGCCACGGCCACAACAGCGGCATGGAACGGCTGCGTCTGCGCGGACCCACCAAGCTGGTCGGCAAAACGGTCGAGGTGCCAGCCCGTTGCAAGGCCGGCCACGAAATTCCGGTGGAATTGTCGCTGGGGATGTGGCCGGCGGAAGGCGAGGGCGAGCCCGAAGGCTTTGCGGCCATCATCCGCGATGTCTCGGCACGGAAGGCATTGGAAGCGCAGCGGGCCGCCACCGAAGCCCGACTTGCCCAGCAGATCGCCGCGATCGAAGCCTCCGATGACGGAATTGCCGTCACCGATGCCGAGGGCCGCTTCATGTTCATGAATCGCGGCCATGCCACCATGTTCGGCTATCCCGACGCCGAAAGCCTGATCGGCCAGCCGTGGAGCGTGCTGTACGATGACGACAACGCCCGTCACATCGCAGAGGTGGCGATGCCGATCCTGACCGAAACCGGGCGCTGGCGCGGCGAGGTGCAGGGTCGCAGCGCCGATGGCAGCGCCGTGGAGCAGGAGGTCAGCCTGTCGCTTTCGGCCGATGGCGGCATCGTCTGCGTGACGCGCGACATCGGCAGCCGTCTTGTGATGGAGCGCGACAAGGCGCGCCTGCGCGAACAGTTGATGCTGGCGCAGCGGCAAGAGGCTGTGGGCCAGCTCGCCAGCGGGATCGCCCATGATTTCAACAATCTGATCGCGGCCATCGCTGGCACCGCCAGCCTGCTTGAAGGCGTGGCCGACGATCATGTGCGTCGCCATGCCCTGCGCATCCAGTCCGCCGCACAGACCGCCACCGGCCTGGTGGACAAATTGCTGGCGCTGGGCCGCCGCGCACCCGATCTGAAGCCGGTTGATCTGCGCGCCATCCTGTCAAGCGTGCGCGACCTGGTGGCCCCCAGTCTGACAGATGCCCTGCACCGGATCGAGGTGGATCGCCCGCCCGCCCCGGTGCTGGCGCGTGCCGATGCCACTGAGGTGATGCAGGTGGTCCTGAACCTCGCCTTGAATGCCCGTGATGCGCTGCCCAGCGGAAAGGACGGGCGGATTGCCATTTCTCTGCTGGATGCCGCAGACCATCTGCCGGCAGGCGATGTGCTGGTGGGCAGCCTGCCCACCGGGCCGGCCGCACTGATCCGCGTGAGCGATACCGGTTGTGGTATTGATCCAAACGATCTGGCGCAGGTGTTCGAGCCCTTTTATACGCGCAAGGGCGATGCTGGCACCGGGCTTGGACTGGCGGTGGTGGCTGGCATTGTTGACAATGCCGGCGGTGCCATCGCCCTTTTCAGCCGGCTTGGCGAGGGCGCTGTTTTCGAAGTGTGGTGGCCGCTTCAATCCGCCGTTAGCGAACAACCCTCGCATTCGATCGTCGAGGCCGCCGATGCCGATGTTCTGGCCGGCAAGGCCGTGCTGGTCGTGGATGACAACCCAGCCGTGGTCGATACGCTGGTGGCCATGCTGGAACAGGCCGGTGCCGAACCCGGGCCCTGCCTTGATTCTGCCGACGCACTGGCGGCCGTGGAGGAAGACCCGCACGCCTGGAGCCTGGTGATCACCGATTATGACATGCCGGGGCTGAACGGTGCGGCACTGGCGCGGCAACTGCGGGAAATTCGCGCCGATCTGCCGCTGTTGTTGCTGTCTGCCCTGCCGCGCGCCCACCAGCGCCGCACCGGGGAAGCCGAATTGTTCGACGCCGTGCTTGGCAAACCCGCCAGCATGGATGCCCTCGTTGCCGCCGCGCGCACCGCAATCGCCGCTGCCCGCAAAAGGACCGTGTGATGCGCATCCTCATTGCCGATGATCACGACCTGCTGCGCGATGTGCTGCGATCCTATCTGGAAGCCGAAGGCGGGTTTGTTGTCGAAACGGTCCCCGATCTGCCACAGGCGTTGACCGCGATGGCCGCCGGGCCTGCGTTTGATCTGGTACTGCTGGACTATGCCATGCCCGGAATGAACGGCTTTGACGGTTTGGAACAGGCAATCACCGCCAACAGCGGCAAACCGGTCGCCTTGATGTCCGGGTTGGCGCCAGCCGGTGTGCCCGACAAGGTGCTGGCCTGCGGCGCCGCCGGCTACCTGCCCAAAACGCTGCCGGCACGCTCGGTCGTCAACGCCATCCGCTTCATGGCCGCCGGCGAAATCTATGTTCCGCTGACACTGTCCCGCCCGACGGCACAAACCACTGCGGGCGAGACCAGCCTTTCCCCACGGGAACGCGAAGTGCTGGCCGGCTTGTGCGCTGGGCATGCCAACAAGGAAATCGCCCGGCAACTTGGCCTGCGAGAACCCACCATCAAACTGCATGTCAAGCTGATCTGCCGCAAGCTTGGCGCCCGCAACCGAACACATGCCGCCATGATCGCCCGCGAACGATCCATGTGCTGATCAAGGTTTGGGGTTTTCGAGTTCCGCCTTATGCCAACAACGTTCTGGCAGACCGCCAAGTGCGGAAAATCAGGAGCTGGGTCGAAACCGTCTGAAGCCGGGCGCCGGATTCGCCGTCTGAACGGCAAAAATGAGGGCGCGAAGCGGAAGTAGCAGCAAGAGAGGGAGGCTGCCCACCCGCTGCTAATCGGCAACGACATTGCATTGGCCGTTGGTGGATGGACTGCCCACTCAAATGCCGATGGCTAGGGAAAAATATTTAAGATCAGAATTTTATATGGTTCCATCGCCCTGATCAAATACCCAGATACTGATCTGAAACACCTTAAGCGGATCGACGAGCCACATTGAGCGAAGCTGTCTGCAATGATTGGTTGATGTGGGTCTTTCTCAATGATCCAGCCAAGTCCGATGGAACCCTGACCCAATATTGATAAATGGCCCCACGACGTCAAACGCCAGACAGGCTTGAAATGCGTTTGTGACAAGGTCGCGCGCCTCAGCCAAAAGGCGAATTTATCGATAAATTGCAATGATTTAAATGGCATTCAGACGCAAAAATGTGTGAAACCTGTGCGCTACAAGCAGCCCCACATTCATCACAAACGATATGCTTTTCAATGCCTTGAAGGCTGGTGGTGCCGCTTAGGTGACTCGAACACCTGACCCCCGCATTACGAATGCGGTGCTCTACCGGCTGAGCTAAAGCGGCATCTCGGTAAGGAGGGCGATTTATCAGCGAGCGGGTGCACTGGCAAGGGGCAAGGCAGCGGCAGTGCGAACGCCCTGAGTGGGGCGGCGGGTCAGGCTGGCTCAATCCGGGGACGAACCGGCCGTTATCCGGGCATGAACCCTGCAAACTCCGGCTACGTCATCCCGCTCCGCGTCTTGGGCATGCATGATGCTGGCGTTGATCGATCGGCCGTCGATCGGCCGGGGCCGCTGCGGGAAGACCAGGTGCCGCGCAGCGTCGTGGTGGAACGGCGTCTCACAAACCGGGCGCTGGCCGCCTGGCAAAGCGCGCACGACGACAGTATTGCGGCTGCGCTGGCACCGTTCTTCGATCACAGCATCGTGGTGCGCGATCCGGCGGGCCGCGCCATCATCGAAAGCGTGGGCGGCCCGGTTTCGGCGCGTTTTGGCCTCATCGCCGGGCTGGCGCTGCTGCGCGATCCCGGCCTGTCTGAAGAACTGGTGGCGGCCTGCGAACTGGTGGCGCTGCAACCGATGCCGATCCCGTTCGAAGCCAGCGTGAACGATCCGATGGGCGCACAGATGCTGGTGCGCGGCCTGGCGCTGCCGCTGCCCGAAGCCGGCGATCCGGCGGCGCTGGTGCAGATCGTGCTGAGTTGGCGCGAAGTGTTGTCGAAGAGCGCGGCGAAGCGCCTTCGCGCCGAACTGGCCAGCGCCTTTGCCCAGGTGCAGCGGCTGCCGCCGGTGGCCGATCCGTTCCCGCGGCGGCCCCGGTCCGGAGTGGCCCTTGATGTGTTCAATCGCACAAAGATTACAGAGTGAGCTTCGAATCACACTTTTCTTTCGCGACCGCGCGGCGCATAAGCTGCGGCAAAAATGTCGCGGGAGCGATCGACGTGCCTGAAACGACCAAGCCCGGCACTGCTGCGGCCACTGCAAACACTCCTTTGGCACAGGCGCTGGCGGGGTGCCTGTTTGCCCGCGCCTTGCCCGGCGAAATCGAAGGCCTGGACGAGGCGGCACGTGCTGCCGTGGCCGGATTCATGGCCGGTGCTGCCGCCCGGCGTGCGCCCGATCAACCAGTGATCCACATTGATCCGCTGGCCGACGATGGCGCCCGCCGCCTGCGCCTGGCCATCATCGGCGAAGACCGTCCCTTCCTGGTGGATTCCACCGCCGCCGCCGTCACCGCCGCCGGGGTGGACATCCACCGCCTGCTGCACCCGATCATCGATGTGCGCCGCGATGCGGACGGCACGCTGCTGGAGGTGATCGGACTGGGCAAGAATGGCGCCCCCCTGCCCGGCCATGCCCGCGAATCCATGATCTACATGGAGATCGAGCAGGTTGGCCATAAAACGCGCGCCGCGCTGGAGGCCAGCCTGGCCCAGGTGCTGGCCGATGTGCGCGCTGCAGTGACCGATTGGCAGGCGATGCTGGCCCTGCTGCGCGAACGCATCCGCGCCCTTTCGGACAATCCGCCGCCGCTGGCCCCGCACCGCACCGCCGAAGCCATGGCGTTCCTCGAATGGTTGGCGGCCGACAATTTCACCCTGCTGGGCGCCCGCCATTACCGGCTTGAAGGCGATCTGGACGATCCGGCGATGGAGGTAACCAGCGATGGCGGCCTTGGTCTGCTCGCCGATCCGGATTACCCGGTGTGGACGGGCATGCGTGGCCCCGCCGACACGCCACGCGCCTTCAAGGCGCTGCTGGCCAGCCCGGAACCCCTGCTGATCACGCGCGCTGGCGCAGTTGTGAGCGTGCACCGCCGGGTGAACGGCGATCTGGTCGCGGTGAAGGGCTTCGACCGCGAGGGCCGCGTGGTATCCGAAACGCGTTTCCTGGGGCTCTATACGTCAGCCGCGCTCTCCACCTCGCCGCGCCAGGTGCCCTTGCTGCGCCGCAAGGTGGGCGAGATCATCGACGCGCTGGGCTTTGGCGAGAGTGGCCATAGCGCCAAGGCGCTGGTGCATGTACTGGAAAGCTTTCCGCGCATGGAATTGTTCGAGGCCAGCCCCGATCAATTGAAGACGATGGCGCTGGGGCTGCTCTCCCTGCTCGACCGGCCGCGGCCGAAGCTGTTCGCCCGCGCCGATCCGTTCGGTCGCTTTGTCTCCGCGCTCGTTTATGTGCCGCGTGATCTCTACACCAGCCGCCTACGCGAAGCCGCCGGACAGATGCTGGCGCAGGAATTGAAGGGCAGCATCGCACGTTACGAGGTAGAACTGCGCGAGGAGGGCCTGGCGCGCGTGCACTATGTGGTGGATGTGGCCGAGGCTGCCAGCTTCACCGCCGATCAGGCCGCCGCGCTCGATCGCCGGCTGCGCCAGTTGGTGCGCGGCTGGGAAGAAGATCTGGAGGCCGCGCTGGCCGAGTTGACGACGCCGACTCGGGCGGCACGGCTGGCGCGCAGCCACGGCCGGGCCTTTTCCGCCAGCTATCGCGCCCAGCATCAGCCGGCCGAAGCCGCTGCCGACATCATGGCGCTCGCTACGCTGGAGGACGAGAATGATCGCGCCGTTCGCATCATGGCCGCCTCTGAACCCGGCCAATTGCGCTTGAAGCTGTATCGCCTCGGCCCGATCATTCCGCTTTCCGAAGCGGTGCCGGTGCTGGAGAATTTCGGCCTGAAGGTGATCGAGGAATATCCGTTCGATCTCGACGATGGCCGGCTGGGCCGCATCAACGATTTCATTTGTGAAGTGCCCGATCCAGCTATCCTTGCCGATATGTCGTCGCTGGCGGTGCGGCTGGAACCGGCGCTGGTCGCCGTGCTGCTGGGCACGCAGGAAAATGATGGCTTCAACGCGCTAATCCCGGGCTGTGGCCTAGAGGCCCGTGATGCTTCGCTGTTGCGGGCGTGGTTCCGCTATCTGCGGCAGACAGGCGTCACGTACGGCGTGATGACGGCGGTGGATGCGCTGAAACGCTATCCTGATATCACGCGCGATCTGGTGGGGCTGTTCACGGCGCGCTTTGCGCTGGATGTCGCAGATCGCGCCAAGGCGCAGGAAGAGGTGCTGGCCCGCATTGATGCCGGCCTGGCCGAAGTATCCGGCATTGATGATGATCGCATCATCCGCCTGTACCGATCGGCCATGCTAGCCACCCTGCGGACCAATTTCTTCGTGCCCGGCGGGCCGGAGGCGATGGCCTTCAAGATCGATTCCGCCGCCATGCCCGGATTGCCTCACCCAATCCCCTATCGCGAGATCTGGGTGTTCTCCCCGCGCGTGGAGGGCATCCACCTGCGCGGCGGGCCTATCGCCCGCGGCGGGCTGCGCTGGTCTGACCGGCGCGACGACTTCCGCACCGAAGTGCTGGGCCTGGTGAAGGCGCAGAAGGTGAAGAATACCGTGATCGTACCAACCGGTGCCAAGGGCGGTTTCTATCCCAAGCTGCTGCCGCCGGCATCGAACCGTGATGCGTGGCTGGCAGAAGGCACCGAGGCCTATCGCATCTATATCCGCGCACTGCTGTCGATCACCGACAATCTGGATGTGGCCGGCACCGTGCTGCCGCCGGCTGGCGTGGTCTGCCACGATACGCCCGACCCGTATCTGGTGGTCGCCGCCGACAAGGGCACCGCAACCTTTTCCGACACGGCCAATGGCATTGCCGAGAGCCAAGGTTTCTGGCTGGGCGATGCCTTCGCGTCGGGTGGCGGCAATGGCTATGACCACAAGGCGATGGCCATCACCGCCAAGGGCGCATGGATTTCGGTGCAGCGGCATTTCCGCGAACTGGGCACCGACGTGCAGACCCAGACCATCCGCGTGGCCGGCGTTGGTGACATGTCGGGCGATGTGTTCGGCAACGGGTTGCTGCTGTCGCCAGCGGTGGCGCTGGTGGCGGCCTTTGACCATCGCCACATCTTCCTTGATCCCACGCCCAATATCCCGGCCGGCTTTGCCGAGCGCCAGCGCATGTTCGCGCTGCCGCGATCGAGCTGGGACGATTATGACAAGGCGCTGATTTCGGAAGGCGGCGGCGTGTTTGCGCGAAGCCTGAAATCCATCCCGCTTTCGCCCCAGGTGCAGGCCATGCTGGCCGTGAGCGTGGACGCAATGGCGCCCGGCGAACTGCTCAGCGCCATCCTGAAGATGCAAGTCGATCTGCTCTGGTTCGGCGGCATCGGCACTTATGTGAAGGCGTCGACCGAAAGCAATGCCGACGCCGGGGACCGCGCCAATGATGCGATCCGGGTGGATGCCTATGCGCTGAAGGCAAAGGCGATCGGCGAAGGTGCCAATTTGGGCCTCACCCAGGCCGCGCGCATCGAATTCGCGCGCACCGGCGGCCGCATCAACACCGATTTCATCGACAATTCGGCCGGGGTC
Organism: Sphingomonadales bacterium; assembly: GCA_027486275.1. The sequence continues at coordinate 1,369 of JAIXPM010000426.1, read as the reverse complement.
GATTGCTCCGACCACGAAGTCAACATCAAGATCGCCCTGAACGGCGAGGTCGCCGCCGGCCGCCTGTCGCGGCCGGATCGCGATGCGCTGCTCAAGGTAATGACCGACAACGTTTCGGAACTGGTGCTGCGCGACAACCGCCTGCAGACGCAAGCCATCAGCCTGGCGGAAACCGGCGGTGCAGCCGCCGTGCCGGTGCTCCAGCGGCTGATCCAGACTCTGGAAGGCCGTGTTGGACTGGACCGCAAGGTGGAAGGCCTGCCCGGCGATGACGTGCTGGCCCAGCGTGCGCAGGCCGGCGAAGGCCTGACCAGGCCCGAACTGGCGGTGGTGATGGCCTATGCCAAGATGGCCGCCTATGACGTGCTAGTGACCAGCGCGGTGGTGGATGATCCGCTGCTGGAAGCTGATCTGATCGCGGCGTTCCCGGCTGCCATGCAGGGCACCCATCGCGATGCGATCCTGCATCACCGCCTGCGCCGCGAACTTGTGGCGACCAAGCTGACCAATGAATTGATCAACCGCGCCGGCCTTTCGGCGCCCTTCGAGCTGGCCGAGGAACTGGGCGCCGGCATCGCTGATATTGCCCGCGCCTTTGTGGCCGCGCGGCGGTTGTTCGGCTTTGCCGGGCTGTGGCAGGCGATCGATACGGCAGCGGTGCCGGCCACAGCGGCCAATGCGCTGCACCGCGCTGCTCAGGGCGTGCTGCGTGCTCAGATGGCCGATCTGGTGCGACTGGGCGGCGGCCGCAGCGCCTCTGCACTGGTTGCCGCGATCGCACCGGGCCTGAAAGCGCTGGGCAACAGCATCGAACAGCTGGTGAAAGCCGAAGTGCGCGGCCAGCTCGACCGTTCGGCGGCTGAGTTGGCCGCCGCGGGCGCGCCGGCAGATCTGGCGCGCAGCATCGGGCATATCGAGGCGCTTGATGGCGCAGTGGGCGTGGCGCTGCTGGCGGCCGAACGCGGGCTTGATGTCGCGGCCACGGCCAAGGCCTATACGATGCTGGGCGAAACCGCCGAGCTGGACTGGGCGCGCGGCGCCGCAGCGGCGCTGAACCCGGCCGATCCGTGGGAACGGCTACTGACGGCGGCACTGGTGCGCGATTTCGAGCAGATCAGGCTCGATCTGCTGCGCCATATCGTGCCAGAGGGCAGCAACCCGGTGCAGGTGCTGGCATTGTGGCTGGAAGCCCACGCGACGCGGGTGGCGCGCATCGCGGCTTCCATCAGCCGGGCGCGTGAGAGCGGCATGGTCAGCGCGGCGATGCTGGCGCATATCGCGGGACAGGCACGCGCGGCCTTGACGTGACAAGCGGTCGGGGAAGCGTTCGCCCCCTTGTTGCAAACGGCCTCGCCTGCTAGCGGCAGCG
>JAIXPM010000076.1 GCA_027486275.1 Sphingomonadales bacterium | reverse complement strand
TGCTCGGGCTGGCGGCGCGCGCCGGTGACGTGATCGGCGTATCCTGGTCGCTCGATATCGAGCTGCAATTCTATCTGGCCATCCCGTTGATCACGCTGGCCGCGCAGCGCTTGCAACCTCTTGCCTTGTTGGCGTTGGCCGTAGCTGCCTTTGGCCTGGGCATCGCGCTGTTTGCCGCGCATGTGCCCACCTTGCTCTTCTATCTGCCGGCCTTCCTTGCCGGCTTTGTCTTCCATCGCCTGCGTTGGCAGCCCAGCGCTTGCCAAGTGCGCGCCAGCCTGCTGGCTGCGGCGGCCTTCACCGCAGCCATGACCATGGTGCCAGCGTTGAGTGGGCTGTTGTTCAAGGCCCAATTCACCGACAGCCTGGCGCAAAATCTGGGGCACATGGCGTGGATCCTGCTGCTGGCGCCGTTTGTGGCATGGAACATCAACCAGCCGTCTGATCGGCTTGATCGGTGGCTCGGTGATCTGTCTTATCCGCTTTATCTTGTGCACCTGCCGGTGGTTCGGCTGCTGGCCGAGGTGATGCCGGTGACAGGCGCTGGCGGTAAACTAGTAGCCGTGGTTGCCGTATTGGTGGTTAGCATCGCGCTGTTCATGGGCGTCGATCGCCCACTGGAAGCCCGCCGCCAGCGCCTGTGGCGCCGGACCAAGCCGGCCTGAACCTGTTGATCTGACAAGCGCACACCGTGGTTCGGTGCCATCTAGGGGCAGCGGCCCGCGGCAGCCATAACGGCTCTGCATCGGTCGGCCAGGCGTCAATGTGGCGGCATTAGGCGGATCGCTTTCCTAAGGATCACATTACAACGACCGTTCTTGTGGTGACGCAGAGCCATTGGCGCACGTTGCAAGCGGGCTGCAGATCTTGTGTCAGGCGATTTGGCTGAACAGATAGTTAAGAAAAGCGTAATAGTGCTTGACAGAGGGTAAAGGTCAAGCCAATCTCGCTTCCTCAGGCTGTGTAGTTGCGTCCACCGGAGAGAAGGTCATGCCGTTGTCGACATTCCGTCTGGGTCCTGGCGCGGTACGCTTGCTGCTGGCGGCGGTTGTCGTTGTGTCGCACCTCTCGGCGATCAACCTGGGTCGGCCGGCGGTGATGATCTTTTTCATGATCAGCGGGTTCTGGGTGACGCGCGCCTGGCAGGAGTGGGCGGGCAGCACCACGGGTTTCATGGCGAGCCGTTTCTTGCGCATCTATCCGCTGTTCCTGTTTGTGGCGCTGGCCAATGCTTTGCTGCTGTTCGTGGAAGGCGCGCACGTGCCGGACGAGTTTGGCCTTGCGCTGCTGCTGCCGGGTCTGGCCAGCCGGGATGAAACGCTGCTGGGCGTGGCATGGTCGCTGGATATCGAGCTGCAATTCTATCTGGCGCTCCCGTTGCTAGCCCCGCTGTTGATTCACTTGCGGCGGGCCGAAGTATGGCTGTTGGCCTTGATTGGCTGGGTGGTCGGCATCGGCCTTATGTCGGCGGGTCTTGTCACCGCGTTGTTCTATCTGCCTGCGTTTGCTGGCGGTGCCTGGCTGGCGCAATCCCGCTGGAAGGCTACCGACGGCCAGGCGTTCGCCTCGGTTCTGCTGTTCATGGCAGCCGGAGCCGGGCTTGCCTTGCTGCCGCAAGCCCGCGAAGTGCTGCTCAAGAACGGCATCGAAACACCCAATATGGCTGTGCAGCTTGCCCATCTGGGTTGGTCTGTGCTGCTGCTGCCGGCCGTAGCGTGGAGCGTGCACCAATATTCCAGCGCGCAGGATCGCTGGGCCGGTGACCTCTCTTTCAGCCTGTATCTCGTCCACACCCCGGTGATCACCGCCATGGCGGCGCTGATGCCAGCAGGCGGCCTGGCGCTGAAGCTGGCCATGCTGCTGATCTCCGCGGTGCTCGCCGTGGCCCTGCATCGCTGGGTCGATCTCCCGGCGGAGCTGTGGCGCCGGGCCCACTTCCGCAATCCGGTGCCGATTCCTCCTGCGGCAATTGCCTTTGCCCCCTTGAACTCAGGCCGTAAACGTCCGAACTAGTGGGAAAGGAGATTCCCATGTTCGATCCTGTTGCCGGCCTGGTTCCCATTGTCATCGAAAGCTCGAACCGCGGCGAACGCAGCTTCGACATTTATTCGCGGCTGCTGCGTGATCGCATCGTGTTCGTGAACGGCCAGGTGGAAGACCATATGGCCTCGGTAATCGTGGCGCAGCTGCTGTTCCTCGAATCGGAAAATCCGAAAAAAGATATTTACATGTATATCAACTCTCCGGGCGGGGTGATCACATCCGGCATGGCGATTTACGATACCATGCAGTATATCCGGCCCAAGGTTGGCACGGTGTGCGTGGGCCAGGCCGCGTCGATGGGCAGCTTCCTGCTGGCCGCTGGTGAGCCGGGCATGCGCATCGCGCTGAAGAACGCTCGCATCATGGTGCACCAGCCGTCGGGCGGCGCCCAGGGCCAGGCGACTGATATCGAAATCCAGGCCCGTGAAATTCTGCGGATTCGCAGCATTCTCAACAATTTGTACGTGAAGCACACGGGTAAGGATCTCGCCACCATCGAACACGCCATGGAGCGTGACAAGTTCATGAGCGCCGAGGAAGCCCAGGAATTCGGCATCATCGACGCCGTGATGGAAAAGCGCCCCGTGGCGCCGGAAAGCGAAGCGCAGGCGGCTTGAACCTTCATCGGGGCAGGGCCTTGGCGTCAGAATGGCGCTATTGCCCTGCCGCAATTGTGACGCTTTGGCGTAATCCTGCCCTTGCGGCAGGCGGTGATTCATCGCTACACTGTCAAGCCGGTGGCATGCCGGCGCGTATATTGTCGGCTATGGCGGGCCGGCGTGAGGAAGGAACGTCATGACGAAGCTGGGCGGCACCGATAGCAAAGGCACGCTTTACTGCAGCTTCTGTGGCAAGAGCCAGCACGAGGTGAGGAAGCTCATCGCGGGCCCGACCGTGTTCATCTGCGATGAATGTGTGGAGCTGTGCAACGACATCATCCGCGAGGAAACCAAGACGGCGCTGGTCAAGAAGTCCGGCGACGTGCCAACCCCGCGCGAAATCTGCAAGGTGCTGGATGATTATGTGATCGGGCAGTTCCACGCCAAGCGCGTGCTGTCGGTCGCCGTCCACAACCACTACAAGCGGCTGAACCACGGCGGCAAGGGTGCCGAAGTGGAACTGGCCAAGTCCAACATCCTGCTCGTCGGCCCGACCGGCTGCGGCAAGACGCTGCTTGCCCAAACGCTGGCGCGCATCCTGGATGTGCCATTTACTATGGCCGATGCCACCACGCTGACCGAAGCCGGTTACGTGGGCGAGGATGTGGAAAACATCATCCTGAAATTGCTGCAGGCCAGCGATTACAACGTCGAACGCGCCCAGCGTGGCATCGTGTATATCGATGAAATCGACAAGATCAGCCGCAAGTCTGACAACCCGTCGATCACCCGCGATGTGTCCGGCGAAGGCGTGCAGCAGGCCCTTCTCAAGATCATGGAAGGCACCACCGCCTCCGTGCCGCCGCAGGGCGGCCGCAAGCATCCGCAGCAGGAATTCCTTCAGGTCGATACCACGAACATCCTGTTCATTTGCGGCGGCGCCTTTTCGGGCCTTGATCGCATCATCGGCGATCGTATGCAGGGCCGCTCGATCGGCTTTGGCGCGCATGTCGCCGCGCCGGATGAACGCCGCGTTGGCGAGCTGCTGCGCAAGTGCGAGCCGGAAGATCTGTTGCGCTTCGGCCTGATCCCGGAATTCATCGGCCGCCTGCCGGTGATCGCCACCCTGGAAGATCTGGACGAACCGGCGCTGATCAAGATCCTCACCGAGCCGAAGAACGCGCTGGTGAAGCAGTACGCCCGCCTGTTCGAAATGGAAGGCGCCAAACTCACCTTCACCACCGACGCGCTTTCGGCGATCGCCAAACGCGCCATCGAACGCAAGACCGGCGCGCGCGGCCTGCGTTCGATCATGGAAGGCATCTTGCTCGATACCATGTTCGATCTGCCTGGCCTGGAAGGCGTCGAAGAAGTGCAGGTGGACAAGGATGTCGTCGCCGGCACCAAGCAACCCACAAGGCTGATGGTGGCCGATAAAGCCGCCTGACCTGCCGATGATGGATAATGGAGAGGCGCAGCGCCTGATCACGGCGCTGCGCCTCTCTCCACATCCGGAGGGCGGCTGGTACCGCGAAACCCTGCGCGTCGGTGGGCCGGAGCGCGCCACCGTCACCGCCATCCACTTCCTGCTCGAAGCCGGCCAGCGGTCGCATTGGCATACGGTGGACGCTACAGAAATCTGGTGCTGGCACGCCGGCCACCCGCTGGCGCTGGGCCACGCGGCCAGCGATCAGGATGCACCGGTCTGGATCACCCTTGGGCCAGACGTCGCTGCCGGCAATTCCCCCCAGGCGACCATTCCCGCTGGGCACTGGCAGGCCGCGGTTGCCGATCTGGGGTGGGCGCTGGTCAGTTGCATCGTTGCGCCGGGATTTGATTTTGCCGGATTCACCTTGGCGCCGCCGGGCTGGATGCCAGGAGCGGCGGACTGAAGGGAGAAGGGGCCTCCGCCCCGGATCAAGTCCGGGGTGACGTGGGCAGGGACGCTGTCCTTGCACCCGTTTAATCTGGGCGGCTCCGTGTTGGCTGTCGTCAAACCAACATGACGGCATTGCGCCCTCAGAACGGACGTTCGGGCAACCGGACCATAAGCTCCAAAGCAGACTTGAGCTCGATCCGGACAGGCCCGGCTTCAATAGGGCCTGACCCGAGGTCAGGCGTGCATGAATGACCGCTTTTGCTCATCGTATGGGCAGTTTTCTGCGCCGCATCTCGATTGTAATCTTTGCGCCCTAATATAAGAACCGCCGTGTCGGAAGCTCTTGGATAAAAGTGGAATTCATGGATTTTGCGAACACCGAAATGCCATATCAAGGATCTGTTCCTGCCACTGGCCTCCCCGCACTGGTGCCGCGCAAGCTGGTTTCGCAGCTCAAGCCATTTTCCCGGCCTCACACCGTCCGCAGCCTCTGGGAACTGGCGATCACGCTTGTCCCGTTTTTCGGTGTCGTGTCAGCCATGCTGGCCGCCATCAACGCAGGCTATCTGATCGCCCTTGCGCTTGCGCCGCTGGCGGGGTTGCTGTTGCTGCGCATCTTCATCATCCAGCATGATTGCGGGCATGACGCGTTTCTTTCCAAACGCTCCGGCAATAACTGGATTGGCCGCGCGCTGGGCGTGTTGACCTTTACGCCGTATGATTGCTGGCGACGCGCGCACACGCTGCATCATGCCAGCACCGGCAATCTCGATGCCCGCGGCTATGGCGATATCGATACGCTGACTGTGAGGGAGTTTCAGTCCCTCAGCAGGCTTGGACGACTGGGCTATCGGCTGTATCGCCACCCGGCGGTGCTGCTGGGGATTGGCCCTGCTTATTTATTCTTGCTGCGGCACCGCTTGCCGATCGGGTTGATGCGGGCCGGGGTGCAATATTGGGTCAGCGCCATCGCCACCAATCTGGCGATAGCCGGCATGATGAGCGGGCTGATATTCCTGGTTGGATGGGGCACGACCCTGTTGGTCGTGATCCCCACCCTGCTGATCGCGGCATCGACCGGGGTCTACCTCTTCTACATCCAGCATCAGTTCGAAACGGCGCATTGGGACAAGGCGACGGCATGGTCGTTTCACGATGCCGCCTTGTACGGCAGCACCCATCTCGACTTGCCGCAACCGCTACGCTGGTTCACCGCCAATATCGGCGTACATCACGTCCACCATCTTGCCAGCCGTATCCCGTTCTATCGCCTGCAAGAGGTGCTGAACGCCTATCCTGACCTGCGTCATCTCAACCGCTTCACCTTCGCGCAGATGATCCGGCCGCTGGCACTCACCTTGTGGGACGAAGATCGCCGCCGGCTGATCTCCTTTCGGGAGGCGGCGGCAGTCGCATAGCGCTCGCGTCAGGTCAGCTTTACTTTGTATCGCGCCCCGGATCGGACGGTCCGTTCCCGGCCCAATAGCCGACAATGAAGCAAACGGGTGCAGAGGCGAGTCCCTGCCCGCCGGAGGCGCTTCTTCGTTCTGACTAAGGGGTGGAGGCAATGCCGCCCTGGCTGTTCAGCGTTTGGTAGCGAACCAGATGATGTGCGTGGCGCCCTTGCCGGTTTCGCGGGCGCGGACCTTCACCGTTTCGACGCTGAAACCGCTGCGTTCAAGCTGGCGGCCGAAGGCGGTGTCGGGCGCGGCGGACCAGACGGCGAGGATGCCGCCGGGGCGCAGGGCGTTGCGGGCTTCGGCAAGGCCGCGGGGGCTGTAGAGGCCATCATTGGCGGCGCGGGTGAGGCCGTCGGGGCCGTTGTCCACGTCGAGCAGGATTGCGTCGAACTGGGCGGTGCTCTGGGCCATGTAGGCGCCGACATCGCCCATGGTGATGGTGACGCGTGGATCATCGAGGCAGCCGGCGGTGACGGCGGCCATGGGCCCACGCGCCCAATCGATGATGCCGGGCACCAGTTCGACGACAGTGACGCGCGCGGTGGGACCCAACTGGCCAAGCACGGCGCGCAGCGTGTAGCCCATGCCATAGCCGCCGATGAGCAGATGCGGCGCCTTGTGGCCGGCCAGCCGATCGCAGGCCATGGTGCCGAGCGCGACTTCGGAGCCGTGCATGCGTGTGCTCATCAGTTCGTTGCGGTCCAGCACGATCATGAAGTCGCTGCCGCGCCGGAAGAGCCGCAGCGGCGGGCCGCCGGGCACTTCGGCCTCGCCGATCAGTTCACGAGGGATCACGCCTTACGCGACCACTTCGCGGCAGTGTGGGCATTTGCGGCGGGGGAAGATGATCAGGCCCTTGATCATCAGGCGTTTGGTGCAGGCCGGGCATTTGATCACGGCGATGAGGACGAGGTTGAGCGCCAGGGCCAGCGGCGGCAGCAACAGTCCGACCAGCGCCAGCGGCGTGGGCCAGGGCAGGGCCCAGAACAGCGGCGGCAGGGCGACGGCCTGGGCGAACTGGTTCCACTGCACGCGGTACAGGCCGGGCTGGGCTGCCATCAGTAGCGCCAGCTCTTCAGATCAGCCCCCTTCGGCGCAGCGGCTTCAATGCGCTTCAGCATCTTGTCCACATACATGGTGTGGTAGCGCAGGCGGCTGATGTGGTTGGGCTGGTTCGGATCGCCGTTCCAGCAATGTTCGGCGCGGTCGCCATAGGCGATTTCGCCCGTGAACGCCGGATCGGCTTTCTTCAGGAAATCCTCGGTCAGATAGACGGCGTTGTTGAGGTAGTAATTGTCCATGTCGCCGACATAGAGGAAGATCTTGTCGCGGATCTTGGGACCCAGCGTCTTCCAGTCGCGCTGCATGATGTGCCGCAGATCGTAATTTTCGCGCCAGTGGGCGGCAACCTTGGGATCGATCACGCCGGTGCGCTTGTCGAAGATGCGCTGCGGGTAGCCGTCGGCTCCCTGCGGGGAATAGACAGCTTCCCAGATGTCCCACTGCTGGCCGGAACGGGATTTGTCGCCCAGCACCAGTTCCAGCCGCTGTTCCTGTTCCACCGTGTAATCAACATGGCCGAGATAGTTGCGGTGAGCCGGGCGATCGACCTTGCCGAACGGGCCGACCTTCCAGAAGACATTCTTGTCTTCATAGATGTTTATGTTGGTATATTGACGGAAATCAATGGGATCGGGGCATGCGGCGAAGGCGCCGTTGAAATCATCGGGGTAGAACATCTGCACGGCCAGCGCTTCCCAGCCGCCGGTGGAACCTCCATAGGTGAAGCGCGCCCAGCCTTGGCCAAGGCCGCGGAACTGCTTTTCGATCTCCGGCACCAGCTCCTTCATGATGGCATCGCCATAGGGGCCGAGATTGGCGGAATTCACCGCATAGCTGTCGTCATAATAGGGATTGCTGTGGTCGATCTCGACGATGAGCATCCGCGGGAAGCTGTCTG
>JAIXPM010000307.1 GCA_027486275.1 Sphingomonadales bacterium | reverse complement strand
CCGAAAGATCAGCCCGCGGCGGACGCCTCGCAGTCATCGGGCTGTCACGCGCCCGTTACCACCGGGTTATGCGGATTGGCGCCCCATTCGCTCCAGCTACCATCGTAAACGGCAACAGTGGGCTTGCCCACCAGCGCCGCGCCAAAGGCCACGACCGGCGCGGTGATGCCGGAACCGCAGGTGGCCACCAGCGGCTTGCTCAGATCGATTTCGGCTGCATCAAACAGCGCCTTGATGTCGGCCGGGGCCTTGAAGGTGCCATCTTCGTTGAACAGCGCCGAGTAGGGGATGTTCTTCGAACCCGGGATGTGGCCGGGGCGCACGCCGGGGCGCGGATCCGGTTCGGCCCCGGTAAAGCGGCCGGCACCACGCGCATCGACCACCTGTTCGGCCTTGCTGCGCAGATTGTCTGTCATCTGGGCCATGTCGCGCACCAGCGCCTTGTCGGCCCAAACGGTGAAATGGCGGTGGCGCACGATCGGCTTGCCACTTTCCACCGGGCGGCTTTCAGCCTGCCACTTGGCAAAGCCGCCATCCAATATCGCCACTTCATGCGCGCCGAACAGGCCCAGCATCCACCAAAGCCGTGCCGATGATTTCAGCGGGCTGTTGTCGTACACCACGATCCGGCTGCCATCGCCCAGCCCAAGCGCCTGACAACGCGAAGCGAATTTCTCCGCCGGCGGCAGCATGGTGGGCAGGGGGTTCGCGGTGTCCGACACTTCCTCGATGTCGAAGAACACCGCGCCGGGGATATGGGCAGCTTCGAATTCGGCGCGGGCATTGCGGCCCATGGCGGGCAAGAACAGGCTGGCATCAATGATACGCAGATCCGATTTGCCCATCTCTGCGGCAAGCCAGTCAGTGGACACCAGAAGGTTCATGCGGCACTCCCTACGCGTCATCAACTTGGGCGTTATGGGGCGTGACATAATTGCGCAGGCAGCGCATGTCACCCCCATAGTCGGCCATGATACGCGCTTTGTTACAACATGGAGAGATTAAGTGGTGGACGTGTTGCATTTGGGCCAGAGCAGCGCCTTGCCGGCCAGTCCGGAAGCGGCGGTGCTGGATTATCCGCCCAACCCGCGGCCGGGCGCGATTTTCCTGGTGCGCTTTACCTGCCCGGAGTTCACTTCGCTGTGCCCTGTCACCGGACAGCCGGATTTTGCCCATATCGTCATCGACTATGTGCCGGATGAAACGATTGTTGAATCAAAGGCCTTGAAGCTTTTCCTCGGCGCGTTCCGCAACCACGCCGGTTTCCATGAGGATGTCACCGTGGGCATTGGCCAGCGCCTTGTGGCCGAGATGAAGCCGAAATGGCTGCGCATCGGGGGCTATTGGTATCCGCGCGGCGGCATCCCGATCGACGTGTTCTGGCAATCCGGCCCGGTGCCGGACGGCCTGTGGCTGCCTGATCAGGGCGTGCCCACCTATCGTGGCCGCGGCTGAAATTTCTGAGGGGGAAAAACATGATTCGCACGATCATCACCGCACTGCTTTTGGCAGGCGCTGCTCAGGCCCAGACGGCGGATCAACGGCTGAAGGCCGTCTACAATGCCGAATGGCAATGGCGCCTGGCGCAGACCGGCCAGGTGGAGGATGGTCTGGATACCAGGCCCGGCCCGCGTCTGCCCTGTGTGACTCCGGCCTGCCAGGCGGAACGCCAGCGCCAATGGCAGGGCGTGCTTGATCAAATCGCGGCCATTCCCGATGCCGAACTGTCCCCTGCGGAGCGCTTGAACAAGGCGGTACTGGCCGAATCGCTGCGGGCCGAAGTGGTGGGCATCAAGTGGCGCAGCTATGAGATGCCGATCAACAGCGACGTGAATGTGTGGAACTATCTGCCGGCTCAGGTGCCGTTCCGCTCGGTGCAGGAGTATCGCAACTATATCAGCCGGATGCGCGACATTCCGCGCTGGTTTGATGAACATGCCGCCAACATGCGTGCAGGCATGAAGCGAGGCTTTACCCCGCCGGCTGTCACCATGAAGGGCCGTGACGCGACGCTGGCCAATCAGATCAAGCCGGGCAAGGATAGCCCGTTCTACGCGCCGTTCACGCTGATGCCGGCGTCGATTCCGGCGTTTGAGCAGGACCAGCTGCGCGCCGAAGCCCGCGAGGTGATCGACAGCATCGTCAATCCGGCACAGACGCGGATGCTGGCCTTCTTGCGCACCGAATATCTGCCAGGCGCCCGCGCCAGCACGGGCGCGCGCGATCTGCCCGATGGCGTCGCCTGGTATCGCGATCAGGTGAAGGAATTCACCACCACCGATCTGACGCCGGATGCCATCCACCAGATCGGCCTCAAGGAAGTGGCGCGCATCGATGCCGATCTGCGCGCCGCCATGGTACAGTCTGGTTTCAAGGGCGAATACAAGGATTTCCTGGTCTTTCTTCGTACCGATCCGCAATTCTATGCCCGCACGCCCGATGAGCTGCTGGGCTTCTCCTCCTATGTGATCAAGCGCATGGACGGGAAGCTGAAGGACATCTTCACGACGCTACCGCGCCACCGCTTCACGCTACGGCCCGTGGCGGATGCGATTGCGCCCACCTACACCTCCGGACGCGGCGGGCTCGATGCCTGTTACATGAACACTTATGATCTGAAATCGCGGCCGCTGTTCATGCTCACCGCGCTTACCCTGCACGAATGCGTGCCCGGCCACAGCCACCAAGGCGCCATGGCGTTGGAGGCACCGGCCGCGCCGCCCTTCCGCCGTCAGACCTACTTCTCCGGCTATGGCGAGGGCTGGGGCCTCTACACCGAATATCTCGGCCGCGAGCTTGGCATGTATCGCAATCCCTATGAGGAGTTCGGCCGCGCCAGTTTCGAGAACTGGCGCGCCAGCCGGCTCGTGGTCGATACCGGCCTGCACCTGATGGGCTGGAGCCGCGATCAGGCGATTGCCTATCTCGAAGAGCACACGGCGCTGGCCCGCCACGATATCGAGATCGAGGTGGACCGCTACATCAGCTGGCCGGGGCAGGCACTGGCTTACAAACTGGGCGAGATGAGCATCCGCAAGCTGCGCAGCGAGGCCGAAACATCATTGGGCGCCGGCTTCGATCTCCGCCGTTTCCACGATACGCTGCTGGGTCTGGGGTCGGTGCCGTTGCCGGTGATGGAAGCAGAGATGCGGGACTGGATGGCGCGGGAGAAGGCCAAGGTGACGGTGGCGCGTTGAGGCCTCAGGGCATCCCCGTCAGCTTGTGCGTTTGCAGGCTTAGCCGCCATTTCGGGTGAGCGAGGCAATAGGCAATCGCGGCCTGGATATTCTCGGCCTGGTTCGGCCCATCCATGGGCTGCAGGAAGAAATGCTGGAATTCGAGGGCCTCGAAACGCTCCGGCATGGCCTTGGGCTGCGGATAGACCAGTTTGAGCTCGTTGCCCGTGCTCAGCACCAGCGGCGCATCGGCTTTGGGCGAAACGCAGATCCAGTCGATGCCGGGGGGCGGCACCTGCGTGCCGTTGGTCTCGATGGCGGTTTCGAACCCGCGCGCATGCAACGCCTCGACCAGCGGCGCATCGAGTTGCAGCAGTGGCTCGCCGCCGGTGCACACCACCAACCGGTGCGCGATCGTCTCACCCCAGCAGGCCGCCACGGAAGCCGCCAGCGCCCCGGCATCGGCAAATTTGCCGCCGCCCGGCCCGTCGGTGCCAACAAAATCGGTGTCGCAGAAGGTGCACACCGCCTTGGCGCGATCCTGTTCCCGCCCGGTCCACAGGTTGCAGCCGGCAAAGCGCAGGAACACCGCCCGCCGCCCGGTCTGCGCACCTTCACCCTGCAGGGTGAGGAACAATTCCTTGACAGCGTAACTCATGGCGCTGGATCGGCGATGCCCGCCTCGGCAAAGCCCTTGGCGCGCAGGCGGCAAGAATCGCACAGGCCGCACGGGGTGCCGGCCGGCGTCGGGTCATAGCAAGACCAGGTCAGGTGCAGCGGCGCGTTCACCGCTTGCGCCGCCGCGATGATGCCAGCCTTGTCCAGCGTCATCAGCGGGGTGTGGACCTT
>JAIXPM010000094.1 GCA_027486275.1 Sphingomonadales bacterium | reverse complement strand
CTCTTCAAATCCACCCCGATCACCCGACGGCCGCGCAGCAGCGGATCACGCGCATCAATCCGCGCGCCCGGCCGATCCACCCGGATCACTTCGGCACCGTGATCGGCCAGCATCATGCCGGCAAACGGCCCAGGGCCGATTCCGGCCAGTTCAATGATCCTGATTCCCTGCAGCGGCCCGGCCATATGCGTCACTCCCTTGTGTTTGGGCCACAAGTGGCACGCCGGGCGCGGCAGGCCAAGCTGTTGGGGGTGGCAGGGGCAGGCACTGCGGCCGGCGGCCTTCAATCGGTGCGGGGCACGAACGGGAAGGTCTGCCGCTCGACGATCTCGCTCACAGCGCGGTGGGCTTCCTCGAACGCGGCATCGGTGTGCGGGCTGGCGGCGGCATCGGCATTGGCGATGGCAACCAGGCCATAGGGCTGGCGTCCGATGACGCAGGGGCGGGTGGGGCTTTGGGCATAGACCCACTCCACCGGATCGGTGAGGCTGTTGTAGGTATAGCTGTAGCCATGCGGCCAGCGGTTGACGGTAATGGCGGCGATGTCGCGCGCCGGATCAAAGCCGCCGGGGCCAAGCAAACGTGCCAATTGGCTACGAGTTTCGCGCTCGAAATCCTCGAAGCTGGTGGCGAGCAGGCGGGCGCGGCCAATTTTGTGCTGCTCGCGGCGCGGCAGGCCGGGTTCGGCGGGAAATTGCGTCAGATGCAGCGCGATCGGCTCGTCCGGGCTTTGCGCGTGGACCACGCCGCCCAGTCTGGCAGCTTCGGTGAGCGCCACCGTGTCGTGAAACATGGTTGGGCAATAGAAATTGGACACACCGAGCTTGTGGAAGGCGCGCCAGTTGCGCAGCACGACATTGGTATAGACCAGCGGCCCCTTGGTGCCATAGCGCAGCGCGTCTTTCTGGGCGGCGGGCAATTCCGGCATGACGTGCGGGATCACCTCGTTCCAGCAGGCGAGCAGCACCGCCTTCGCGCGCACCGATTGCAGCTTGCCATCCTTCACATAACGCACCGTCGCGTTGCTGGCGCTCGCCGCATCGCCATCGTGGCTGACGTTGAGAACGAGGCTGGAGAGCCGGATGCGCACCGGGTTCGCCGGCGCATCGAGCGCAGCATAATTGATGCGGGCGGTTGCCATGTCTTCCTGCGTGCGCGCCGGCGTCGCCCCAGGCACCAGTGCCGCCACCAGCAGCCGGGCCAGCGTGGCATTGCCATCGGGGAAATGAATGGACTCCTTGCCTTCGCGTTGGCGGCCGTGGTGGCCGCCGTGCAGATCGGCAAACAGGCCATCGGGTACCTGGCCTAGGCCAAGGCCGGAGAAACCGGGATAGCCCTGCACCCAGCCGAACAGCGCCGGCGTGGCATCGGCGCCGACACAGAAGCTGGCGCGGCCCATGGTCATGAAGAACCACATCGCTTGGGCATCGAGGCCGACTGTTTGGGTATAATAATCCTGCAGCGATGTGCGGGCGAGGAAGGCCTTCTTCGCCGTCACATCCATGCTGGCCAGATAATCTGGCTGATCGGGTGCAAGCAGCCGCGCCATGTCGGCACGGGCCTTTGGCGAAAGAGGCGTGCGGGCGAGGAACTCTGCGCCGAACCGCGGCCCGCGCATGCCGCGCTGCGCCGGATCGGCCACCACCAGTTGATCCTTGCCCCAACGCTCCTTCTCGAAAAAATAGCCGCGCCGCAGGCCGAGCCCGGCATAGAGCCGGCTGTTGGCATCGTTGGTGACCTTGTAGCGCTCCAGATCGATGCCGAGATCATCAAGGATCGAACGCGCCCATTTGTTGTAGCGTTCGGGCGACTCGATATTCAGCGTGCCGCCGTTGATGACGATGAATTTGCCATCCACCACATATTCGTTGCGCTTGGCGTGGCCGCCAAAATCATCGTGATTATCAAGGATCAGGATGCGTGCCTGCGGCCCCACTGCCTTGCGATAGAAATGCGCTGCCGCCAGGCCGCTCAGCCCGCCGCCGACGATGACAAGATCATAGGTCTCACCCGTATCCTGCGCGTCGCCGGGTTTCTGGCCGTCGCGCAACGCATGCGCCATTTCGAACGAGCCCGGATGGCTGCCGCGCATCCCGGTGCGGGACGGGGGGTAAGTCTCGTCTTGCGGGATCAGGCCCCCGGCTGGCGCTGCGCCCAGTGCCGGCACCCCGGCCCCGAGCGCGCCGACCGCCACCGCGGCTCCGTTCACGAAATCGCGGCGGCTGATGCGGGCGTTCATGCCCAGTGCGTCATCATCCAGCATCGGCCAGCCCCCAAGTGCACTTTGCCCATTGTTATTTCCGTCGCACCCACTTCAAATCATATTCGGTGGTCCAGGTCGTGCCGCCATCTTCGGTGCCCACCGAAAGTTCGCGGATGGTGCCATCCGATTTGGCAAACAGCGTCCAGTGGCGCAGCCGCACCTTGCCGTTCGGCAGCGGCCGTTCGGTGACATAACGCATCTCGCCAGGCTTGATCAGGCTGCCGCGGAAACTGGTGGTCGCCCCGGTATCCGTCGCCCAGTAATAGCCCCAGTTCTTCAGCAGAG
>JAIXPM010000370.1 GCA_027486275.1 Sphingomonadales bacterium | reverse complement strand
GGGCGACCGAAAGCCTGCTGATCGATGGCCGCGCGCAAAGTGACATCCGCCAGGGCGTCACGCTGGAAATCATGGGCGAGGGCACGTCAATGGGCCCGCTCAACCCGGAGATGAAGCGGCTGAGCGCGCTCCGGCAGGACGATATCAAATACAAGATCAGCTGGACGACGCTGAGCGAGTATCTGGCCACGCTGGAGAAGGAGGGCATCGCGCCCAATGTTGCCAGCTTCGTGGGCCACACCACGGTGCGCGTGCATGAAGTGGGCGAAAGCGATGTTGATCCCACGCCGGAGCAACTGGCGCGGATGCAGGGGTTGGTGCGTGCTGCGATGAACGAGGGCGCGCTGGGGCTGGGCACATCAATGATCTATGCGCCGGCTGCCTATGCCGAAACACCGGAGCTTGTGGCGCTGGCCAAGGCGAGCGCTGCCTGTGGCGGCATGTATATCAGCCACATGCGTTCCGAAGGCGACCGCATCGAGGCTGCGGTGGATGAACTGATCACCATCGCGCGGGAGAGCGGCGGCCCGGCGGAAATCTGGCACATGAAGATGTCGGGCCGGAAGAACTGGGGCAAGTTCGACACCATCCTCGGCAAGATCGAGGTGGCGCGGGCCAGCGGCATCCGCATCACCGCCAACATGTACAACTACACGGCCGGAGCCACTGGGCTGGATGCAGCGATGCCCTTGTGGGTGCAATCGGGCGGGCTGGAACGCTGGATCGAGCGGCTGAAGGACCCGGCTCTGCGCGCCCGGGTGAAGGCCGAGATGATGGACGAGAATGCCGATTGGGAGAATCTCGCCAAGCGCGCCGGCAATCCGGAGAATGTGCTGCTGCTGGGCTTCAAGAACCCCGCGTTGAAGCCGCTTACTGGCAAGACGCTGGGCGAGGTTTCGCGCATGCGCGGCACCAGCCCGGAGGATACCGCCATCGATCTGGTGATCGAGGATGGCAGCCGGGTGGGCACCGCCTATTTCCTGATGGATGAGGCCAATGTGAAGCGCCAGACCGCGCTGCCGTGGATGAGCTTTGGATCGGATGCGGGTGCGCCCAGTGCCGAGGGCGTGTTCCTGCTGAGCCAGGATCACCCACGCGCCTATGGCAATGTCGCGCGATTGCTTGGCAAATATGTGCGCGAGGAAAAGACGACAACGTTGCAGGACGCGGTGCGGCGGCTGAGCCATCTGCCGGTGACCAATATGGGGATCAAGGAACGGGGCCTGCTGAAGCCGGGCTATTTCGCTGATGTGGTGGTGTTTGATCCGGCCACCATCACCGATCACGCGACGTTCGCGAAGCCGGCGCAATATGCCACCGGCGTGTCCACCGTGTTCGTGAACGGCGTACAGGTGCTGAAAGGCGGCGAGCCGACCGGCGCGGCGGCGGGGCGGTTTGTGAAGGGGCCCGGCACCGGACGGTGCCCGGCCTGACGCCTCACTGGCTGCGCGCCAGCAGTGCCTTCAGCTCGCCTTCCCAGAAGATGCTCCACGTGTGCGTGCTGTGGCCGCGGGTTTCCGTGCTTTCGGGGATCAGCACGTAACGCGCCTGCGGCATCGCCCGGACATGGCGTTCAGGTTCGCCCACGCCGGGTGGATTGATGAAATCATCGGCGCTGTTCACCCAGGTGACGGGCACGGTGATGCGCGCGAGGTGCGGCGCGGGGTTGTAGTTGCGGCTGGCTTCCAGTTGATAAATGCGATCATTGGCGTCGGCACTGCCGGCGAGGCCAGCGGCCATGGCGCGTTCGGCCAGCGCATCGCTGGCGGCGCGGCTGGGGCTATCGGCTTGCATGCGCACCGGGGCGGAACTGGCCATGGCCTGCAACGCCACGCCCACCCGCATGCCGTTCAGCGGCGGCTTGGTGAAATTGCCGCCCTGCCAATCGGGATCGGCCTTGATCGCCTGGATCGCCATCGCCCGCCACATGCGGTTGCGCCCCGCCAGCTCGATCACGTTGCAGGCCAGCGGCATGATGGCAGCGGCGCGGCCAGGCAGATCGGTGCCGAACTGGAAACCCATCATGCAGCCCATCGATGTGCCCATCAGCAGCCGCAATTGCTTCACGCCCAGATGATCGAGCAACTGCCCCTGCGCGCGCACCATGTCGCCATAATCATAGGCGGGGAACGCCATTTTCAGGCCGTCGCTGGGTTTGGACGATCCACCGTGGCCGATGGCATCAGGCAGGATGATGAAATATTTGCCCGCATCCAGCGTGCCGCCCGGGTCGAGCAGGCGGGCGAACTGCGGCACAAGGAATTGCGCGCCAGTGCCGCCGGTGCCGTGGCCCACCATCACGGCATTGATGATCTCGCCCTTGGCCTTGCGAACCGGCGAGCCGATGGTCCGGTAATGCTGCTTCAGCGCGGGCAGGGTCTTGCCGTCGGAAAAGCGGAAATCCTTCGCGACAAAATCGGCTTCGGTAACGATGGGAGCGGCCGCGGCGCTGGTGGCGGCGATCAGGGCGGCGAGCGCGAATGTGCGGACGATCATGGTGGTGGGCTCCC
>JAIXPM010000070.1 GCA_027486275.1 Sphingomonadales bacterium | reverse complement strand
GATGGCAGCATTGGCCTGGTGCAAGCTGGCATCCAGGATGGCCGCAAGCTGCTGCCGCCGGTGGCGCATGAGCCGACGACCACCACGGGCCTCACCCATGATGAAGGTGCCGTCAGCCTCGCCCGCGCCGCCCCCGGCACAGCGCAGGCGCAATTCTTCTTCATCCTCGGCAGCCTGAAGGCGCTGGATGCAAATCCGGCCGGGCCGGGGGACAATCTGGGTTTTGCGGTGTTCGGCCGCGTCACCGATGGCATGGACGTGGTGCGCAAGATCTTGAATGTGCCCATTTCCGCCACCAAGGGCGAAGGCGTGATGAAAGGCCAGATGATCGACGCGCCGGTGAAGATCACCAGCGTCAATCGACTGATCCCGCTGCCGCCGAAACCCGCAGCCAAGCCCGCCGCCAAGCCCGCTGCGAAGAAGCCGCTGCCGAAGCGACGTTAAGCGTACGGCGGCGCGTGCCAGCCTTTGGGCGACGCGGTGAAGATCTCGCAGCCGGTTTCGGTGATCCCGATACTGTGTTCAAACTGGGCCGAAAGTGACCGGTCACGCGTCACCGCCGTCCAGCCATCATCCAGCACCTTCACCGCCGGGCCGCCGCCATTGATCATCGGTTCGATGGTAAAGAACATGCCGGGCTTCAGCACGACACCGCGCCCCGGCTTGCCGACATGCACCACGTTGGGCGCCGTGTGGAAATCTTGGCCCAGCCCGTGCCCGCAGAAATCGCGCACCACGCTGAAACGGTTCCGCTCAGCATGGGTTTGGATGGCGTGGCCTACGTCACCCAGCGTCTTGCCGGGCCGAGCCTGTTCGATGCCCATCATCAGGCATTCATGCGTCACTTCCACCAGCTTGCGCGCCTTCAATGGCACATCGCCCACCAGGAACATGCGGCTTGTGTCGCCATACCAGCCGTCCACCACCACGGTCACATCGATGTTGACGATGTCGCCACTCTTCAACTTCTTCGGCCCAGGAATGCCGTGGCATACGACATGGTTCACGCTGGTGCACAGCGAGTGCGAGAAACCGCGATAGAAAACCGTGGCGGATGCAGCCCCGGCAGCGCGGACGAATTCCCACGCCATTGTGTCGAGATCGATGGTCGCCACTTCGGGCAATACATGCGGCGTCAGATGGTCCAGCACCTCGGCGGCCAGCCGGCCAGCCTTGCGCATCCCTTCAAAGGCCGCCGGCCCATGCAGGCGCAGTTGGCCCTCGTGTGGGTCCATCACCGTGGTATAGAGCGCTTGCGTCATATCCACGCCCATAGGGTTTCAGGCCGGCAAAGTCCATCTTCACCATGGTCACGGCCGCCGCCCTGCGCTAAGTCCGGGCGCATGAACGAACCGAGTCACACGCAGGCGGGGCGCATCTACACCGCCGCTCTCGTCATCATCGGCGACGAGATATTGTCCGGCCGCACGCAGGACGCCAACATCGCCTATCTGGCGAAATGGCTGGGCGTGCAGGGCATCCGCCTGAAGGAAGTGCGCGTTGTCGCCGACGAGATGGATGCCATTGCCGATGCGGTGAACGCCCTGCGGGTGAAGCACGACTATCTGTTCACCACCGGCGGCATCGGCCCGACGCACGACGATATCACCGTGGATGCCATCGCCGCCGCGCTGGGTCTTGACGTCATCATCCACCCCGACGCCCGCGCCATCCTGGCCGCGCATTATGGCGACCAACTCACCGATGCCCGCCTGCGCATGGCCCGCACGCCGGCTGGTGCCAGCCTGATCGAGAACCCGCGCACCAAGGCGCCCGGCATCCGCGTGGAAAATATCTTCATCATGGCCGGTGTGCCGATGATCACGCAAGGGATGCTGGCCTGGCTTGATGGCCAGTTGCCGGGCGGCGCCCCGGTGCTTTCGCGCAGCGTTGGCGCCTGGACGCAGGAGAGCAAGGCCGCCGAGATCTTGAAGCGCACCGAGAAGGAAAATCCCGGCGTGCAGATCGGCTCCTACCCGTTCTGGCGGGAAGGCAAGACCGGCGCCAATTTCGTCATGCGCTCCACCAGTGATGCGCAACTGGCCGAGGTGGCGCAAAAGCTGATGGCAGCCCTGTCGGAAGCTGGTATCACCTCGGTTGACGGAGAGCTGTGAGGGTCAACATGGCAATCGTTCGCTGGGTCTTTCTCGCCGTGATGGCGGTGTTGTTCATCTTGTTGGCGGTGTCCAACTGGACACTCGTCGATTTCGTTCTGCCCGATGGCACGCCCGCGGCGCTGCCGTTGCCGCTGCTGCTCGGCATCGCCTTCCTTGCCGGCGTGATCCCCACATGGATCTGGCACGTGTTGCTGCGGCCCTTGGCTGAAAGCCGGCGCGTGCGCCCGGCCCGGGTGGAGCAGGCGCAGGTGGCCGCCCCGGTTACTTCCCCCGCCAGCGGAGCCTGACGCCATGAACAATCCGGTGTTCGTGGCGGTTGATACGCCCGATGTCGCTGCTGCGCGCGCGCTGGTCGCTGCTGTTGCGCCGCATGTTGGCGGGGTAAAGCTCGGCCTCGAATTCTTCTGCGCCCATGGCCCGGCCGGCATTGCCGCTGT
>JAIXPM010000395.1 GCA_027486275.1 Sphingomonadales bacterium | reverse complement strand
TGCTGATCATGGGCTTTGGCCTGACTGGGGCCACCATGCGCCGCCGTCGCGGTGTGACGGCTGCCGCCTGACACCAGGCCAGCGCTTGAAAGGGCCGGCTCCGGATCATCCGGGGCCGGCTTTTTTCATGCCCGTTCCAGCAGGCTGCCCCTGATCCGGCCCCACTGTGCGGTGGGCCAGTCACGCTCCACCGCGATCGCCGCCAGCTTTGCCGATGGGTGGGCACACAGCACAGTGCCGCCGCTTTCCAGTGCAAGTTCGAAACATGGCACGTCGCTGTGATGATCGCTGGTGAAATGCACCACTGCACCCTCCAGACCTTCGCGTGCCAGCCACGCTTCCAGTGCCCGCCGTTTGGCAGCGCCGTAGCAATTTTCGCCCGCCAGCCGGCTGGTCAGCCAGCCGCCGCGCCGCACCGCTTCGGTTGCCACCACATCGGCCACGCCCAGCTTGGCCGCAATGGCGCGCACATAAAAACTGTGGCTGGCCGATGCGATCACCAGCCTGCGGCCAAGGGCGGCATCATTGCCCAACGCGGCGCGCGCGCCCAGCAATGCATGTGCTGCCACAAAGGTTTCGGCGAAACACGCGGCCGCTGCCGCCATACGGCTTTCCGCCACCCGTTCCCCAATCAACCAGCGGTGCGCCCAGCTCTTGATGCCGCTGCGCGAAATCAGCCTGACACCATAGGCCAGCGCACCCATCGCCACCAACGGCAGCAAAATCACGCGCCACGGCGCTTCATTCCGCAGCCAGTACGCAATGAAATGCGTCCAACTGCCAGTATCGGTCAGCGTCCGGTCCAGATCGTAAACGGCGACTTCGTTCGGCACGGAGGTATTTGTTCCCCTTGGCATTTGCCCTCGCATAGCCCAGTTTACCGGCCATGGGCAGTGGCGGCCATTATGGCAGCAGTATCAGCTGGCAGGACACAGGCGACGGTGGCGCCCGCGTGGTGCTGTCCGGCCGGCTGACCATTGACGATGTGGCCACGCTGGCCGATGAACTGGCTGCAGTGCCGCCGCGCGCGCCGGGGCTGGCGGTCGATCTTTCGGCGGCAACAGCCATCGACACCGCGGGTGCCTGGGCCATCAACAGCCTGATCAACCGCTGGAACGACGCGGGCCACACGGCCCAGGTGCAAGGCGCTGCTCCGGATATCGATCGGCTGATCCGCGCCCTCACCGTACCGCCGCCGCCCGTGAAGCGCCGGGCCGATAGGGGCAACCCGGTGCTGGCCCGGCTGGAGCAGATCGGCCGGGCCGTGGTGCACCAGGCGGACAATGCCGGCGGCTTCCTCGCCTTTCTGGGACAGACTTTGGTGGTGCTGGCCTTGACGCTGATCGGCCGCCGCCGCTTGCGCTGGCATGCCGTGGCGCATCAGGGCGAAGCCATTGGCGTCAACGCGCTGGGCATTATCGGGCTGCTGCTGTTTCTGGTCGGCCTGGTGGTGGCGCAGCAGGGCGCCGTTCAGTTGCGCCAGTTCGGGGCAGAGGTGTTCACCGTCAACCTGATCGGCCGCGCCACCACGCGCGAACTGGGCATCTTGCTCACCGCCATCATGGTGGCAGGCCGCTCCGGCTCGGCATTCGCCGCCCAGATCGGTTCGATGAAGCTCAATCAGGAAATCGACGCGCTGCGCACCATTGGCCTTGATCCGATTGAGGTGCTGGTGGTGCCGCGGGTGATCGCCTGTTCGCTGATGTTGCTCGGTCTCGCCTTCTATGGCGGGATGTGTGCGCTGATCGCCGGCGGCCTGTTTGCGTGGAGCGAGCTGGCGATGCCACCGGCGGCCTATATCACCCGCCTGCAGGAAGTGATTTTGGTCTCCGATTTTGCCATCGGCATGATCAAGGCGCCGGTGTTCGGCTTCATCATCGCCATCATGGGCTGTTTCCACGGCTTTCAGGTGACCGGCAACGCCGAATCGGTCGGCAGCCGCACCACCCAGGCCGTGGTGGAAGCCATCTTCGTGGTGATCGTGTTCGATGCCTTCTTCGCCTTTTTCTTCAGCGCGCTGGGCTACAACTGATGGCTGCGCTCTCTGCGACCTTGCCTGATGATGCCGATGTGGCGGTGCGGGTGCGCGGGTTGGTCACCGGCTTTGGTGATCATGTTCTGCAAGATCATCTCGATCTCGACGTGGCGCACGGCGAGATCCTTGGCCTTGTCGGCGGTTCGGGCAGCGGCAAATCGGTGCTGATGCGCACAATCATCGGGTTGAATCCAGCGCGGGCCGGCAGCGTTTCCATCTTTGGCCAGGATGCGCTCGCCGCCGATCCGGAAGCGCAGCGGGCCTTGCGCCGGCAATGGGGCGTGCTGTTCCAGGAAGGTGCGCTGTTTTCCGGCCTCACCGTGGCCGAAAACATCGAAGTGCCGATGCGCGAGTTCCTGGCACTGCCCGATGCGGTGATGGACGGTCTGGCCGCCGCCCGCCTGCGCCAAGTCGGCCTGCCGGCGGAGAGCTGCACCAAATTCCCTTCCGAACTGTCGGGCGGCATGAAGAAGCGCGCCGGCCTGGCCCGCGCGCTGGCGCTCGATCCGCCGCTGCTGTTCCTGGATGAACCAACCGCAGGCCTCGATCCAATTTCGGCGGCGGCTTTTGACAATCTCATCAAGCTGCTGAAAGACACGTTGGGACTCACGCTGTTCCTGATCACCCACGATCTCGATACGCTGATCGCGATCTGTGACCGGGTGGCAGTATTGGGCGACGGCAAGGTGCTGGCCTGTGGCACGGTTGATCAACTGCGCGCGTTTGATCACCCATGGGTTCAGGAATATTTCGGTGGGCCGCGTGGGCGGGCAGCAACTGGAGAAGCAGCCTGATGGAAAACCGCAGCAACTATGTGATCGTGGGCAGCATCGCGCTGGCCATGGTGGTGGGCATCTTCCTGATGGTGCTGTGGCTGGCGCGCTTTTCCGGCGGCGACAGCAAGGTGTACGACGTCTATTTCAAGCAATCGATCACCGGCCTGGCGCTGGGATCGCCGGTGCAGTTCAACGGCGTTACCGTGGGCAAGATCACCCAGATCCGCCTGCTGCCGCAGCGCCCGGAATTTGTGCGGGTGCGCATCAACATCGATGGCGAAGTGCCGGTGCTGGAAGGCACCACGGCCGGGGTGGAAGGCGTGGGCTTCACCGGCGTGTCGCAGATCCAGCTGGCCGGCGCGATGGAAGGCGGCAAACCGATCACCGCGCCTGGCCCCGATGGCGCCCCGGTGATCCCGCCGCGCACCGGCGGCCTCAACGATCTGCTCGCCACCGCGCCGGAAGTGCTGTCGAACGTGTCGCTGCTCACCCAGCGGCTGAACGACGTGCTGAAGGATGAAAACCGTGCCGCGTTGGCCGGTATCTTGAAGAACACTGATGTCGCCACCGCTGCGCTCGCCAAGGGTGCACCCGATCTGGCGACGGCGCTGGCCGAAGCGCGCACCACAATGACCGCCGCCACCGCCACCCTGCAGCGCATCGATGCGCTGGCCGGTTCGGGGCAAACGCTGGTGGATTCAGACCTGCGCCCGCTCGCCGCAGATCTGCGGCGCACCGTCACCAGTGCCAATGCGACGCTGGCCAAGGTGGATGCCCTGGCCGGCAGCGCCCAGCCGGGGGTGGAGATGCTGGCCAACCAGACCATTCCGGAAACCACCCAGCTGATCCGCGAACTGCGCGAGACCACGTCGCGGCTGGGGGCCATCGCCGCGAAACTGGATGAAGATCCGGCCGGTGCCCTGATCGGCGGCCGCCGCCTGCCCGAATATCAACCGCCAAATCGACCACCTGGGGGAGACGCGAAATGATGCAGCGATTTGCGCCGATCATCGCGGCCCTGGCGCTGGCCGGCTGCGGACCGCTGGTGCAAGTGGGCGGCAACGCGCCCGCCCCCGATGCGCTGCTGGTGCTGCGCGCCGATGCGCCGCCGCCGCAATGGGCCGGCCCCACCGCCGTGGGGGACACGCTGGCGGTGGCCATCCCCGATGTGCCAGCCGAACTGCAAACGTTGCGCCTGCCGGTGCAGCTCACGTCAGCCACCGTGCAATATCTGGCCGGCGCCAGCTGGGCCGAACAGCCCAATCGCCAGTTCCAGCGCCTGCTCGCCGATACGCTGGCCGGCGCTGGTGTGGCCGTGCTGGACACACGCAGCGGCGGTGTCGCGCCGGCGCGCGCGCTCTCGGGCCATTTGCGCGAATTCGGCCTGGATGTGCGCGGCGCCCCAGTGGTGCGCGTGCGTTATGACGCGCAACTGGCTGGGCCACGTGGGGCCGGCACCGTGGCGCTGCGCAGCTTCGTGGCCGAAGAAAAGGTGGCAAGCCAGCAGCCTGCGGTGGTCGCCGCCGCCCTCAACCGTGCCGCCAACCGCCTCGCCGGCGAAGTGGCGGCGTGGGTGAAGGGCTGAGCCCAACCAAATTCACCGGTTGCTCAACGGTTGCACCGGCCTAGAACAGCACAAAATCGCCTTGGGAGTTTCCGCCATGCCCGCCAAAACACCGTATGTCCGCCCCGACGTTGCCAACCTGCTCGCCATGATGGCCGCCAATCCGGGCCCGTCGTTCACCGACATGAGCCCCGCCGAAGGCCGCGCCATGTACAATGCCATGGGCCAGATGCTGGAACTGCCACGCGGCGAGATCAGCAGCACGGATCTGGCGCTGCCCGGCGGCATCAAGGCCCGGCTCTATACGCCAACAGCGCTGGAAGACGGCAGTGTGGTGGCCTATTATCATGGCGGCGGCTGGGTGATCGGTGATCTGGACACGCATGATCCGCTGTGTGCCGAAATTGCCCGCGCCCTGGGCCGGCGCGTGTTGTCGGTGGATTATCGTCTCGCCCCCGAAGCCCGGTTCCCGGCAGCAGCCGAAGATTGCCTTGCCGCCACCCGCTGGCTGGCCGGCTCGCCCGCCGAAGTGGGCAACGCCGTCACCGGCATCATCCCGGCGGGCGACAGCGCCGGCGGGCACATGGCGGCGCTCGTCACCCGCGAACTGCACGGCCAGTTGCCAGTGCCGATCGTGGCCCAATGGCTGATTTATCCCGTGACCGACATGACCGCCGCCGAAGGCTCGATGGTGGAACTGGGCGAAGGCTATGTGCTGACCAAGGCCACCATGGACTGGTTCATCGACGCCTATATGGGCAGCGCAACCGACAAGTTGCTCCACCCCTGGGCCAGCCCGCTGCACGCCGAAACGCTGGACGGTCTGCCGCCAACGATGCTGATGACCTGCGGCCTCGATCCGCTGCGCGATCAGGGCCGCGCCTATGCTGGCCGGCTGATCGAACATGGCGTGCGCACGATCTTCCGAGAAGCCGCCGGACAGATCCACGGCTGCTTCACGATGCGGCAGGGCATTCCCTCCGCGCAGGATGACCTGGCCGGTTGCATCGCGGATCTGAAACAGCTGCTGGCATGACGCCCTCCTCCATACCGCGCGAACACAAGTCCGGCCTGCCCTATCGCCCCTGCGTGGGGGTGATGCTGGTCAATCCGGCTGGCCTGGTGTTCACCGGCCAGCGTCTCGATCAGATGGTGGAAGCCTGGCAGATGCCTCAGGGCGGCATCGATCCCGGCGAAGACCCGTATGAAACCGCGCTGCGCGAATTGCGGGAGGAAACCGGCGTCGATCCGGCGTTGACGAGCCTGCTCGGCACAACGCAGGAGTGGCATTATTATGATCTGCCCGACGAACTGATTGGACGCATCTGGAAGGGCAAATACGCCGGCCAGCGCCAGAAATGGTACGCGCTGCGCTTCCACGGGACAGACGCAGACGTGAACATCGCGACGGAGCATCCCGAATTCCGCCACTGGCGCTGGAGCCCGGTTGAGACGCTGGTCGAGATGGCGGCGCCGTTCAAGCGCGAGCTATATGCCGATGTGATCGGCGTGCTGTCGCC
>JAIXPM010000068.1 GCA_027486275.1 Sphingomonadales bacterium | reverse complement strand
CGACCGCTGGCGCGGCCTTAATCGACCGGCACGCCCGGACGCGAGAGGGCGGTGCGGATGACGAAGCTGGTCTTCACGCTTTCCACGTTCGGCGCCGGGGTGAGTTCGCTGGTCAGGAATTTCTGGAATTCCTGCAGATCGTGGGCGACCACCTTCAGGATGAAATCGATCTCGCCGTTCAGCATATGGCATTCGCGGATCTGGGGCAGTGCGGCGACATGGTCTTCAAAGGCGCGCAGATCGGCTTCGGCCTGGCTTTTGAGGCTGACCATGGCGAACACGGTGATGCCATAGCCCAGCGCCACCGAATCCAGATCGGCGTGATAGCCCTTGATGACGCCATTTTCCTCCAGCGCGCGCACGCGGCGCAGGCAGGGCGGGGCGGTGAGGCCAGCCCGAGTGGCCAGATCGACGTTTGTGATGCGGCCTTCGGCCTGCAGATGACGCAGGATCACGCGATCGATATCGTCGATCGGCAGCCGCGAACGATGCACCACTGAGTAACTCCCCATCCCAAAATCCCCGTTCTTGATAACATTGTTTCAAGGTCGCGCAAGATGCAGATTGGCGCAGGGTCAGTTCCGGCAAGCCTTGCCGCATCTCCGCCTGCGGGCTGGAAATGATGGCAAATTCGCTTAAGTCAGGCCGCACACGTCATCGCGCGGCTGCGCGTTCAGGAGATTCGCTTTCATGTCCCGTCATGCCAAGGTTCTGATCATCGGTTCTGGTCCGGCCGGCTATACCGCTGCCGTCTATGCCGCGCGCGCCTTGCTGGACCCGGTGCTGATCCAGGGCCTGCAACCCGGCGGCCAGCTGACCATCACCACCGAAGTGGAGAATTGGCCGGGCGAAACCATGGTGATGGGCCCTGATCTGATGGTGAAGATGGAAGCCCAGGCCCGCCATGTCGGCACCGAGATCGTCACCGATATCGTGACCAGGGTTGATCTGTCGCAGCGCCCGTTTGTGCTGGAAACCGACAGTGGCCAGGGTTGGACCGCCGATACCATCGTGATTGCCACCGGCGCCCAGGCGCGCTGGCTGGGCCTGCCCAATGAGACGAAGTTCCGCGGTTTCGGCGTTTCGGCCTGTGCCACCTGCGATGGCTTCTTTTTCCGCGGCAAGGAAGTGGCCGTGGTTGGCGGCGGCAACACCGCTGTGGAGGAGGCGATGTTCCTCACCAAGTTTGCCAGCAAGGTGCACCTGATCCACCGCCGCGGCGAACTGCGGGCGGACAAGACCAACCAGGCCCGGCTGCTGGAAAACCCGAAGGTGCAGATGCACTGGCACGCCGAAGTGACCGATGTGCAGGGGCAAGATGCGCCGCTGAAGGTGCAAGGCATCACTCTGGCCGACACGCGCGATGGCAGCACCCGCCAACTGCCGGTGGATGGCCTGTTCATCGCCATCGGCCACGTGCCCGCTACCAGCCTGTTCGCTGGCCAGCTGAACATGGACGAGGAGGGCTATATCCTCACCGTGCCTGACAGCACGGCAACCAGCGTGGCCGGCGTGTTCGCCGCTGGTGACGTGAAGGACAAGCTCTATCGCCAGGCTGTGACGGCGGCCGGCATGGGCTGCATGGCGGCGCTGGAAGCGGAGCGTTTCCTGGCGCACGGGTAAGGGGAGGGCAGGCGCGTGCAATCCGGCATCAATCTTGATTGGGAAAAGCTGCGTCTGTTCGACACCGTGGCCGAAGCCGGCAGCTTCACCGAGGCCGCACGCCGCCTGCACATGAGCCAACCGGCATTATCCCGCCAGATCGCGGCGCTGGAAGACAGCCTGGGCGCCAAATTGTTCCACCGCCATGCCCGCGGGCTGGCGATGACTCACGAAGGCGAGCAGTTGCGCGCCGCCACTGCCGACATGCACGAGCGCATCGACAAGGCGGCGCAGGCCATCGATGTCAGCCGTGATCGGCCGACAGGTGCCATCAGGCTGACCACCACGGTCTCCTTCGGTTCCACCTGGCTGGCGCGGCAGTTGGGCGATTTCCTCGATCTCTATCCCGATATCAGTGTCCACCTGATGCTGACCGATGCCGATCTGGATTTGGCCAAGCGTGAGGCTGATGTCGCGATCCGGTTTCACCGCCCGTTCCAGAACGAGCTGATGCAGCGCCCGCTGGCCGGTATCCGCCATCACCTTGTGGCCAGCCCGGATTATCTGGCCCGCCACGGCGAGCCGAAGACCATTGCCGATCTCGATCACCACCGGCTGATATCCTATGGCGATGCCGCGCCGGAATTTCTGAAGGGTATCAATTGGATCCTGGAGCTGGGCCACGAAGGCAGCCCGCGGGCGGCAGCGCTGACCATCAACAACAGCCACGGTGTGTTGCAGGCGGTGGAAGCCGGCGCTGGCATCGCGGCGCTGCCATCCTATCTGATCCGCTTTTCCGGCAAAGTGCAGGTGGTGCTGCCGCAGGTGGAAGGCCCGGTGTTCCGCACTTTCTTCACCTACCCGTCCGAGCTCAGGCGCTCCCTGCGCATTGCCGTGCTGCGCGAATTTCTGGTGGAACGCATGACGAGCGCCGCTTTGGACATGTGAGGCAGGCTGTCGCAGGCATGGGTGTGCACCTCATGTCATCCTGCAATAACAACAAGTTGCTGTATTCCAGCGTCCATAGTTATGCACCCAGTGCA
Source organism: Sphingomonadales bacterium (assembly GCA_027486275.1). Next base: position 390 of record JAIXPM010000068.1, on the reverse strand, counting down.
TGGCTGTAACGCGATATTGTGCACTGCAATAGAGGCTGGCGAATCCGTACATAGTTTGTGTCGCCGCGATAGCGGTAACGCCGGGCGCGCTGCTCTCCCCCCTGCAGCCAGCCCGGCCTGATCGGTCAGCCCCTCCTCCCCCCCTGAGGCGACCGATCAGCCCGGCCGCGCCATTCCTCCCCTCCCGGCGCGAGGTTCCGGGCATGATAGAAGGGCCGGATGCTGCAAAAGCATCCGGCCCTTTTTCTTTGCCTGCGCGCTCCGGATTTTGCCGATGCCGCCTTGCGCGTGCGGCCCGGCCTTCCCAAGTGCATCTGCATCGGCTAACCGCTGTTGGCCCGGTTCGGGCCTGTAGCTCAATGGTTAGAGCAGGCCGCTCATAACGGCTTG
>JAIXPM010000463.1 GCA_027486275.1 Sphingomonadales bacterium | reverse complement strand
TCGCGGCCCGGCCCGGCGGTGGCATCGCGGATGATCGATTGCTGGAACTTGTAGCCCCGGTTGTTGCTGCCGCGATAATTGGGCTCCAGAACGATCCAGCCCTGCGCGGCCAATATCTGGGACGAGGTGGTGAAGGTCTGCAGCGACGCTGAAACCGGCCCGCCGTGGATGTACAGCACCAGCGGCCGCTTCTCGCCGGGCTTGTAGTCGGGAGGATAGGTGATGACGCCATCAGCGGTATAGCCGTCGCTTTTCCACGTCAGCGTTTCTTGCCGGCCCAGCGTCACGCCGTCGGTCACCGTCTGCAGGCTGGTCAGTTGCGCGGGCGGCTGGCCCCCAAGCTGCGGATTTGGTGCCGGCAGCATGAACAGTTCGGCCGGGCGGGTGGCGGTGGAGGCGGTGAAGGCGATGGCGCCATTGCTGCCGATATCGGCACTGGCCGGATTGAGGCCGCCCAGATCAAGCTTTGTCGCCTTGCCATCCCGGGCCAGCCACAGGCCATTGCTGGTACCATCGCTGCCGCTCAGCACCACGGTCTGGCTGTCGGGCAACCAGCCCACCAGTTCCACCGCCACATCCAGATCAGGCGCGGCATCGCGCGGGCTGCCGCCCGTTGCCGGGGCGATCATCACCCGGGCCTGGTGCGCCGGCACGCCGTCGCGCGCCATGCCGAAGGCCAGACTGCGACCATCGGGCGACAGCGCCGGCACGCGCACGCTGGTGGGGGTGGGCAACAGCGGCTGCACATTGCCCGTTGCCACATCCACCCGCATCAGGCGGCTGGTATCGGCATCGCCGGTGGCCGGCGTTTCGGCCTGCACGAAGATCAGGCTGGCGCCATCGCGGGTCCAGTTCAGCTGGCTGGGTGCACCCGTAGGCGGCAGCCCAAGCGGCAGTGAGCGCGAGCCGCTGGTGAGCCGCTTGGTGGCGCTGGTCGCCACATCGACCGTCCAGATGTGGATCGGCTTGCGCGCCGCGCGATCGAGGAAGCTGTGGTTTCCCACTTCAAATCCGTCTTCAAAGCGGGCGTCGCCGGTCTTCTCCGGCTCCTCATCGGCGGCGGCAAACGCCAGCGTGGCCCCATTTGGTGCCCACGCAAACTGCGTCACCGGCGTCTTGCCATTGGTCAGCTGGCGAGCATCGCCGCCATCCATCGACAGCACGTGCACCTGCGCGCGGCCGCCCGCGTCCTGCGCCAGGAAGGCGATGCTGCGGCCATCGGGCGACCAGCGCGCACTGCCCACACCCATGCGGCGGCTGAGCACATTTTGCGCCTTGGTCGCCACATCGATCAGGGTGAGTTCGCCTTCCCAGCGATTTTCCTTCAGATTGGCGCGGGCAAGCACGCTGAGCACCGCCTTGCCATCCGGCGACAGCTGCGGATCGCCGATGCGCACGATCTTGGGCAGATCATCCGGCGAAAAGCGCCGTTCCTGCGCCAGCGAGGTTGTCGACAGCAACAACGCGAATGCCAAACCCACGGCCCGCACGGCACCAGCCGATTTGCCTGAAATCATCTGCATATCCGCCCCCAGCCGGGCCTGAATGCGGCCCGATCACATGAAGGCTAGCACCCGATCAAAGGGCCCACAATCCCGCGTGCAGCGGAGTCCGGCCACGCCTCATGGCACCGGCACGGTGCGCGGCGCGCCCTTGGACTTGATGAAGAAGGCGAGGAAACGTGCCGGCGCGGTGGCGCTGGCATTGCGGCCAACCGTGTGGATATCCTCGGGCTGTTCATAGAAGGTCTGGCCCACGCCCAATGTTTGCGGCGGCTTGTCCTTCACCTGCATGGTGATGCGGCCTTCCAGGACATAGACGACGACATGGGCATTGTGGCGGTGCGCCGGGCTGGCACCGCCGGGCGGCAGCACCACTTCCACCAGGGTCACTTCCTTGCCCGGCAGATCGGGCAGCGCTTTTTCAAACAGTGGAGCCGGTTGGGCCAGAGCCGCCGCGGGGAGGGCCAGCACGGCCAGCAGGAAACGCATCGGCTTCATTCTACCCTCCTGTGGTTGAGGCGTGGACCGACCGGTTCAGCCGGCCCTGACAAGTGTGCCGGCGCCCTTGCGGGTGAAAATCTCCAGCAGCAGCGCGTGCGGCACCCGGCCATCAAGGATCACGGCGGCATCCACCCCGGCACCAACGGCCGCCACACAGGTTTCCAGCTTGGGGATCATGCCGCCGGTGATGGTGCCATCGGCGATCAGGCGGGCGATGCCGGACGGTGTCAGATCGGTCATCAGCGCACCCTGCTTGTCCAGCACGCCGGCCACATCGGTCAGCAGGAACAGGCGGGCGGCATTCAGTGCGCCGGCAATGGCGCCAGCCATGGTATCGGCGTTGATATTATAGGTGTGGCCATCCTTGCCCACTGCCACCGGCGCGATCACCGGCACGATGCCGGCGCTGGTCAGCGTGTCGATGATGCTGCGGTCCACGCTGGCGGGTTCACCCACGAAACCCAAGTCCACCGCCTGTTCGATGGCGCTGCCCGGATCCTTGGTGGTGCGCTCCACTTTGATGGCGGTCACCAAACCGGCGTCCTTGCCGCTGATGCCCACGGCGCGGCCACCGGCCTGGGCGATGTGCGCAACGATTTCCTTGTTGATGCTGCCGGCCAGCACCATTTCCGCCACTTCAGCCGTGGCCGCATCCGTCACGCGCAAGCCGTCGACAAAGCGGCTCTCAATCCCCAGCCGCTTCAGCAGATTGCCGATCTGCGGCCCGCCGCCGTGCACCACCACCGGGTTGATGCCCACAGCCTTCAGCAGCACGATATCCTCGGCAAAATCCTGCGCGCGTTCGGCATCGCCCATCGCGTGGCCGCCATATTTCACCACGAAGGTCTTGCCGGCATAGCGCTGCAGATAGGGCAGCGCCTCGATCAGCGTTTCCGTCTTGGCCAGCATGTCCGGGTGGGGGGCGTGTGCGCTCATGGGAATTCGCCTTATTGGGGATGGCCGGGGAGTTCCAGCACCATCTTGCCGCCCACCGGCACGGCCGCCCACTGCGCGCTCACCTCGGCCATGCGGGCCCGGATGGCGGTCAGCAGTGCGCCGGTGATCGGCAGCGGTGTGTCGCCCCGGTCCTCGCAGGTCACGGCATAAAGCGCGATGAACTCGTCATCGGGCAGCGCGGTCTGGCTCCAGCCTTCGCCCTGAAACATCTCGACCAGTCGTTCGACACTTTGCGCCGTGCGGTCTTCGATGCCGGTGCGAAAGCCGCCGTCACCGCCATCGGCAATCAGATGCAGGAAACCGGCGGCTTCTGCGATCGATTCCACCGCCCAATGCACCATGTCGTGCGGGATGATGCCCTGTTTCGGGCAGTCGATAGGTGGGCGCGGGCCATCGGCGGCCACGATGTCGAGCCGGTCGAACTTGCCGGTGCCCTTGGTGAAGGTGAGCTTCACCGCGTCGGCACGGGCTCAGCGCCCGTGTAATCATAGAAGCCGCGACCCGATTTGCGGCCATACCAGCCGGCCTCGACATATTTCACCAGCAGCGGTGCCGGGCGGTATTTCGGATCGCCGGTGCCGTCCTGCATCACCTTCATGATGGAGAGCAGCGTATCGAGCCCGACGAAATCCGCCAGCGTCAGCGGCCCCATCGGGTGGTTGGCGCCCAGTTTCAGGCCGGTATCGATATCCACCACGCTGCCAACGCCATCGCCCAGCGCAAAAATGGCTTCATTCAGCATCGGGCACAGCACGCGGTTGACGATGAAGGCCGGCGCATCACCGGCCAGGATCGCGGTCTTGCCCAGC
>JAIXPM010000378.1 GCA_027486275.1 Sphingomonadales bacterium | reverse complement strand
TGTAGACCGGCCTGCAACCGTTCGAAGAACTGGCCGGCCTCTACCGTGAAATAATTGTCGATCTGCGGCGCGTTCGCCACCAGTGCGGCGTCGCCAGCATCCTTGCTGTCGAGGATGCGCAGCGGGTTGGCGTCCAGCCGGCGCTGGCTGTCCTCGCTCAAATCGCCGCGATGCGCGGTGAAATAGGCGGCAACAGCCGCGCTCCACGCCGCGCGGGTTTCCGGATCGCCCATCGAATTGAGGGTCAGTTCCACTTCGCCCGCGACGCCCAGTTCTTCCAGCATATGCTGGCCCAGCGCGATCACTTCCACGTCCGCCGCAGGCTCGCCTGCGCCCAATATCTCGGCATCGAGCTGGTGGAACTGGCGGAACCGGCCCTTTTGCGGGCGTTCATAGCGGAACAGCGGGCCCCATGTGGCCAGTTTCAGCGGCGCCAGTTGCTGCCAGCCATTTTCGATATAAGCGCGCGCGATGCCGGCGGTGAATTCCGGGCGCAGGCACATGGCATCGCCGCCGCGATCCTGGAATTCATACATTTCCTTGGAGACCACGTCGGTCGTCTCGCCCAGCGAGCGTGCGAACACCGCGGTGGCTTCGAACACCGGCACTTCCACCCGGCCGAAACCATGGAGCTTGCGCACGCGGTTGAACGTTTCGATCACATGGTCGAAGCGGGCGGCGGCCTCGCCGATCATGTCCTGCGTGCCGCGTGGCTTTTGGGGGGCTTTGCTCATGGGCGCGGGCATAAGCGAGAGCGCGGTGCGGTGCAACGTCTGCCCCCTTCCCCACCGCCAAGCGTTTCGCTAACCAGCGGCCATGCGCACGCTGCTCCTCCTCGCTTCCGCCCTCATTGCTGCTCCGGCGCTTGCCCAGCGTTCGATGCCGCAACCGCTGCCGATCGTGGATGCGGTGCCGGCGGCAAAGGATGTGCCCTTCCCCGGCACGCTGCGCCTGCATGTGGATACCACCGATACGCTGCACGGCGTGTTCAAGGTGGAGGAAACCATCCCGGTGCCTCCCGATCTTGCCGGCAAAAAGATGGCACTGCTGTTCCCGAAATGGCTGCCCGGCAAGCATGCGCCGCGCGGCGAGATCGAGAAATTGGCGGGGCTGGAAATCCGTGCCGGCGGCCAACTGCTGCGCTGGCAGCGTGATCCGGTTGATGTCTATGCCTTCTGGGTGGAGGTGCCGGCCGGTGCCACAGCGCTGGATGTGCGCTTCCAGTTCCTGTCTGCCACCGATGGCCCGCAGGGCCGCATCGTGGTGACGCAGGATATGCTGAACCTGCAGCCGAACAGTGTCTCGCTCTATCCGGCGGGCTGGTTCACGCGCCAGATCCCGGTGTCGCTCTCCGTCACCTGGCCGCAGGGTTGGCAGGCGGGCAGCGCCATGCGGGAAGCCAGCCGCGATGGCAGCCGCGTTTCCTACCAGACGGTCGACTATGAAACGCTGGTGGACAGCCCGTTCTTCGCCGGCCGCCATTTCGCCAAGTGGGATCTTGGCCAGAATGTCACGCTCAACGTGGTCGCCGATGATGCGCGCTTCCTGAAGGCCAATGACGAACAGATCGGCAAGCACAAGGCGCTCGTCACCCAGGCGATGAAGCTGTTCGGCACCCGCCAGTTTGATCATTATGATCTGCTGCTGTCGCTCACCGAAAAGATGGGCGGCATCGGGCTGGAGCATCACCGCAGTTCCGAAAACGGCGTCGACACCGGCTATTTCACCGATTGGGATCGGGGTCCGGGCCGCCGCAACCTGCTGCCGCACGAATTCACCCACAGCTGGAACGGCAAGCATCGCCGCGGCGCCGATCTCGTCACGCCGGATTTCCGCACGCCGATGCGCAATTCGATGCTGTGGGTGTATGAAGGGCAAACGCAATTCTGGGGCTATGTGCTGCAGGCGCGGTCCGGGCTGGTGAAGGTGGAAGACACGCTTGATCAGCTCGCCACCATCGCCGCCACGCTGGACAACCGCCCGGCCCGCAGCTGGCGCAGCCTGGATGATACCACCAACGATCCGATCATCACGCCGCGCGCGCCCAAGGGCTGGCTCAGCTTCCAGCGCAGCGAGGATTATTACACCGAAGGCTTGCTGATCTGGCTGGAAGCCGATGCCATCATCCGGCGGGAAAGCGGTGGCGCCCGCAGCCTCGATGATTTCGCGCGGCGCTTTTTTGGCACCGGCGACGGTGATTGGGGCGTGAAGCCCTATGATTTTGCCAGCCTGGTGGCTGAACTGAACGCGGTGCAGCCCTATGATTGGGGCAGCCACCTCACCCGACGGTTGACGGAAAAGGCCGACGGCGCGCCGTTGAAGGGCCTGGAACTGGCGGGCTGGAAGCTGGTCTATACCGACAAGCCCAGTGCCGCCTTCACCGATGCCAACCGGCGCCAGGTCAATCTGCTGTTTTCCGGCGGCCTGCTGCTTGGGCTTGCCGGCAAGGTGGATCAGGTGCTGTGGAACAGCGCCGCCTATGAAGCTGGTCTGGCCGTGGGCGATGTGCTGCTGGCTGTGAACGAATTGCCATTCAGCGATGATGCGCTGCGCGCCGCGGTGACGGCGGCAAAGGGCGGAGCCACGCCGATCAAGCTGGTGGTGAAGACTGATGACCGCGTGCGAACGGTGGAGTGGGCATGGACGGGCGGGCTGCGCTATCCGCGGCTGGAACGCATCGGGGCGGTGAAGCAGACGCCGCTGGAAATGCTGCTCAGCCCGAGAAAGTAGGTCCTAGCCCAGCGCCTTCAGCCCGACGATACAGCCGATCAACCCGGCAATCAGCAGGCCACGCACGATCGACATCGGTTCGGCATAGAAGGCCACACCGATGATGGCGGTGGCCGCCGCGCCGATACCGGCCCAAACCGCATAGGCCGTGCCCATCGGAATCTGCCGCCCGGCCAGCGCCAGCAGTCCCATGGAGGCGGTGACCGACAGCAGGAAGGCGATCAGCGCGCCGATATTGCGGCCGCCATCGATATGGCGCAGCGCCGTGGTGAAACCCGCTTCGCACAAGCCGCCTGCCAGCAGTGCCACCCAGGGCCCGATCATCGCCATATCCGTTCCTTCCGCGTCAAATGGACCGTGGACATTATTGCCGCAGCCCCGTAACCCGCGCCCGACACGAACACAGGAGAATCCAGCCTCATGCGCATCGACGCGATTCCGATTGGCGTTGCCCCGCCGCACGATGTCAATGTTGTCATCGAATGCCCGATGGGCGGTGAACCGGTGAAATATGAGCTGGACAAGGCGAGTGGCGCGTTGTTCATCGATCGCATCCTGCACACGCCAATGCGTTATCCGTGCAATTATGGCTTCATCCCGCACACGCTGGCCGATGATGGCGATCCCATCGATGCGCTGATCGTGGCGCGCACGCCGTTCATGCCCGGCTCCATCGCCCGCGTGCGCCCGGTGGGCGTGCTGATGATGGAAGATGATGGCGGCGGCGATGCCAAGCTGATCTGCGTTTCCGTCAACAAGGTTTATCCCTACTACGACGATGTGCAGGAATATACCGATCTGCCCAAGATCGTGCTCGATCAGATCGAGCATTTCTTCAGCCACTACAAGGATCTGGAGCCGGGCAAATGGGTGAAGTGCCAAGGCTTTGAAGGCAAGGCGACGGCCGAGCGCCTGATCATGGAATCGATCGAGCGCTACAATGCCGAAAAGGAAGGCCGCCTGATGGTCGAGCACAAGGAACATCCTGGCGCACCGCGAGGCTAAACCTTGGCGCTGGGTACAAGAAAGGGCGGTCCGTTTGGGCCGCCTTTTTTGTTCGTGGTGCTACCCGGCCGCCAGCGCCGTGAGCGCGTCGCCTTCCACCCGCATCACCGTCCATTCGTCCATCAACTTCGCGCCAATCGCCTTGTAGAAGCCGATGGCCGGCGTGTTCCAATCAAGCACGCTCCATTCGAAGCGGGCATAGCCGCGCGCCACGGCCAAGCCGGCCAGATGCACGAGCAGCGCCTTGCCCAGCCCGGAACCGCGAGCGGCGGGCATCACGAACAGATCTTC
>JAIXPM010000187.1 GCA_027486275.1 Sphingomonadales bacterium | reverse complement strand
ATCCACGCCTTTGTTCTGTCATTGAAAGAGGCCGGCGAGTTTATCGGGTGCGCAACCGACGCATCGATCAGCAACACCCGCGCAACTTGCAAAACTGCCCCGACGCCAACGCCCTGCAGCAGGCTCGGGCGGTTTGCCGCGGCGCCATACACTTTGCCAAAATCGTAAAAGGCCGAAACTCTCAGCACCGGCGCGAACTGATGCTCGAACGTGGCGCGACCAACCACTCCTGAACGTCCAGAGACGTCATCATCATTGCTGGCGGCCATCACACCGTTCGACCCATTGACCATCAAGAATTGCGACGGGTCGAGCTTGTTTGAGCCGATCTGTCCGGTGATGCGCAGGGACAATGCATCGCGCATTGTCAGTTGTTGGCGACGCTGAAGATAGGCTGAAACCCGACCAAAGCCGCCATCGCGACTGGCTTGACCGGCCAGAAGGCTTACGCCCACCGCGGAACTGCCGCCGGCAAGAAACGCATCGGCTTGGCTCACATCAAGCGCGATCGACCCGTAAGCCAGGGATCGGTTGGTGACCAATGTTTCCACACGGTCCGAAAACCGGCGATAGCCCCCTTCGAAACTCAATTGAACTGAGCGGTCGGACTGGAGCACCAATGGGTAGCGCAGACCCACAATTGCGGCCGCGCTATTGCCTTTGATTAAGACCGGCGTTTTCAGCAGGTCGTAGTGCAGCCCCGAAACGGCGAGGTTCGCCGAAAGTCCCTTGGTGCCGATCGGCAGATTATAGGCGGCGCGGCCATATTGCACTCCCGGCGAAGCGAGAGCCAACAATGCCAGATCATCGCCAAACGCCACAATCGGGTGCAAATTGGCACTCAAGAGCAACCGTTGCTGGCCCGATCGCGCCGACCCGGCGTTATCGATCACCGCACTGAAGTTTTGATCCTGACCAAGCTCCGATACCACGACGACAGAAGATGTGCCCTCCGCCGATCCTGCACGCAGAAGCGTGCGAAATGAACCGCCCGGCAATTGGTTGACCAGAAGAGTGCCGCGCTCGATCCTGCGCAAATCCAAAGGGTCGCCCTGCTTTAATCCAGCCCCGACATAAGCGCGCACGCGATCATCATGCTCGCCGGCAGCCGAAGGATCGATTTCAATGCGATCAAGCCGGCTTTCCACGACCTGAATCCGTACGATTCCGTTCAACACATCCTGCGTGGGAACCACCACGCGAGCAAAAAGGCCGCGCTCCTGATAGAGTTTCCCGACCAAATCCGCGGCATAGTTGAGTTCAGCCAGGGTAAGCTCCTGGCCCACAAAACGCTGAAGCGGCGAAGCAAGGTCAGCGGCCTTCAGAAGGCTGTTGCCTTCAAAGACAAAACTCTGGACGCCCACCTTTGCGCCCGAGGCCTGTTGAGGCTCGGCGACGGTAATTGCCTTGCGCGGCTTTACCGCCCGCTTTGGAATAGCAGGCGGCTCAACCTGGCGGAGCACCTGTGCGCCGGCATCATTGGGCTGTGTTTGCGCAAAGGCTGCTGATGCTCCCGAGAGCATCAGCAGCCCACCCGAAACGGCCACGGATAATTTATCCAACATCGTACGCACAAGCAGACCTTTGAAGGAATATATTCAGTGAGTTAGCACGAACTTGGTCTCGCCTCAGGCCGCCTTGGTCTGACGTGCATAAATTTCTGTAATGAGCCCCAACGACGCCTGATGAAGATGGATCAACCCCAGCGCTCCGCTCTCGTTGAGTTCAGCCAGAATCTGCGGTGAAACAGCCTTCAACTTCGCTTCGGTAACCATCTTGAAGCCACGGTAGACTGAGGACTGTCCGTCCCCGTCACGCTTCACAGTGAATTCGCCGTCCGACAGCAGATCATGCTTTTCCAGCATCTCAACGAATGCGGTTGTCTGCTGGCTGGCAATTTCAAACTGCTCGCAGAAATTCAGGATCGATTTGCACCGATCAGATGGCTCTTCCCCCGAGAACAAGGCGTCGCCCTCGTCAAAGGTGCCAACCAAATCCGATGTGGGGTCAAAGCACAGAGAAAGATCATCACCCTTCGGATCCAGCCGAGCCAGCAGGAACGGGTAACGACGCACATAGGCAGGAATATAAAGGCTTGGCTCAAATCCGCCCTCAGCATCCAAGAAAACATTCACGCCTTCGTTCAACCCCATCAAAGCCAAAGGAAAAGGCTTTTCTGATGCCGAGAAAATGATTGGGTAGCTGCGCTGCGCCTTGGCGAATTCATCTGTCATCAGCGGAACCGCATGCTGCTTAACGAGCCAAGACGCCTTGTCCGTTGTGCGAGCACGCGAGGCGGCATGGACGTTCGAGTTCAGCGGGACCAACTGCTTGTAGAACAGCGGGAGAGCCTGATTCTCTTGCTTCTTTGACATACGCATCCCTTTTGCAACTAAAAGCAGACTTTATTTAACTATTAATATAGAAAACTTATTAATTTACTTTTTATTTACAACGCCTTCTAGAGAACTAAACCCATCATAACAATGACCCGCCTAACTCATATTAGCATTACAGCCACTATACGAGAGCCACGTGCTTAAGGTTGCGTAATTTTTTGTAGGGCCGCAGAGCGGATGGCGGGTGTGCCCTGCTGGGGGACTGATCGCAAGGACGTTTCCTCTGGCTTAACGAAGGCTGCTACCACCTTTTTTACGGATCTTATTGCAAAAATGCAAACTATATTCTTGTTTGCATTTGACGTTAAAAACGCCGCAGATACCTCCATCACGCTAGGAGCGCCGGCCTTGGCATGGCCGCACGGCAGCGTTAACATCGTGTATCCGTTAGCGAGGGTGGCCCATGGAAAGTTTCGAAACATCTCCTTTTGTCCTTCGCCCGCAGCAAGAGCGCAGCCGCACAGCGCTGGCGCGCATAATCGCGGGTGCAGCCGAAGTGCTAGTGCGCGACGACAGTGAAAGTTTCTCGATGGCCGAAATCGCTAAAGCGGCCGGACTGCCTTTGAGCAGCATTTACAGGCGGTTCAAGGGTAAGGACAGCATCATCCAAGCGATCTCGCTCGACACCTTCACACGCCTCGAAGACATTATACGCGACCGTATTCAAGGGGTTCACTTTGCAAGCGCCGGTGAGGTTGTTGCCGAACTGGCCGCAGGAATGGTGGCTATGTCCGAGGAGAACGGCGCGCTATTTCAAGTATTGGTAAGACAGCCAATTAACAATTTTACCGTGCGCGCCACCATAATAACAGGGCGCGGTCGCCTTGTTTCGTATTATAAGGAGGCAATTTCTGGATTTCTGCAACATTTTTCTGAACAGAGACGCGAAATATTGATCGGAATTTCATATCATATTGTAGCATCCGCCATCATCAGCAAGCTACGTGGTGAGGACCCCACCTTGAATGATCTTTCCTGGTCAGATTTGGCGCAAGAAGTGACCAAGGCGGCAACTGGTTACCTCGAAGAAGCGGTGTAAGCAGGGAGCGTTGCCGTAAACTGAGGTGGCCTCGCCTGTTCGCACAATTGGGCGGCATGGTTAAGCTAACCCCGGGTTTCGATCATGCCGCCAGGCCAGCAGCTTGCGCTTCCGGTTCTCGTCCTCAAGCTGCTTCAGCCGGCGCAGTTCGCCCACCCCAAGCCCGCCGTGGAGCGACTTCCAGCGGTAAAACGCTTGCTCAGAAATCCCCATTCGGCACAGCCGCTCAGCCACCGGCGTTCGCGTCTCCGCCTGGTTCAACGCATAGGCAATCTGCTCTTCTGTAGATCGACCCTTCTTCACGGTATGCCCCTTCAGCACGAGGGTCACATGACCGGAGAACGCTCATTCAAACCGGAACAAAGATCGGGGGGCGTCACACAACGGCCGGGGATTAACACCCTCGCGGGGTATCCAGCGCCGCGTTAACCGGCGCGCCGGGCCGTGATCACCACATCAATGTCGTCGGGGCGCGGATTGAGAAAGTCCAGCCGCGTCCGCCCATCGGCGGTGGTGCTGACCGCCGCCGGTATCGTCGAATTGGTGAGCACCCAACCGGCTGGCAGCACGACGGCATTGGCCGGACGACCGAACGCGCGGTGCCAGACAAGCTCGCCGGCCACAATGCGGTAACGATCAGGATCTGTGTAGGTTTCGGCGATGCGGATACGCCGGCTGGT
>JAIXPM010000386.1 GCA_027486275.1 Sphingomonadales bacterium | reverse complement strand
GGGGCATGCCAGACAGCACCCGGCCCTGTCGGACCGCCTGCGCGCTTGTCTGGTCGAGTGCGAGGGCCGGGATGTCGTCCAGCCCCGCCTCCAGCGGCAGGAGGAGGTGTTCAAGGCCCAGGCCCTTAGCGATTTCCTCCAGACTGTCCAGCGAAATCGCCTGCTTTTCGGTGAACGGCCCGGCCTTGGTGCGCCTCAGATAGGTCACATGGCCACAGGTCCTGAGTGCATAGGCAATATCGCGCGCAAGGCTGCGTATATAGGTGCCTTTGGAGACATAGGCGATAAGGGTTGCCTCGCCCTCCTGTGCTGTGCCGGGGCGGAGCACCAGCGAATGGATCGTGACGCTGCGCGCCTTCAGCTCCACCTGCTCCCCCGCCCGCGCCAAGTCGTAAGCGCGCTGGCCATCGACCTTGAGCGCGGAAAAGGCCGGCGGCACCTGCTCGATTCCACCTGTGAAGCGCGGCAGCACGGCCTCGACCTCGGCGAGCGAGGGGCGCACCTCGCTGGTGGCGATCACCTCACCCTCGGTGTCGAGCGTCGCGGTTTCTTCGCCGAAGCGGATCGTGAATTCGTAGATCTTGGAGGCGTCAAGCATCCGCCCGGCGAGCTTGGTCGCCTCGCCCAGCGCGATCGGCAGCACGCCTTCAGCCAGTGGATCGAGCGTGCCGCCGTGGCCGACTTTGGTTTTCGCATAGCCGTTCTGGCGCAGCACCCGCTTGACCGCGCTCACGCCCTGCGTCGAACCCAGACCGCGCGGCTTGTCGAGGATCAGCCAGCCTGAAAGCGGCGCAGGTTTGCCGGAAGTGTCCACTTGCGTCCTTCGCGATCAGGAGATCAGGCGATCAGCGCCGCGACCGCGTCAGCAAGCGCCAGAAAGAGCCCCATCGCCCACATCACCGGCCCAACCACCAGATCGCCCAGGAAACTGGTGCCGAATACCCAGCTGATGGCCACCAGCCCAAGGATCAACGCCATGCCGATGCCTTGCAGCTTCTCCCATGGGCCGCGCAGCTGCTTCGGCAGCAAACCGCCGACGAGATGCGAACCATCGAACGGAGGAATCGGCAAGAGGTTGAACAGGCCAAGGAACAGGTTGACGAGGATGAAGTAGAACAATCCCGTCGCCAGCCATTGCGGCTCGCCCTTGCCATCGACGAGCAGCGTCGCGCCCGCTTCGACATCGCCGCCCAGCGCCACCCCGGCGGGCATCACCAGCCCGAGCAACACCGCGCCCACCGCCGCCAGCACGAAGTTGCTGGCCGGCCCAGCCGCCGCCACAGCCATCATCCCGAAGCGCGGGTTGTTAAGCCGCCACTTGTTGACCGGCACCGGCTTGGCCCAGCCGAACACCGGCCCGCCCAGCAGCGCCAGCGCGCCCGGAACGAGCAGCGTGCCGACAGGGTCGACGTGGGCAATCGGATTGAGCGTCAGCCGCCCACGATCACTCGCGGTGGGATCCCCCAGCAGCCGCGCGGCATAGCCATGCGCGACTTCGTGGAACACGATGGCAATCACCAATGCGGGGATCAGCACGAGGGCGAAAAGGAAGGTTTGGCTCATACGCTTGCAGATAGGATCGCGATCCCGCGAAAGCCAGAGCGCACCAGTGCGATTATGCCGAAAGCGCCCGCGCGAAATGCCGTCGGCACAGCGCGACATAGCGATCATTCCCGCCGATTTCCGTCTGCTGGCCCTGCTTCACCGCCGTGCCGCTTTCATCCACCCGCAGGTTCATTGTCGCCTTGCGGCCGCAGTGGCACACGGCTTTGAGCTCCACGAGCGCGTCTGCAATCCCCAGCAGGACGGCCGAGCCCGGGAACAGCTCACCCTGGAAATCGGTGCGCAGACCATAGCACAGCACGGGTATCCCCGCCTCGTCTGCCAGCCGCGCCAATTGCCATACCTGTTCAGGTGTCAGAAACTGCGCCTCATCTACCAGAACGCAATCGAGCGGCGTTCCGGCATGGACGGCGCTGACATTGGCCCACAGATCAGTGTCGGGATGGAACCGGTGTGCCTCGCTTTCCAGCCCAATCCGGCTCTTGACCAGCCCTTCCGACCGGCTGTCGAGCGCGGCGGTCCACAGCATCGTGCGCATGCCGCGTTCGCGATAATTGAAATCGGCCTGCAACAGGTGCGAGGATTTGCCGGCGTTCATGCTGGCATAGTAGAAATAGAGCTTGGCCATCGCCTCTGCCTAACGGCTCAGCCCGCGCGGGGCGAGGCGGGGGTTGAACCTTTTGCCCGGTTGAAGCGTATAAGGACCCATGATGACCAGCCCGATGACCCGCCTGCGACTGATCCTGCTGCCTGTGCTGGCAGTGTTCGCGCTTGCCAATATCGGCGCGCCGCAGCGCTATGTGCTCGATTCCTCGGCCAGCAATGTCTCGGCCAAGGTGCCGTTCTTCGGCCTTGCCAGCAAGACGGCACGCTTCCCGCGGATGCAGGGCGCGGTGACAATCGTGCCCGGCGCGCCCGAACGTGCAGTGATCGATGTGACCTTCGATGCCACCGCGATCGAAGCGCCGGACAACGTCACGCTCGCCCGGCTCCGCGGAGACAAGTTCTTCTGGGTGGAGAAATATCCCACGGTCCGCTTTGTCGGGCGTTCGCTGAAACTCTCAAGCGCGACGCGAGGCACTGTCAGCGGCGAGCTGACGGCGCGCGGGGTGACAAAGCCGCAAACGCTCGCCGTGACCTTCGACGCCGATCCGCTGGCGGAAGTGGGCAAGCCTGTCAGCTTTACCGGCACCACCACGATCGACCGGCGGCAATACGGCATGAAAAGCTATCAGCTTGTGGTGGGCAACAAGGTCGACATAACTCTGAAGGCGCGGATGCTGCCGCGCTGAGGGAGGTTATTCTTCCTCGTCCTCATCAAGATCGCGGGCGACCTTGGGATCGCGCAACAGCGCCTCGATCCGGTCGGCCTCGGCAAAGCTTTCATCCTTGCGGAACCGCAGCTTCGGCGCGAATTTAAGCCCCAACCGCTGGGCGACCTCGCGCTGGAGGAACGCCGTGTTCTGGCGCAATGCGTGGACGACATCGTCCTCGCCCGCGCCGAGCAGCGGCTTGATATAGGCCGTCGCGTTGCGCAGATCGGGGGTCATGCGCACCTCGGTCACCGAGATGGCCGTTGCGCTGACGATGTCATCATGCACCTCGCCGCGCGCGAGCAGTTCCGACAGAATATGCCGCACCCGCTCGCCGACTTTGAGGACGCGCACTGACTGCTGTTCGGGCGTGTGGGGCGCCTTGGTCATGGTTCAGCCCATCCCCGTTGTGGTGGGCGTCGGACGCGGCGTTGGGATCGCGGTCGAAGTCGCGCGGGCGTGGAGCGTGCCGTCCTCGGCCAGCAATTCGCCTTCGAGAAAGATCACGCGCTTGCCCGCCTTCACCACCCGCCCCTTGCCGATCAGCGGACCTTCGGGGATCAAGCGAATGAGGCTCATGGTCAGATCGAGATTGAGCGGCGCCATCTCGCCGCCCGTCGACGCGACATAGGCATAGCCCATCACATCATCGAGATAGCCCGCAACCAAGCCTCCCTGCACGCCGCCGCGCCAGGTGGTCATCTCGCGCTTCACAGTGAAACGCATGGTGACGGTCTGGGCGGCTTCGTCCCAGCTCACGAATTCCGAGCCGAGCAGTGCCGTGTGCGGCGACTGCCCGGCATCGTCTGGATAGTGCGTGTCGTTCAGGCTCACAGCGTCCGCTCACGCTCCTCGACCGAGAAGACTTCGAGCATATCGCCCGGCTTGATGTCATTGGTATCCTCGAGCACCACGCCGCATTCCAGACCGGTGCGCACTTCGTCGACATCGTCCTTGAAGCGCCGCAGCGACTGGATCTTGGTCGCCGAAACGATGACATCCTGACGGGTAAGACGAGCAAACAGGCCCTTGCGGATCGCGCCTTCCAGAACCAGCAGACCAGCCGCCTTGTCCTTCTTGCCCGCCGGGAACACCTGCTTGACTTCGGCACGGCCGACCACGGTTTCGATCCGCTCCGGCCCGAGCTCGCCCGCCATCTCCTTGGCGATCTCGTCGGTGAGGTGATAGATGACATCGTAATACATCATCCGCACCCCGTCGCGCTTCACCAGGTCGCGCGCCTTGGCATTGGGACGCACGTTGAAGCCGATGATCGGCGCCTTCGAGGCCGCTGCCAGCAGCACGTCGCTTTCCGTGATCGCACCTACGCCTGCATTGAGCACGCGCACCTTGATCTCGTCGTTCGACAGGTTGTGGAGCGCGTTGACGATCGCTTCGACCGAGCCTTGCACGTCGGCCTTCACCACCACCGGGAATTCGATGACGCTGGAGGCGAGGTTGTTGAACATTGTATCGAAATTGGTCGGGGCCAGCGCGGTGCGCTTTTCCGTAGCGATTTCCTGACGATACTTGGCAACTTCGCGGGCACGCTGTTCGTTTTCGACCACGGTGAGGTTGTCACCAGCTGACGGCACGCCGCCAAGCCCGAGCACTTCGACCGGCATTGAGGGGCCAGCTTCCTTGAGCTGTTGCCCCTTGTCGTCGACGATCGCGCGCACCTTGCCGCTCTGCGTGCCGACCACGAATGTATCGCCGCGCTTCAGCGTGCCGCGGGTGACCAGTACCGTCGCGACCGGACCGCGGCCCTTGTCGAGCTGCGCTTCGATCACGGTTGCCTCGGCATCGCGGTCAGGCCGCGCCTTCAGCTCGAGCAGTTCGGCCTGAAGCCCGATCGCCTCGATCAGCTTGTCGAGCCCTGCGCCGGTCTTGGCCGACACTTCGACATCCTGCACGTCGCCGCTCATCGCTTCGACCACGATTTCGTGTTCGAGCAGACGTTCGCGGATCTTCTGCGGGTTGTATTCAGGCTTGTCCGACTTGGTGATCGCCACAATCATCGGCACGCCGGCGGCCTTGGTGTGATTGATCGCCTCGATCGTCTGCGGCATCAGCCCGTCGTCGCCCGCAACCACCAGAATGACGATGTCGGTGACATTCGCGCCGCGCATCCGCATTTCGGTGAAGGCCGCGTGGCCCGGGGTGTCGAGGAAGGTGATCTTGTCGCCGCCCTTGGTGGTGATCTGATAGGCACCGATGTGCTGGGTAATCCCGCCAGCTTCGCCCTTCACCACGTCAGTTCCGCGCAGGGCGTCGAGCAGGCTGGTCTTGCCGTGATCGACATGGCCCATGATCGTCACCACCGGCGGACGCGGCAGCAGGGTTTCTTCCGGATCGGCATCCTCGCTGGTGTCGATATCGACATCGCTCGCGGAAACGCGAGTGATGTTGTGGCCAAACTCCTCGACCAGCAGTTCAGCGGTATCCTGGTCGATGGTCTGGTTGACGGTGACCATCATGCCCATGTTGAACAGCGCCTTCACCAGATCCGCGCCCTTTTCGGCCATGCGGTTGGCAAGTTCGCTCACGGTTATCGCTTCGGGCACGACCACGTCGCGCACCTGCTTTTCGCGCGGTTTGGACGGGCCGCCCTGGCCGCGGCGTTCCTTTTCACGGGCGCGCTTCAAGGCGGCGAGGCTGCGCGCACGGCGGCCTTCGTCCTCATTCAATGCGCGAGTGACGGTCAGCTTGCCCGAACGGCGGTTGTCCTTTCCTTCATCGATAGGCGCGGCGCGCTTTTCGTCCTTCTTCTTGGACTTGAGCTCGGGGCGCTTGGCCTCGGGCCGTTCGACCGGAGTAAAGCGGCGTGCGGCCGGAGCTGCATCGGTCTTGGCTGCCGGAGCAGCGGCTTCCGTTTCGGCGGCGGCGGGCGTAGCATCAGCGGCAGGCGCAGCGGCTTCGTCAGCCGGCGCAGGCGCAGCAGTATCGGCAGCGCGCTGCTTTTCGGCTTCTTCCTCGGCGCGGCGGTTATCGTCGGCGCGGCGGCGTTCGGCTTCCTCGCGCTCGCGGGCTTCGGCTTCGTCACGCTTGCGCGCTTCCTCGTTCATCCGCAGCCGCTCTTCCTCGGCCTCGAGCTGGAGCCGCTTGACGCGTTCCTGAGGGGTCTCGCCAGCCGGAGCCGAGCGTGCAGGGCGCGGCGCGGGGGCCGGCGTTGCCACAACAGGCGCGGCCGGAGCCTGGGGCGGCGGGGCGGGCGGCGGCGGCGGGGCTGCGACCGGTTCGCTACCGGGCTTGCCGAGCACGCGGCGGCGCTTCACCTCGACCACCACCTTGTTGGTGCGGCCATGGCTGAAGGTCTGCTTGACCTCGCCCGCATCGACCGAGCGCTTGAGGCCCAGAGGTTTGCGGGTGCGCTGGTTGTCGTTGTCGTCGCTCATTATCGCTCGTCAATCCTTCACGTATTCATCATGTGCCGAACGGCCAGCCGTGGGCCGATCGCTGTGGCCGGGCGTATCCCGGCCGGAATTGTCCATCACGCCTGCTGCGCAGCCGGGCGAGAGGTCGCCAGACACATCGCTTGCGACAAAGCGCATAAGCCGGGAGGCCGCCTGCAGCACCCGCTTTGCGGCGCGCATGTCGCCAGCATGGCCGGCAACGCCCAGGTGGACGACATTGTCGCGGCCCAATGCCACAGACAGTGCTGTGCGGTCTAGAGGCAAGACTTCGCCGCGCTCGCCAGAACCTTCGACCTCGCGCCCAACGCGCCAGGCCTGATCAAGCTTGCGCCGGCCATCCTCGCTGCTGTCGGAAGCGTGCATCAGCGCAGCCAGCCGCCCGCTGCGCGCTTGTTCCTCGATCCGGGCGGAGCCCAGCACGATGTTACCAGAGCGCAGTTCCAACCCAAGCCGGTCGCCCAGATGCCGCGCCAGACCCGCTTCGACCCGCTCGGCGAGATCGGCCGGAATGGTCAGCACGGCGCCCTTGAAAGCGCGCAGCAGAGCCCGCTTGAGCTGGCCGTCGGCGATCGCTGTTTCCAGCTGCGTGCGGCTCACACCGATCCACGCGCCGCGGCCGGGGGCCTTGGCCGCCGGATCGGGCAGCACAAGGCCGTCAGGCGAAATCGCCAACCGCACGAGCACATCGCGCGCGTCATGCTCCCCGGAGAGGATACAGCGCCGCTCGCTCCCGGCGGTTGCCGGAAGGTCAGGCCCGTCGATGTCGGACGTCAGGCGCTCATTGGTTGGAGTCCGCATGGGCGGCCTCCTCGGTCGGCTCGGACGTTACTTCGTCTTCGAACCAGTGCGCACGCGCGGCCATGATGATCTCGTTGCCCTGCTCTTCGCTGAGGCCATATTCGCCGAGCACGCCGCCCTTGTCGCTTTCGCGCTGCGGACGCCGCTGCGGCGGGCCATCGGCATTGTTGCGACGACGCGGCGCCTCGCGCTTCTTGGCGATCAGTTCGTCGGTCGCAAGATCGGCGAGATCATCAAG
Source organism: Sphingomonadales bacterium (assembly GCA_027486275.1). Next base: position 846 of record JAIXPM010000386.1, on the reverse strand, counting down.
GGTCTTGATCCCGGCCTTGCCGAGCGTGACCAGCATCGCTTCGGTAAGGTGCGGAATTTCGGCCAGCGCATCTTCGACGCCAAGTTCGCGGCGAACGAGGCGGTGCGCCTCTTCCTGCCGTTCGAGCGCTTCAAGCGCGCGGCTCTGGAGTTCCTCGGCCAGTTCGTCGTCGAAGCCTTCGATGCTGGCGAGTTCGGCCAGATCGACATAGGCGACTTCCTCGAGCTCGGCGAAGCCTTCGGCCACCAGCAGCTGCGAAAGCGTTTCATCGACGTCGAGTTCTTCCTCGAACATCTTCGAGCGCTCGGCGAATTCCTTCGAGCGCTTCTCCGAGGCTTCTTCCTCGGTCATGATGTCGATTTGGTGACCGGTCAGCTGGCTTGCCAGACGCACGTTCTGGCCGCGACGGCCGATCGCGAGGCTGAGCTGTTCGTCCGGCACCACCACTTCGATGCGCCCGTCATCCTCGTCGAGCACGACGCGGCTGACCGTGGCGGGCTGGAGCGCGTTGACCACGAAGGTCGCGGTGTCTTCGCTCCACGGGATGATGTCGATCTTTTCGCCCTGCAATTCCTGCACCACCGCCTGCACGCGGCTACCCTTCATGCCGACGCAGGCGCCGACCGGATCGATGCTGGAGTCATGGCTGATCACGCCGATCTTGGCGCGGCTGCCCGGATCGCGGGCGGCGGCCTTGATCTCGATGATCCCGTCGTAGATTTCGGGCACTTCCTGCGCGAAGAGCTTCTTCATGAATTCAGGGTGTGCACGGCTCAGGAAAATCTGGGGCCCACGGTTCTGGCGCTCCACCTTCATGATCCAGGCGCGCACGCGCTCGCCCACGCG
>JAIXPM010000149.1 GCA_027486275.1 Sphingomonadales bacterium | reverse complement strand
GCCCAGTTGGTGCGATGCTTGGGCCCTTCGCAGCTCAGCGACACGATCTCGCGCTGACCATGATAAATCGCCGCGTGATCGATCAGCTTGCTCACCAGCAGCGGCCAATCCTGCATCGTGCCCGACATGCGAATCCTCCCCATATTTTCTCATGCCGCGCGCCTCCCCGGCCGCTGCACCTTGCGAATTGTTCATAGCCCCGCCGCCGCAGCGCGAAAAGGGGGGCTTGACGATAAGAACATTATGGGAACATAAACTGGGGAACAGACACGGAACAAGGTTGCGATTCGCAGCCGGCAAGGGGATGACACGATGACGATGCTGTTGATGTTGCTGGCCTGTGTGGCCGCCTGGGCCCTGGTTGGCCTGATGCTGGGCGATGCCAGGTTTGCACTGGTTGATGCCCTGCGCGGGCAGCCGGTTCAGGGCGGTGGCTGGATGCCATCGTCGGCACTGTTGGTGCGGTCCTCGATCGTTCGCCCGGCCCGGGCCTTCACCCGGGCATAGGAGTTGATCGCCATTGGCACCGATGCAGCATAGGCGATGGTGATGATGGCAAGCGTTGGCCACGGATTGGTGAACAAGGCGCCGGCCAGCAAACCGATAGCGGCCAGCGCCGGCAGGCGCCAAGAAGGCCGCAGCCGCAGCGACCCCCAGCCATAGCTAGGCAGGTTTGATACCATCAGGAAGGCCACGGTGAGCGAGGTGACCGCAACCACGGCCGCGCGCGCCTGAAGATCATCAAGCACCGACGGCGCCAGCCAGAAATGCACATAAAGCGGCGCCAGCGTCAGGCCCGCACCTGCCGGTGCCGGAATCCCCGTCAGGTAACCGTGTTTCTTGTGCGGCTGTTCGGCGGCGTCGATCTGGGCATTGAACCGCGCCAGCCGCAGCGCACAGGCAATGGCATTGGCCAGCGCAATCACCCATCCCAGACGGCCTGGCAGATGCTGCAAGGCCCACAGATACAGGATCAGTGTCGGCGCCACGCCAAAGGCTGTCACGTCGGACAGCGAATCCAGTTCGGCACCAAAGCGGCTGGAGCCCTTCAGCAATCGGGCAATACGGCCATCGATGCCATCGAGCACACCAGCCAGCAGTACCGCAACCACGGCCTTTTCCCATTCGCCGCCAATGGCAAAACGCACCCCGGTCAGCCCGCAACACAAGGCCAGCACAGTCACGGCATTGGGCACAACAGCGCGCAGCGGAATACCGCTGCGCCGTGGGGGATCGCGGTCGATCATTGCTTCCGCATCAGCAGGCAGGCCGCGTCATTGCGCCTGCGCGCTCTGCATCAACGGCGCACCCCTCACCGCCAGCACAGTTTCGCCGGCAATGGCACGCTGGCCCACGGCAACGGCGGGCACATAACCGGCCGGCAGGAACACATCGACCCGGCTGCCGAAACGAATCAGACCAAAGCGTTCACCCACCTTCAGCGCCTGGCCCACATCCACCCACTTCATGATCCGCCGCGCCACGAGGCCGGCGATCTGGGTGAAGGCCACCCGCACACCACTGGTGTCTTCCATGACGAAATACTGCCGCTCATTTTCCTCGCTGGCCTTGTCGAGATCGGCATTGAGGAACTTGCCCGGCACATAAACGATGCGCGTCAGCCGCCCGGCGATCGGCGCGCGATTCACATGCACATCAAACACGTTCATGAACACCGTCACCCGCGTCACCAGTCCTTCGCCCAGCCCGCCTTCACCCAGCAACTGGCGCGGCACTTCAACGTTTGTGATCAGGCTGACCAGTCCATCGGCCGGCGATACGATCAAATTCTCGCCAATCGGCGTCACCCGCACCGGATCGCGGAAAAAAGCGGCCACCCAGATCGCAATGCCAAGCAGAACGAAGCTGAGCGCCGTCCATTCCAGCACCAGCCCGCTGAACAGCACAGCGGCCAGCGCGATCCCCAGAAACTTACGGCCTTCCGGATGCATGTCAGGCAAGCGATATTTGGCGCTCTCGCCCGGCACCAGCGGCAGTGGGCCGGCCGGCACTTCAGGTGGCGGCGGCGGCGCAGACGGCAGTTGCGGTTCCGCGTCCGGCGTTACCTTCAACGCGTTCAGCTCGGCCTCAAGCTCTTCAAGCGTCAGTTTCTTGTTGGGATCAGTCATGCCTGCTGCTTTAGCCCCGTCATACGCCGCTTGGCAATTGATCGCGCATTGCGCACCGCCCGTCGATGCGTCACAGGGCGGCGATGATCCAATCCCTGCTGCTGTTCTGTGGTTCCCGCCCCGGCCATGATCCTGCCCATGCCGAACTGGCTGCGGGCCTTGGCCGGCTCTGTGCCGAACACGGCGTCACCCTTGTCTACGGCGGCGGCCGCGTCGGGCTGATGGGCATGGCGGCGCGGGCCTGCAAGGAAGGTGGCGGCCGCGTGATCGGCATCATCCCGCGCCTGTTGATGACCACCGAAATCGCCCAAGACGGGCTTGATGAACTGCACGTTGTGGAGACACTGCACGAGCGCAAGGCGCTGATGCACCGGCTTTCTGATGCCATCATCGCCCTGCCCGGCAGCATCGGCACCCTCGACGAATTCTTCGAAAGCCTGACCTGGCGGGAATTGGGCATTCACGACAAGCCGATCTGGCTGCTGGGCGGCAACGGCTATTGGGATCCGCTCACGGCGTTGCTCGCCCATATCAGTGCCGCCGGCTTTGGCCCGCCGCATTTGGCTGCGCTTGCCGAACCGCTGGAAAATCTGGCGACCCTGTCGGAAAAGCTTGGACAAAACAGGGCCTGACACCATTGACCGGCCCGCCCGCCAGCCCCTAGAACGGCTGCTACAAACCGTCGCACAACGCAGGAAGTACAAGATGCCGAAGATCAAGGTCGAAAACCCCGTTGTCGAGCTCGACGGCGACGAGATGACCCGCATCATCTGGCAATGGATCCGCGAGCAGCTGATCCTGCCCTATCTCGACATCGATCTTCGCTATTTCGACCTCGGCATGGAAAGCCGGGATGATAGCAACGATAAGATCACGGTTGATTCCGCCAATGCGATCAAGGAGTTCGGCGTTGGCGTGAAATGCGCCACCATCACGCCCGACGAAGCCCGCGTGAAGGAATTCGGGCTGAAGCGGATGTGGAAATCGCCCAACGGCACCATCCGCAACATCCTGGGCGGCGTGGTGTTCCGCGAGCCCATCGTCATCAAGTCCGTGCCGCGCCTCGTGCCGGGCTGGACCGATCCGATCGTCATTGGCCGCCATGCCTTTGGCGATCAGTATCGCGCCACCGATTTCAAGGTGCCCGGCCCCGGCAAGCTGACCATGCGCTGGGAAGCGCAGGATGGTTCGAGCGTGATCGAGGAAGAAGTGTTCGAATTCCCGTCGTCGGGCGTCGCCATGGGCATGTACAACCTCGACGACAGCATCCGCGATTTCGCCCGCGCCTGCCTGAACTATGGCCTCGATCGCGGCTGGCCGGTCTATCTTTCGACGAAGAACACCATCCTGAAGGCCTATGACGGCCGCTTCAAGGATCTGTTCGAAGAAGTTTACACCAATGATTTCAAGGCCCAGTATCGCAAGGCCGGCATCGTTTACGAACATCGCCTGATCGACGATCTGGTCGCCTCCGCCCTGAAATGGTCGGGCAAGTTCGTCTGGGCCTGCAAGAATTACGACGGCGACGTGCAGTCGGACATGGT
>JAIXPM010000269.1 GCA_027486275.1 Sphingomonadales bacterium | reverse complement strand
GGTAACAACAGTTTGAATATGCCGCAGCCGGCGGTCAACTGTGGGTCACGAATTATAGACCGGCTTAACGAATATAACAGTATCGTCGTTCTCGCGGCCCAGCTTCTGATTGTTTTCATTGTCGATCTGGAACCATATGCGGGCTGAAAGGCGGTCATTCAACCGCGTGGTCATTTGCGAGGCAGACAGAAGTGAACTGTTGTGCTGATCACTGTCGCAAGTCACGGTTTCCGTGAAGGTCAGCGCCGGCGAGATCACCCAACTGCCACTTCGCCATTGGCGGTACAGGCGCCGGGCGCACCCTCTTGGGCCAAGCGTTCTTCCCGGGCTTTCGCCGCAGCCGAGTTGTTCTGCGCCACGCACACATCAACCGCGGCAATGCGCGCCGGATGGGCCTTGCGGCCATTGGTCAACCGGGACGATCCGCATTCAAGGGGACTGGCAGACGACCAGAATCCGGGGCAAAGGGCGGACATGACACTTGCTGCCGACATCAAGCCGATTCCGCTTTCGCTGGTGCACACCGATCTGGCTGCCGCTGCTGCTGGTTTTGGCGATGCGTTTGCCCGCACCGGTTTTGCCGTGGTGTCCGATCACGGCATCGATCAGGGACTGATCGATAAAGCCAATGCCGCCACCAAGGCGTTCTTTGCGCTGCCGGAGGAGGTGAAGCGCCAGTACGTCGTGCCCGGCGGCGGCGGCCAGCGCGGGTTGACGCCGTTCGGGGTGGAGGCGGCCAAGGGCCACGCCAAGGCCGATCTGAAGGAATTCTGGCATGTGGGCCGCGAACTGCCGCCCGGCCATGCTTATGCCAGCGTAATGCCGCCGAACCTGTGGCCCAGTGAAATCCCTGATTTCCACGATGCGGTGTGGGCATTGTTCGACGCGCTCGACAAGACGGGCGCCACCCTGCTGCGCGCCATTGCCGTGCACCTTGGGCTGGACACGGAGTTCTTCGCCGATCCGGTGCGCGATGGAAACTCGATCCTGCGCCTGCTGCATTATCCGCCGGTACCCCCGGAAACCGCTGGGGCCATCCGCGCCGGCGCGCACGAGGATATCAATGTCATCACGCTGCTGCTGGGTGCCGAGGAAGCCGGGCTGCAATTGCTCGACAAGAATGGCGAGTGGCGGTTCATCGATGCGCCGGCCGGCAGCCTGGTGTGCAATGTGGGTGACATGCTGCAACGGCTGACCGGGCATCGCCTGCCGTCGACCACGCACCGTGTTGTCAATCCGGCACCGGAACGCATGGGCGTGGCGCGTTATTCAACGCCGTTCTTCCTGCATTTCCGGCCGGATTATCTGATCACCGCGCTGCCCGGCGGGCCGCAAGAGGAGCCGCCGATCACCGCGAACGATTATCTGCTGGAACGGCTGCGCGATATCAAATTGCTGTAACGTCGGTGCTGCAATGATTTTTGGGCAGGGGAAAACGACATGATGATGCGCGCAATGCTTATGGCTGGCCTGCTGGCCACCTCTGTTTCAGCTGCCCCGGTGCTCGATACGCCGGTGAAGGACAGTTGGTGGACCGATGGCCGCGCCGCACTTGATGCCCGCCTGAAAGTGGTGAATCGGCCGAAGCGGGCGAAGAATGTCATCCTGATGGTTGGTGACGGGATGGGCATCTCCACGCTCACCGCCGCGCGCATCTTTGATGGCCAGCATCCCATCGATGGCCGCGCGCCGTCCACCGGCGAGGAGAACAACCTGGCCTGGGACAAGATGGCCAGCACCGCCCTGATCAAGACCTACAACACCAATGCCCAGGTGCCGGACAGTGCCGGCACCGCCAGCAGCTTCAACACCGGCGTGAAAACCCGCATTGGCACCATCAACATGGGCGCCGATCAGGGCGTGGAGGCCTGCAAGACGCCGGATAAACTGCCGCGCACCCTGGCCGAGATCGCCAAGGGGCAGGGGATGGGCGTGGGCGTTGTTACCACCACCCGCATCACCCATGCGACGCCGGCCGCGGTTTATGGCCATGTGCCGTTCCGCGATTGGGAAGGCGCAGATCGCGCCTATCCTGCCGCCGATCGCGCGTCCGGTTGTGCCGATCTCGCCACGCAGCTGGTGGGTTTCAAGGGCGGGCTGGACGTTGTGCTGGGCGGCGGCCTTGCGCGCTTCCTGCCGCTGGGCAAGGGCGGCCAACGCGATGATGGCCGCAACCTGGTGGAAGATTGGCAGAAGGCCTGGCCGCAGGGCCAGTTTGTTGCTGATTCCAAGGGGCTTCGGGCATTGAACAGCCGCAACGCTGGCCCGGTTTTAGGCCTGTTTACGCCCGATCACCTGAGCTTTGAGCATGACCGCAAGGACGAGGCCGAGCCCAGCCTGCCGGAATTGGCGCGCTTTGCGCTGGCCAAGCTGGACGCCGGCAAGGCGGCCCGCGGTGGCAAGGGCTATTATCTGATGATCGAAGGCGGCCGCATCGATCATGCCCACCACGCCAGCAACCCGTATCGGGCGCTGAAGGAAGCGCAGATGTTCAGCGCCACCGTGGCCGAGGTGCTGAAGTCCGTGAACCTGGATGAGACGCTGGTGCTGGTCACCGCCGATCACAGCCATGTGCTGACCATCGCCGGCTACCCGGAGCGTGGGAATGACATATTGGGCTATATCAAGCCACCCAAGGGCGGTGGCGAAGGCGATGGTGGCCTGAGCCCCGAAGGCTATGCGCTGGATGATCGCGGCCAGCCGATGACGACGCTGACTTATGCCAACGGGCCTTTCGTGAGCCGCGGCCTGTCCCGCACGCTGCCACCCACGGATCCCAATTATCTCGCCAACAAGACCTATGGCACCGGCAGCGAAAGCCATGGCGGTGAGGATGTGGCGCTGTTTGCCGAAGGCCCGCGCGCCGATCTGGTGCGCGGCGTGATGGAGCAGAATCTGATCTTCCACATCATGGCGGAGGCACTTGGCTGGCGGTAACTGGCCTCAGCCAGAAATCAGCCAGCCTGCCAGCAATCCGCCGGCGGTTCCGAGTGACAGCCCCATCCAGAGCCAGAGACGCTTGCCGCGCTGGCCAGTTTGGCTGTGTGCAAGATGTGGCCCTTGGGGCATGTTGTGCTTCTTCGGTGGCGATCCAACACCAATCTTGCAATTAGCGTGCCAATTTGTGGATTGCCGGCAAGTGGCTGAATCCACCCAATCGGCAAGCGAGAAACTTTAGTCAGTTGTAAAGCCTACCGACAGTTCGGGGTAGCTGGCGCCGATGAAATACAGGCCATCGGGCGGCGCGTTCAGTCCCAGCGCATCGCGATCACGGGCGGCGAGCGCGGCGGCAAGATCATCGGCGCTCCACTTGGCTTCCCCCACCAGTTTCAGGCAGCCCACCATGGAACGCACCTGATGATGCAGGAAACTGCGGGCCGCGGCGAAGATATGCACCTCTTCCCCCATGCGCGTCACCTCCAGCCGATCGAGCGTGCGCAGCGGTGATTTGGCCTGGCACTTGGCAGAACGAAAGGTGGTGAAATCATGCTGGCCAACCAGTATCTGGGCTGCCGCGTGCATAGCCTGCACATCCAGCGTGGTTGGCACCCGCCAGGCCAGCCCCGCATCAAAGCTGAGCGGCGCGCGGCGATTGATGATGCGATAGTGATAGCGCCGCCCGGTGCAATCGAAGCGGGCGTGCCAATTGGGGGCTTGCGCGCAATCGATAATGGCCACCGGCTGCGGCTTCAACCGGGCGTTGATCGCCTCCATCAGGCGGAACGGTGTGAGGGATTTTGTGATATCGGCATGGGCGGGCATGGCGCGGGCGTGGACGCCGGCATCGGTACGGCCCGACGCATGAACGTCCACCGTCTCGCCCGTCACCTGCAAGATCGCCTCCTCGATGGCGGCCTGCACCGATGGGCCATGATCCTGCCGCTGCCAGCCCAAATAGGGCCGGCCATCATATTCCACGGTGAAACGGAAACGGGTCATGCAAGCGTTGAGCCGGCCGGAACGCGCCAACCGTTGAGCAGGGCCTTGACCGGCATGGCCGGTTTGCCAGCGCGCTGAACAAGCGTGGGCCTCAACACGCCATCGCCCGTGCCCAGCCCAAGCCGATCATCGACGGTGATGCCGGGCGCGGCCGGGGCGGGCTCGACGCTGGCGGCAAGGATCTTCACCCGTTCACCGGCAATATCGATCCAGGCCCCTGGCGCCGGATTGAAGCCGCGCACCTGCCGTTCCAGTTGCAGAGCGGGCAGGCTGGTATCGAGATGCGCTTCGGCCTTGTCGATGCGCGGGGCGAGCGTGACGCCGTCTTCCGGCTGCGGCACGGCCGCGCGCGGATTGGCCAGCACGTCGATCAACAATTCAGCGCCCAACTGCGCCAGTTCGGCAAACAGATCGCCGCTGGTCTTGGCGTCGATGGGCGTCTCCACCGTGGCCAGCATCGGGCCGGTATCCAGCCCTTCCTCCATCTGCATGATGGTCACGCCGGTGATGGCATCGCCGGCCAGCACCGCGCGCTGGATCGGCGCCGCCCCGCGCCAGCGTGGCAGCAGCGAACCGTGGATGTTGAGGCAGCCCAAGCGCGGTGCGTCGAGCACGGCGCGCGGCAGGATCAGGCCATAGGCAGCGACCACGGCGACATCGCATCCCTGCGCGATTTCGAGGAACTGCGCCACCGCCGCCGGATCACGGAAGCTGCGGGGGGTGAAGACCGGAATGCCCAGCGCGTCGGCGCGGGCGTGGACCGGGCTCATCTGCAACTGCTTGCCGCGCCCGGCCGGCTTGGGCGCGCGGGTATAGACGGCGATGATCTCGTGCCCGGCCGCCGCCAGCGCATCGAGCGCCGGAACGGCGAAAAAAGGCGTGCCCATGTGGATGATCCGCATGGGCACGCCTGTAAACGATTAAACGGTGACGGGGGAAGGGGCCTTAGCGGCTCATCACCATGGTCACGGCGCGGCGATTCTGCGCATAGGCGGCTTCATCGGCGCCATCGACGGCCGGCTTTTCCTTGCCATAGGAAATGGTGCTGAGCCGGGCCACGTCGACCCCCTGAGACGCGAGGAAATTCTTCGCCGAATTGGCGCGGCGATCACCCAGCGCGAGGTTATATTCGCGGGTGCCGCGTTCGTCGCAATGGCCTTCCAGCGTCACGCGCACGTTCGGATTGGCGCGCAGCCAGGTCGCGTGCTTCAGCAACGTGGCGCGGGCCTCGCCATCCAGTTCATAACTGTCATAGGCAAACAGCACCGTGTCGCCGCCAGCCTGGGCGCGCAGATCATCCTGGCTGCCGGGCACGATGTTGCTGGCACCCGTTTCAACGGAGGCTGGCCGATCCGTCGGTGCCGGTGCCGGCGCTTCGGGACGGGCGGTGGCCGGCGGAGCCTGCAATTCGGCCGGCGGCTTCTTGGGCGCGCAGGCGGCAGCAAGCAGAACAAGCGCCAGCAGGGGCAATTTGGGCAGGTGGCGGGTCATTTGGGGGCTCCTCTTCCAACTGTCAGGGTAACAAGGGCGACCATGCCGGATCAGATGCATCCAGCGGGGTCGCGATACGGCGTTCATTCAAACCGGAAATATCGACGGACCACAAGCCCGAACGACCCGACCTGTCGCCGCGGGCAAACAGGATAACGCGGCCATTGGGGGACCAGGCCGGACTTTCATCCTGAAAGCCGTTGGTCAGCAGTCGTTCGCCAGAGCCATCGGGGCGCATGACGCCAACGCCGAAACGGCCGCCGCCCATGCGGGTGAAGGCGATATAATCGCCGCGCGGGCTCCAAACCGGGCTGGCGGAGCGGCCTTCCCCAAAGCTGATCCGGCTCTGGCCGCTGCCATCGGCGTTCATCACATAGAGTTGCTGCGAACCGCCGCGATCGCTTTCAAACACGATCTTCGTGCCATCGGGCGAATAGCTGGGCGAGGTGTCGATCCCCGGTCCGCTGGTGAGGCGCGTCGTGCTGCGGGTGGCAAGGTTGAAGCGATAGATATCGGTGTTGCCGCCCACCGCCATGGAAAACACCAGGTTCTGCCCGTCGGGCGAGAAGCGCGGCGCGAAGGTCATCGCGGAAAACTGGCCCACCGCTTCCTGCCGGCCACTGCCCAGCGTGTAGATCCACACGCGCGGGCGGTTATTCTCGAAACTCATGTAGGTGATGGTCTGCTGCCCCGGCGCAAAGCGCGGCGTGAGCACCAGGTTCTGACCGGAAGTGAGGAAGCGGTGGCCGGCGCCGTCCTGATCCATGATGGCGAGCCGCTTGATGCGTTTGGTGCGTGAACCTGTCTCGCTCACATAAACAATGCGGCTGTCGAAATAGCCGCTTTCTCCGGTGAGGCGTGAATAGACGAGATCGGCGCATTTGTGCGCGGCGCGGCGCCAACCGGCCGCCGTGGTCACGAACCCTTGCCGCGCGATTTCGGCGCCGGCAAACACATCATAGGCATAACAGGCCAGCGTGATCCCGCCATCCGGATTGGCCGTCACCGTGCCCGTTACCAGCGCCTGCGCGGCAATCGTGCGCCAGGCCGGAAAATCCGGTTTCAGCACATCATCAATGCCCACCGTGGTTGTGTAGGCTGCGGGATCGAGTGGTCGGAACAGACCTGAGGATTTCAAATCATTGGCAATGACCTGCGCCGCGCGCTCGCCAATCTGCGTGGTGGTACCGGCTTCGGTGCTGGCGCCATTGCCGGGGGCAAAGGCGGGCACGGCGATCGGCATCGGCTGCATCAGTCCAGCGTTGATATCCACGCGAAGCGGCGTGCCTTGCGCAAAGGCAGGGGCGGCAATCAGTGCGGCTGTGAACAGAATCAGTCTCATCACCTCACCATATCAGGGGGGGGAGCTGAACGGGAGCCAAACTGTTTGCCGTGGCCGGCAGCGTCTTGCGTGGCGAAGGATTCCCGTGCAAACACACTGTGTAACACGTCTAATACAGATAGTTGGGGGGAATATGATCAGCTGCCGCATTGGCCTGGGCTGCATTGTGGCGCTGGCCAGCCCAGCCAGCGCCGCCGATCTGCTGATCCACGGCGGCCCGATCCTGACCATGGTGGGGGACAGGCCGCACACGGTGGCGGCGGTGGTCGTAGAAGGCGGCAGGATCGCCTTTGCCGGACCGCTGGCGCAGGCGCAGCGGATCGCCGGTGCGGAAATGCAGCGGCTGGATCTGAAGGGCCGCACGTTGCTGCCCGGCTTGATCGATGCGCACAGCCACCTCGCCATGGCGGTTGATCTGGCGCGGCGGGTGAATGTGTCGGGTGCGCCTGTGGGCACCGTCGCCAGCATTGCCGATCTGGTCGGCAAGCTGGCCGCTGGCGAGGCGACGCTGAAGATCGCGCCCAATGAATGGCTGGTGGGGTGGGGCTATGACGCCAGCCTGCTGGCCGAAAAGCGCGACCTGACCCGCCGCGATCTCGATGCGCGCTTCCCGGATCGGCCGGTGCTGGTGATGCATGTTTCGGGCCATGGTGCTGTGCTGAACTCGGCCGGGCTGGCAGCGATCGGCGTCACGCCCGAAACGAAGGCCCCCGAAGGCGGCCTGATCAACCGCGAAGCCGATGGCCGCACGCCCAACGGCCAGATCTGGGAAAGCGCGCTGATGCTGGCTGGCCCGGCGCTGAAACCGCCACCGCGTGAACAGCGGCTGCAGAATCTCGCCGCCGTGCAGCAGCTTTATGCCAGGAACGGCTACACGCTGGCCAATGATGGCTTCACCAGCCTTGCTGATCTCGATCTGCTGCAGGCCGCGGCCGCGCAAGGGCGCCTCGTGCTCGATGTGGTGGCGCTGCCCAGCTTTGTTGATATGCCGAAATGGCTGGGCAGGCCGGCCTATGCCTTCGGGCAATGGCAGGGCCGGCTGAAGCTGCAAGGCATCAAGATCACCCAGGATGGCAGCCCGCAAGGCCGCACCGCCTATATGAGCACGCCCTATCTGCACGGCGGCCCCACCGGGCAGGAGAATTGGCGCGCGCAGGGCATTCAGCCTTATCCGGCCTTCCTCGCTACCGCCAAGGCTGCCAGCGCCGCCGGGCTGCAACTCTTCATCCACGCCAACGGCGACGCCGCGATGGACGACGTGATCAACGCGGTCGAAACGTTGCACCTGCCCGCCGATCACCGCACCATCGTCATCCACAGCCAGGTGCAGCGCCCCGACCAATTGCCGCGCTACGCCGCGCTGGGCATCACACCGAGTTACTTCACCAATCACAGCTATTTCTGGGGCGACGTCCACCGCGGCAACTTCGGCGAAGCGCGCGCAGCCCATATCTCCCCGATCCGCAGCGCCATGGCACTCGGCCTGAACGCCAGCAACCACAGCGATTTCATCGTCACCCCGCTCGACCCGATGTTCATCCTGTGGACCAGCATGGCCCGCACCACCCGAAGCGGATTTGTGTTGGGGCCGGCCGAACGCCTGAATGCCTGGGCCGGCCTGAAGGCGCTGACCATCAACCCGGCCTGGGCCTACCGGGAAGAGAGCCGGCGCGGCAGCATCGAGGTGGGCAAACTTGCCGACTTCACCCTGCTCAGCGCCAATCCTTTGAACACACCAGCGGCGCGCATCCGGGGCATCAAGGTGGTTGGGACGATGAAGGAAGGGCGATTTGTGTGGGAGACTGTGAAGTAGGGAGGCCCCAGTCTCTTACGTCATTTCTTCCGGATCGAAATTGATCTCCACGCTGCCCCACAGATCATACAACTCCGCCGGCAGCTTCAACGGCTGGCAGCGCAGCACGGCGCGGCGGGCAGTTTCGGCGAAGGCGCGGGCGTAATCGGCGTTGGCGGCGGTCATGCCGGTGGGGGTGCCAGCGGCCGGCATGCCGATGACGCGGCCGTCGCGGCTGTAGTTCACGGTCACGATCACGGTCATGCGGCGCACGTCGCGGCCGCCCACGGGTGGGTTCCAGCACGGAGCGACCTGGGCGCGGATGGCCTGGGCGAGGGTGGCCGCGGCGCGGGGATCAACGGTGGCGCGCGCGGGGGCGCTGGCGTTGAGTTCCTTGGCGAGTTTCGAGGTGTCGAGCGGCTTTTTCACCGCCTTGGGCAAGGCTTTGTCGATCAAGCTGGACAGGGTGGAGGTATCGAGCGGAGAGGGCGGTGCCTTGGTGGGTGTTGCCGCCTTGGGCTTTGGCGGTGTTGGTTCGGTCGGTTCAGGCGGCGGCACGGCGTCAGGCTTCACCGGTTCCGGTTCGGGCGCAGTTTCGGCTTCGGGGGCAGCAGCGGCGGTTTCCTGCGGGGCAGCTTCCATCGATGGCTTGGGCGGTTCCGGCGTGCGCGGGGCGTCGGAGATGTCGACGATCTCCACCGGCACCACATCAGTTGGCGCGGCCAGCATCTTCTGGCTGTTCTGCCAGGCAAGGCTGAGCGCGGCGAGCAGCACCAGGTGTGCGATGGCAGCGCCGGCAATGCTGAGGCGTTCGCTGCGCGTCATTGCGGGTTTTTGGCTTGCCCGTCGGTAACCAGCGCCACTTTCTTGAAGCCGGCGCCGTTTACGTCGCCCACCACCTGCATCACCCGGCCATAATCCAGGCCGCGATCGGCGCGCACATAGACGCGGGCTTCGTCACTGCGGGCTTCACGCAGCGCGGCGAGCTTGGCGGGCAGGGCAGCCGGCGCGATGGCCATGCGATCAACAAACAGCTCGCCGGCGGCATTCAGGCTGATCTGGATCGGGGACTGGTCTTGCGGCAGGCTTTGCGCCTTGGCGTCGGGCAGATCCACCGGCACGCCGGCAACCAGCAGCGGCGCTGTCACCATGAAGATGATCAGCAGCACCAGCATCACGTCCACCAATGGTGTGACGTTGATTTCCGCCATGGGCTGGCGGCCGCGGCCGCGTCGGGGGGAACCCATACCCATTACTGGCTGTCCATGCCGTCAAGCTGGCGAGAGAGGAGGTTGAGATACTCTTCCGAGAAGGCGTTCAGGCGCGCCTCAAGGCGGTTCACGCGGTGGAGGAGCCGGTTGTAACCGATCACGGCGGGAATGGCCGCGAACAGGCCGATGGCGGTGGCGAACAGGGCTTCGGCAATGCCGGGCGCGACCACGGCCAGCGATGTGTTCTGGCTGGCGGCGATGCTGGCAAAGCTGCGCATGATGCCCCACACCGTGCCGAACAGGCCGACGAACGGCGCAACGGAGCCGATGGTGGCGAGCGCGTTCAACCGGTCTGACAATTCATCGATGTCGCGGCCGATGGCGACATTGATGGCGCTGGCCAGGCGCCCCCGCAGGCCTTCGCGATCGATGCTGCGGCCGGTCTTGGCCGAAAGGCTGCGCCGCCATTCGTTCATGCCGGCCAGGAAGGCGCGGGCCGACGGGTGATCAGCGCGGGACGCGGGTTCATAGAGGCTGTCGAGATCCTTGGCCTTCCAGAACCAGTCTTCAAACTTGGCGGCTTCACCGTTCAGGCGCGAAAGGCGGCGCGAGCGTTCGAGAATGATCGCCCAGCTCCACACACTGGCCAGCAACAGCCCGAACATCACCGCCTTCACGACGATATCGGCCTGCATGAACAGGGCGAACGGCGACAGTTCGGCCGCGGTTTTGATCGCGATATCGGCTTGCATCATGGTTCCTGTGCCAGAAGTTCGTGGAACCGCGCCATCCAGTCGCGCGGTTGCCGGCGGGGGCGGCCGGCGGGATCGAGGAAAGCGGCGGTGAGGGTGGCGTCTAGCAGCGGCTCACCGGCGCGGGTGATGCGCTGAGCGATAGTGCAGGCCGCGGCGCGGACGCTGACCAGGCGGGTCTCGATGGTCAGCACATCGTCCAGCTTTGCCGGGCGCAGCCACTTGATCTGCATTTCGGTCACCGCATAGGCGCCTTCACCGGCCTTTACTGCGGCGCCATGATCGATGCCGGCGACACGCAGAAACTCGGTGCGGCCGCGCTCCATGAAGTGCAGATATTTGGCGTGATACATGATGCCGGCGGTATCCGTGTCTTCGAAATAGACCCGGGCTGGCAGGCGATGGATGCCGCCATCGATCGCGCCGGAAGGGGGAAGGGGGGACATGGCTTCAGATAGGGGCTTGGGCTGCGAACACGCAATGAAAAAGGGCGCCAGCAGCAGTGCCACTGGCGCCCTTTCGGCAATCTGAATGAAGATCAGTCCTTGGCGGGACGCGCGTCGCGCTTTTCGACGATGCGGGCGGACTTGCCGCTGCGGCCACGCAGATAATAAAGCTTGGCGCGGCGGACGACACCGCGGCGGACGACTTCGATGGCTTCGATGCTCGGGCTGTACAGCGGGAACACACGTTCCACGCCTTCGCCGAACGAGATCTTGCGCACGGTGAACGACGAGTTGATGCCGCGGTTCGAACGCGCGATGCACACGCCTTCGTAATTCTGCACGCGGGTGCGTTCGCCTTCAACAACGCGCACGCCCACGCGCAGCGTGTCGCCGGCGCGGAACAGCGGGATGCTGCGCTTTTCGGTGAGCTTGGCAATCTGCTCGGCTTCGAGCTGCTGGATGAGATTCATCTCATTCCTCTTTCTTCTGTTGTCGCGCGCCAGAGGGCGGTTGGACCCGATCATCCCCATGATGATCCCACAGATCCGGCCGCCGTGACCGTGTGTCCGTTTCGGACCGCGCGCGCCGCCATTTGGCGATGCGTGCGTGATCCCCCGATCGCAACTCTTCGGGGATCGAAAGGCCTTCCCATTCGGGAGGCCTTGTATAGTGCGGGTGTTCGAGCAGGCCGCTTTCGTGGCTTTCCTCTATACCGCTTGAAGCCGCGCCCATTACACCGGGCAGCAGCCGCACGCAAGCATCCATCACCACCAGCGCGGCAACCTCGCCGCCGGACAGTACATAGTCGCCAATCGACACTTCCTCGATGGCCCGGCGGTGGAAGATGCGTTCGTCAAAACCCTCGAAACGGCCGCACAGGATGATGGCACCGGGGCCGTCTGCCAATTGGCGCACGCGGGCCTGCGTAAGGGGCTTCCCGCGCGGCGTCATCGCCAGCACCGGCCGGCCGTCGGCCACGGCATCGATGGTGGCGCTGAGCACGTCCACTTTCAGCACCATGCCGGGGCCGCCGCCGGCCGGGGTGTCATCCACCGTGCGGTGCTTGTCCATCGCGAAATCGCGGATGTTGACGGCGTTACAGGCCCAGGTGCCTTGTGCCAGCGCCCGACCTGCAAGGCTTTGGCCCAGGTGGCCGGGGAACATCTCGGGGTAGAGCGTCAGAATTGTCGCCCGCCAGCTCATGCGAGCCCAGTCACGCTAACCACGCGCGGTCAACAATCAGCCGGTCCGCCTCCTCGCGCACCACCTCGGCGACGAAAGGCACCATCACCGTGCCGCCGCTCGCCAGTGCGATGTCGAGGATGTCGGAGGCGCCGAAATTCTCGATGGATTTCACGGTGCCAACGGTCGCGCCGGTTTCGTCCACCACGCTGCGGCCAAGATAATCGGCGACATAATATTCGCCCTCGTCCAGCGCCGGCAAGGCGGTGCGGGCAACGGTGAGCGTGAGGCCACGCAGCGATTCCGCCACGTTGCGATCGGTCACGCCCTCGAAACGGGCAATGGCGGTGCCGGGTTTGTCGGCACGGATGGCGGCCAAAACCAAGGCCCGCCCGCCCGCATCGAAGCGGGCGTGACGGGCCAGGGATTGGGCGTCGTCGGTGAACAGCTTCAGCCGCACCTCGCCGCGAATGCCATGGGCGCCGGCAATGGCGGCCAGCACGATCTGATCGGCCGCCATTACACGCGTGCCTTAAGCGGCCGTTTCGTCGTCGGCAGCAGCTTCGGCGGCCGGCGTTTCTTCGGCGGCCACTTCATCAGCAGCAGCTTCAACCGGAGCTTCTTCAGCCGGGGCTTCTACTTCCACGACTTCCGGGGCGGGAGCGGCAGCAGCTTCGGCAGCAGCAGCTTCAGCAGTGGCAGCGGCTTCAGCAGCTTCGGCTTCAGCAGCAGCGGCGGCTTCGACGGCTTCAGCAGCCTTCTGGGCGGCCATTTCGACGCGTTCCTTGGCCTTGGCGCCCGGTTCACCCTTGTTCGGGTTGTTCTTGGCAGCGCGGGTGCGCAAGCCAGCGGCATCCAGGAAACGGGCAACACGATCGGTCGGCTGCGCACCAACGCTCAGCCAATAGGCCGCGCGCTCGGTGTCCAGCTTGATGCGCTCGGGCGAATCCTTGGGCAGCAGCGGGTTATAGGTGCCCAGCTTTTCCAGGAACTTGCCATCACGAGGACTGCGGTTGTCCGACACGACGATGCGATAGAACGGACGCTTCTTCATGCCGCCGCGGGCAAGACGAATAGAGGTAGCCATTTTGATCTTTCCTTTAGTAATTTGCGTTGATTAGAGTTATTTTCTGCCGAACTTGTTGAAGCCGGGCGGCAGGCTGCCCATGCCGGGGCGGCCGAACATGCGGCCAACTGCCCCCAAATCGATGGCACCGCCGGGGCCTTCACCGCCGGCGCCGCCTTCCGGCCCGGGCATGCCGCCGCCCATGCCAGCCAGCATCTTCATCATGCCCTTCATGCCGCCCATCTTCTTCAGGCGCTTCATGACATTGGCCATTTCCTGGTGCATCTTCAGCACCTTGTTGACATCCTGCACCGTGGTGCCAGAACCATTGGCGATACGGATCTTGCGCTTGGCGGTGAGAATTTCCGGCTTGGTGCGTTCCTTCATTGTCATCGACAGGATGATCGCTTCCATGCGGTCAAGCATCTTGGGATTGACCGCGCCGCTGTCCATCGCCTTCTTGGCGGCGCCCATGCCCGGCATCATCGCTGCCAGGCCCGAAAGCCCGCCCATTTTCTTCATCTGCGCCAGTTGCTGGCGCAGATCGTCCATGTCGAACTGGCCCTTGGCCAGCTTCTCCGCCATTTTTTCGGCCTGATCGGCTTCGAAATTGGCGGCGGCCTTTTCCACCAGGCCAACAATGTCGCCCATGCCCAGGATGCGGCCAGCCACGCGGCGGGCGTCGAACAATTCCAGCGCGTCAAGCTTTTCGCCGACACCGGCAAAGCGGATCGGCGCACCGGTCACGCTGCGCATCGACAGCGCCGCGCCGCCACGGGCATCGCCATCCATACGGGTGAGGATCACCCCGGTCAGCGCCACGCGTTCCTTGAAGGCAGCCGCGACATTCACCGCGTCCTGACCGGTCAGGCTGTCGACCACCAGCAAGATTTCGTCGGGCGTGGTGGCAGAGGCGATAGCGGCCATTTCGGCCATCAGCGCTTCATCAACACCGAGGCGACCGGCGGTATCGAGCACCACCACGTCAAAGCCCTGCAGCTTCGCGGACTGGCGGGCGCGCTCGGCAATCTGCACCGGCGTTTGGCCGGCAATGATCGGCAGGGTGGCGATGCCGGTCTGTTCACCCAGCACACGCAATTGTTCCTGGGCGGCCGGACGAGCGACGTCCAGGCTGGCCATCATGACCTTCTTGCGTTCACGGGTCGAAAGCCAGCTTGCCAGCTTGGCGCTGCTCGTCGTCTTGCCGGAGCCCTGCAGGCCAACCATCATGACAACGGCGGGCGGCGTAACGGCAATCTTCAGCGGGATTGGTTCTTCTTCACCGCCGAGCAATTCCACCAGGCAATCGTTGACGATCTTGACGACCTGCTGCCCCGGCGTGACCGATTTGATGACTTCGGCGCCGATGGCACGCTGGGTGGCGTTCTCGATGAAATCCTTGACGACGGGCAGGGCGACATCGGCTTCCAGCAGCGCTACGCGCACTTCGCGCATGGCGGCACGCACGTCGATCTCGGTCAGCGCGCCACGACCGCGCAACCGCTCGAAAATGCCGCCCAACCGCTCGGAAAGACTGTCAAACAAAGCCCAGAGGCC
>JAIXPM010000203.1 GCA_027486275.1 Sphingomonadales bacterium | reverse complement strand
TCCACCCGGTGGACAAGATGGCGGTCACCCCCAACGTGCGCATGGCGCCGGTCTGGTAAGCGCGGGCGGGTCGTGACCGAGTTTGCACTGCCTCTGCTGTTTGCGACCGTGCTGTGGTTTGTGGCCACCGGCTTCGTGCTGTGGCTGGATAAGCTGCCCAACCACACCTGGCCGGTGAGCATCACGCTGGCTTCGGTCGCGTCGGGC
The DNA here is from genome assembly GCA_027486275.1 of Sphingomonadales bacterium. The sequence continues at coordinate 3,026 of JAIXPM010000203.1, read as the reverse complement.
TTTGCCATGGGCGGCATCATCGCCACGGCTGAGGAAACCAGCGCCTGGGCGGCCTATGTGGCCTTTGCATGTGCTCTTGTGCTGTGGGGCTGGCACGAATTGTCGTTCCTGATGGGCTTTGTCACTGGACCTAACCGCAACCCCTGCCCGCCCGATGCGCGCGGCTGGCGGCGCTTCCGGCTGGCGGCCAGCACTCTGATCTATCATGAAGTGGCGATGTTCGTGTGTGTGCTGGTGATGGCGGCGGCCACCTGGGGCAAGCCGAACCAGACTGCGACGCTCACCTTCCTGCTGCTGTTCGTCATGCGCCTTTCGGCCAAGTTCAATATTTTCGCCGGTGTGCCCCATCTGTCGACCGAGATGATGCCGGATCACATGCGCTATCTGGCCAGCTATTTCCGCATCGCGCCGCCGCGCTGGATCTTCATCCTGTCGGTGTCGGGCATTGCCGTGCTGGCGGCGTGGTTGGCTGATCTGGCGCTCAGCAGCCGCGGCGGTATTGCTACTGGCTATGCGCTGGCCTTTGCCCTAGTGGCGCTAGCCTTCCTTGAACATGGGTTCCTGGTGGTGCCGTGGCAGGACACGGCAATCTTCCGCTGGGCGATGCCCGAACAGGCGAGACAGCGCCTGCAGAAATCGACTAACGAACCTGTCACAATGTCGGCTCAAACCGACACGAATCCGCTTGCGGTGCGACAAAACGCCGTGCAATGAACAGCGCCGGGAGAAGATGAATGGACTTTGAAGCTCACTTCCAGGCGGCGCTGGACGGCTTGAAAGAACGCGGCAATTACCGCGTGTTTGCCGAATTGCAGCGGCACCAGGGTGATTACCCGCATGCCACCCGCTATCTGGAGGACGGCCGCACCCAGGATGTGACGGTGTGGTGCTCAAACGATTATCTCGGCATGGGCCAGCACCCGGATGTGCTTGCCGCTATGCATGAAGAACTGGACCGGTCGGGCGCCGGCGCTGGCGGCACCCGCAACATCTCCGGCACCATGCACGTGCACCGCCAGCTCGAACTGGAATTGGCGGATCTGCACGGCAAGGAAGATGCGCTGCTGTTCACTTCGGGCTATGTCTCGAACTGGGCGGCGCTGTCCACGCTGGCCTCCAAGATCCCCGGCTGCGTTGTCTTCTCCGACGCGCTGAACCATGCCTCCATGATCGAAGGCATCCGCCACAGCCGCGCCAAGTGCCATGTGTTCAAGCACAATGACGCGGAAGATCTGGACCGGCTGCTGAGCCAGTATGGTCCGGAAGTGCCTAAGCTGGTGGCGTTTGAAAGTGTCTATTCGATGGATGGCGACATCGCGCCCATCAAGGACATCTGCGACGTGGCCAAGAAGCATGGCGCCATGACCTATATCGACGAAGTCCATGCCGTTGGCATGTATGGCCCGCGCGGCGGCGGCGTTGCCGAACGCGAAGGCCTGATGGACGAACTGACCGTGATCGAAGGCACGCTGGCCAAGGCCTATGGTGTCGTTGGTGGCTATATCGCAGCGTCCAAGGCGCTGTGCGATTTCGTGCGCAGCTTCGCCTCAGGTTTCATCTTCACCACGGCGCTGCCCCCGTCGATTGCCGCCGGTGCGCTGGCCTCGGTCAAGCATCTCAAGGAAAGCCCGTTCGAGCGCAAGCGTCAGCAGGAGCGCGTGGCCAAGGTGCGTGCCGCCTTGCGTGCCACCGGCATTCCGCAGCTCGACAATCCCAGCCACATCATCCCGGTGATGGTGGGCGACGCCAAGAAGGCCAAGATGATCAGCGACTGGCTGATGGAACATCACGGCATCTATGTGCAGCCGATCAATTATCCGACCGTCCCCGTTGGCACGGAACGTCTGCGCATCACGCCCAGCCCTGTGCATAGCGATGACGACATCGAACGGCTGGTGAAGGCGCTTTCCGATATTTGGGGCCAGTGCGCCCTGCACCGGGTTGAAGCAGCCGCCTGAGGCGCTGCAGTCCGCAAAGATGCCAAGGGCCCGGCAGCCAAACTGCCGGGCCCTTTGCTTTCAGGCATGGCCTTCGCCCTGTTGCCTGGCGGACACGTCACCAATCTGCCATCTGACTGCAACCGTGCCGTCACCCAATTGGCATCGCGGCGCAACATTCACCTGTCACGGGCTGCCCGGCAATCAACAACCGGGGAACCCAAATATGCGCCTTTCTCTCCACCGCTTCGCCCTTCTTGCCAGCGCCGCCTTTGCCGGGCCGGTGTTTGCCCAACCCGTCATTGTCACCGCTGCAGCCGAGGCTGCTGAGGCCGCTGGTGCTGATGCCGTGGTCGAAGATGCCGAGATCGTCGTGTACGGTAAGGGTGAGGTGCGTCAGGTCACCGAGATCAAGGCCGATGACATCAAGCTGACCGTTCCGGGCGGCAGCCCCTTTGTCGCCATCCAGAAGCTGCCGGGCGTCAATTTCCAGTCGGCCGATCCGTTCGGTGTCTATGAATGGTCGACCCGCATCACGCTGCGCGGTTTCAACCAGAACCAGCTTGGTTTCACGCTGGATGGCGTGCCGCTGGGCGACATGAGCTATGGCAACACCAACGGCCTTCATATCAGCCGCGCCATCATCGCCGACAATATCGGCACCACCCGCGTCAGCCAGGGCGCCGGCGCGCTCGGCACCGCCTCCACCTCCAACCTGGGCGGCACCATCGAATTTTTCAGCCGCGCGCCGCAGCAGGAACTCGGCATTGCCGGCAACGCCACCTATGGCGACAGCAACACGTTCCGCGTTTACGGCACGCTCGACACCGGTGATCTCGGCGGTGTGTCGGCCTACATCAGCGGCGCGCACATCAGGGCCGACAAGTGGAAGGGCTTTGGTCCGCAGCGCTCGACCCAGATCAACGCCAAGATCGCCACCGATGCGACCGCCTCGACCCGCTTCAGCGCTTTCCTGAACTTCAGCGACCGCAAGGAAAGCGATTACCAGGATTTCAACCAGGAAATGCTGGGTCGTCTCGGTCCGTTCTTTGACAATATCGCCAATGATTGGCCGACCGCCGTGCGCAT
>JAIXPM010000310.1 GCA_027486275.1 Sphingomonadales bacterium | reverse complement strand
TTGTTTTCAGGCAGCCTCTATCCGCGCAGCCGCAGGGGCGGATAACGAAAGCGGGTGCAGGGGCTCAGCCCCTGCCCGCCGGAGGCCTCTTGTCCGACTTCACGAAAACGCTGGCGTCTCCAAGCCGTTGGCGTAGCCGGAGATGAAGGGCTTGATGCCGCCATCGGCCGGATAGACGTGGCGCGGGTGGCGGCCGATGTCGGTGCCATAAACGTGGATGCTCACCGAGACGATTTCGGCGGCGTTGGAGACTTTGTGGATGTCGCCCAGTTCCGGGCCGACGCGTTCGACCATGCCGGGCAGCAGCATGTGGGGTGGGCCGATGGGGCGCGGCGGGATGGTACCGTCGGCCACATAGGCTTGGCTGATTTCGGCGCCGCGCAGCACGCCCACAGCGCCCCACACGCCGTGATCATGCACTGGTGTCGCCTGCCCCGGCCCCCAGACGAAGCTGACGATGGAAAATCGTCCCGTGGGATCAGCGTGAAGCAGATATTGCTGATAATGTTCGGGGTGCGGCCGGGCATAGGCGGGGGGCAGCCAATCATCGCGGGCGACAAGGCGAGCGAGGGCGGCGCTCACGGTTTCGTGGGCGGCGGGCTGGCCGAGGGCGTCGTGCACGGCGGCGATGAAGCGCGTCAGGGGATCGGGCGTGTTCATGTGTGGCGAGTGTGGCGCAGGGCTGGGCCTGCGTCAAAAACCGGCTTTCGCTGGCGGGGTTCGGGTGCCACTCTGCCGGGGATTTGATCAATGGGGGCAGGCATGAAGCGGTATTTGTTGGGCACGGCGGTTGTGGCGCTGGTGGCGGCTCCGGCTCTGGCACAGGAAACGGCCTATATGCCGGTGAGCATCGACGCCGCGAAAGGGCGCGTGCTGCTGACAGTGCCGGCGCTGGATACGGATATTCTTTACTATGTCAGCCTCGCCAGTGGCGGCGGATCGGTGGAATTGCCGTTGGATCGTGGCACGATGGATTCAAGCCTGATTCACTTCCGGCGGGTGGGCAACAAGATCCTGGTGGAGGAGCAGAACCTGGCCTTCCGCAGCCTTGCTGGCGATGCCGCGCACAGCCAGGGCGTGAAGGACAGTTTCCCCACCTCCATCATCGCCAGCCTGCCGATCGAAAGCGATGCCGGCGGGAAGATCGTGGTGGATGCGACCGCTCTGGTGATGCGCGATGCGGCAGGAGTGGAGGCGATCATGCGCCGGGCCAACCAAGGCGCGTACAAGTTTGATGCTGGCCGTTCGGCGCTGAACGCGGCGCGCACCAAGGCCTATCCGCTCAACACCGAGCTGGAGATTTTCGCCACTTTCAGCGCCGACAATCCCGGCGGGCTGGTGCGCGAAGTGGCGCCCTCGCCCGGCCTGGTGACGATGCGGGTGCATCACAGTTTCCTGAAGGCGCCGCCCACCGGCTACACCCCGCGCGTGGCGGACCCGCGCATCGGGGTTTCCACGTTGCGCTTCAAGGATTTCAGCACACCCTTTTCAAACGGCATCGATACCGAGTGGGTGACGCGCTGGCGGCTGGAGAAGAAGGACCCGGGCGCGGCGCTGTCCGAACCGGTGACGCCGATCACGGTCTGGTTCGATCCGGCCATCCCGACGCCCGTCCGCCACGCCATGAAGCAGGGCCTGCTGTGGTGGAACAAGGCGTATGAAGCCGCCGGTTTCAAGAATGCGCTGGTGGCCAAGGACGCGCCGGCAGACATGGATGCGCAGGATATCCGCTACAACTACATGCAGTGGATCAACCGCGATGAGCGCGGCTTTTCGTCGGGCGGTTCCTATCGCGATCCGCGCACCGGCGAGATCTTGGGCGCCAAGGTGCGGATGGATTCACACCGCATCCGCACCGTGGGCAATTATTGGGATGCCTATGCCGGCGGCCTGCCGGGCGATGGCAGCGGCGTGACGGTGGCGGATGCTTCGTTGGTGAACGGCCAGTTCGCCGCCATGCCGCAGGGGCAGCGCGACATGGTGCTGCTGCGCCAGGCGCTGCTGACGGCGCAGGAATTCGGCCAGCCGCTGGGCTTTGGCCATAATTTCGCGTCGAGCCTGAACAACCGCGCTTCGGTGATGGAATATCCGACACCGCGGGTGACGGTGAAAGGCGGCAAGCTGGACCTGTCCGAGAGTTTCCAGAAGGCGATCGGCGCGTACGACACGATGATGGCGCGTTATGCCTATACGCCTTTGAAGGATGAGAAGGCCGGGCTGGACGCGATCATTGCCGACATGCGCAAACAGGGCCTGCTCTATGTGCCCGAAACCGATCCGCGCTGGACCTGGTACGATGATCGGGCCACGCCAGCCGAGGGGCTGAGCGAGGCGCTGGCGGCGCGGCGGATCATGCTGGCCAATTACGGGGCGGAAAGCGTGCTGTTGCCGGGTGAGCCGGTGGGGGAATTGCGCAATCTGCGGCTGTGGATGGTCTATCTCCATCACCGCTATCAGGTTGAATCGGCCGTGAAATATATCGGCGGGCTCTATACCGACATCAAGGTGAAGGGCGAACCTGGCCCGGCAACCAGCCC
>JAIXPM010000256.1 GCA_027486275.1 Sphingomonadales bacterium | reverse complement strand
GTGAGCGCGGCCCCCGGCGGCACGGATATGGGCGCATTGTTCGCTCCCAGCATCACCCGGCCATCGCCGTTGGTCAGCAGGCCAGTGGACGAAACCGACAGATCGCCTCGCCGCGTGTAGCCTTCCTTCACCTCGCCGCCGATCACCGGCCCCTGCACGGCCAGCCAGGCCTTCGCCGAAAGCGCCACGTCCAGGCTTCGTGCCGTCGCCTGCACCTTGCCCGGCACCGCCGGCGTTGCGAGACTGGGCGAACCCACCTGTGCCCGCGCTTCCCACGCGCCGTCGGCCATCCGGGCGGCATCGAGATAGCGGCCTTCCTGCGCCACGATCTCGCGGCGGAAGCCCGGCACCGATGCGTTGGCGAGATTGTTGGCGGTCACAACAGCCTCGCGCGCCCGGGCGTTCAGGCCGGTGAGCGCGGTATAGATCAGCCGGTCCATCGCTCATCAGTTCCGCAAGTTGATGATGGTCTGCATCAACTGGTTATCGGTCTCGATGGCCTTGGCGCTGGCTTGGAAATTGCGTTGCGCCGCGATCAGATTGACCAGTTCGGTGGTGAGATCGACGTTCGACCGTTCGATATTGCCCGAAAGAATGGTGCCGATGCCGTTGCGGCCGCCTTCGCCCATCAACGGCTCGCCCGATTGCGGCGTCACCACCCAACTGGCATCGCCGGTCTGCTTCAGTCCCTGCGGGTTGGAGAAATTGGCCAGCGCCACCTTGCCCAGCACCTGCACTTCGCCGTTGGAGAAACTGGCGCGCACCAGGCCATCGGGCTCCACCGACACGCTTTCCAGCTGGCCCGATGCCACGCCATCCTGTTCGATCAGGGCGACGCTGAACGGGCCGGCCTGCTGCACCGTGGCGGTGCCATGATCAACGGCCAGCGCCATCGCGCCGGCGCCGGTATCAGGCGTGAAGGCATCGAACACGAACGGCGTGGTGGGATTGGTGAGATTGCCGTTGACGTCGAATTCCATCGGAATGCCCGGCGTGCCGGCCACATTCAATTCCTGGTTCCCCACAAAGGCCCGCGCCGTCCAGCGGTGGAACGGATCGCCATTGGTGGGCACACTGTCCTTCACATAATAGATGGTCGCGGCCAACGGATTGCCCAGGCTGTCGAATACCGTCACCGATGTGCTGGCGTTGAACGTTGCCGGGTCGCTGCGATCGAACACATAGGGGTTTTGCGGCGTGTAGATCGGCCGGTTGGCGATGATCGGCGCATCGGCCGGCAGATTGGCGGTCAGCCGTATTTCGGTGCTGGCCTGCGGTGCGCCGCTGTTCAAGGGCAGGCGGGCCGGCACCGTGCTGGCCAGCGTGGTCGATTGCAGCGCGCCATCGGTGGTGGTGGGAAACAGCTGCAGGTTGCGGCCCTGATTATCCACCACAAAGCGATCGGGCGTGACGCCAAAGCTGCCGGCACGGGTGAAGTGGGTCTGCACGCCGCCCGCACCCGATTTCACCACGAAGAAGCCTGGCCCGGCCAGCGCCATGTCCAGCGCGCTGGTGCTGGTTTCGGTTGGCCCTTGCTGGAACTGCTGTGTGATGGCGCGCACTGTTGTTCCGGAACCCACGATCCGATTGGGGTTCTGCAGCGCCGATGTGGAGATGATGTCGCCAAAGGCCACGCGGCTGCGCTTGAAGCCGCTGGTGCCCACGTTGGCGATATTGTTGGCGATGGTCGCCATCTCGGTCTGGGCGCCGGTGAGGCCGGAGAATGCGGTGTAGAACGCCATGCGACTGGTTCCTTCAGTTTGATGCTGCGGGAGGGGAAACTTGTGCGATCAGCTGATCCAGCCGCGCGATCACGGCATCCAGCTTGCTGTTGGTGGCACTGCTGCCTTCTACTTGCGCAAACATCGCCATCTGCTGGACATACTGGAAGTTATCGACCGGCTTGGTCGGATCCTGGTTCTGCAATTGCGCCGTGAGCAGGCGCAGAAAGTCGCCCTGATCCAGCGTGGATTTGGGCGCTCTGGCGGCTGCGGGCTGCGCGACCGGCAGGCCGGCGGGCAGGGCGGGATCAACGCTGCTCATTTGCCGATCCGCAGCGTTTCGAGCATCAGGCCGCGGGCTGTGCTCATCACCTCGACATTGTTGGCATAGGCACGGGCGGTTTCGACCATTTCGACCATCTCCTGATTGGGATCAACGGCGGCGGCCCACACATGCCCGGTGGCGTCCGCCAGCGGGTGATCGGGGTCGAGCTCCTTTTCCGGCGTGCCGGTGCGGGCCATGCGCGCCACATCCACGGTCGCAGCCGGGCCATCGAACGTGGCGCTGAACACGGGCTTGAGCGCGCGATAGGCGCCCTGTTCGCTGCCGGCGATGGTGCCGGCGTTGGCCAGGTTGGACGCAATGGCGTTCATCCGCACCAGCTGGGCCGCCATGGCGCGGCCGGAGATGTCGAAGGTGCTCAGGCCGGGCTTCATCATTCACCGCCCTTCAGCGCGCTCATGATCGTCTGGATGCGGCTGGTGAGGAAACCCAGCGAGGCGCGATATTTGACGGCGTTTTCGGCGAAGGCTGCCTGTTCGGTGGCCATTTCCACCGTGTTGCCATCCAGGCTGGGCACCAGCGCGGCGCGATACTTGATATCGCCGCCCAGTTGATTGGTCATCACCGCGCCAAACCCGGAAGACCGCGCTGCCTGCAGGCGCATCAAGGCGCCATCGGCATCCAGATCACGCGCCTTGAAGCCGGGGGTGGCAGCGTTGGCGATATTGCCGGCAATCACGTCCAGCCGCTGCGCCCTGAGCTTCAGGGCGTCGGCAGAGAGACCAAGGGCGGTGTCGAGCATCGTCATGCCCGCTGCTCAGCAACAAGCGTGCCAAAGCCTCATTTCATCAAGGCAGCTGAGGTGGGGGCCGTCGTTGGGGCGGCCCGGGGCGGCAAGTTCTTGCCGGGGGGAGCGGCAAGGGCTTGCCGGCCCCGGGCCGGCGAAAGGCGCAACCGAGAGGGGGCGGCGGTTGGCGCGCTTCTTGCTGGTTGGGGGTGGCACCGTTCGGGGGACTGCACGGG
>JAIXPM010000064.1 GCA_027486275.1 Sphingomonadales bacterium | reverse complement strand
GCCCCCATCGGCGTTGGCATGTGGGCGCCATTGCCGGTGCGGGTGAACACCCATTTGCCCAGCGCTTTCATCTTGTTGATGAATTTCGAATTGTTGTTGAGCGTCACCGGCTGGCTGCAATGCCATTGCACGATCACATCCAGGTGATCCTGCAGATTGCCGCCGACATCCGGGCTGTCGGCCACCACCTCCACACCAAACTGCTTCAGATGCGCAGCCGGGCCAATGCCGGACAGCATGAGCAATTGCGGGCTGTTCACAGCGCCGCCGCACAGGATGATTTCCCGGCCCATCGCGGATAGCAGCGACGTGCCTTGCGTATATTCAACGCCAACCGCGCGCTTGCCTTCCAGCAGCACGCGCCGAGCCTGCACGCCGGTGATGATCTGCAAATTGGGCCGCTTGCGCACGTCGGCGGTGAGATAAGCCTTGGCGGCGGAGAAGCGCTCCCCATCCTTGATGGTCGCGTCATATTGGCCAACGCCTTCGAATTGCGGCCCGTTGAAATCGTCGGTCAGCTTGTAGCCGGCCTGCACTGCCGATTCAGCAAAGGCTGCGTTGAGCGGATTGGGCAGGGCGCCCTTGCGGCTGGTGTGCAGCGGGCCGCCACTCCCGTGAAATTCGTCGCTGCCGCGTTCCGAATCCTCGGCCTTGCGGAAATAGGGCAGTACATCGGCCCAGCCCCACCCGGTGAGGCCCAATTGGCTCCAGCGGTCATAATCGCTGGCGTGGCCGCGGATATACACCATGCCGTTGATCGACGATGATCCGCCCAGTGCCCGCCCGCGCGGCCAATAGAGCGGGCGGCCGCCCAGATGCGCCTGCGGCTCCGTCCAGAAGCCCCAATCATAGGGGCTGGGCTTTTCGGGCGGGATGATCTGGGCGATGCCGGCCGGCATCTGGATCAGCATGTTGTTGTCGTTGCCGCCGGCTTCCAGCAGCGCAACCCGTGTGCCTGGATCGGCAGACAGGCGATTGGCCAAAGCGCATCCGGCGGAACCCGCGCCGACGATGATGAAATCAAATGCCTCGGTCACGCACTATCCCCTGTAAGATTTAGACCAAGCTACTCGCCTTGCCGGCAGCGCGCAAACCGCCAGCTTGGGGAGGGGGATCAGGCCTTGACCAGTTCCGGCAGTGCAGCGGCATAGCGCTCCACATCGGCCATGCGCCCGGTCGACACGCGCGACCATTCGGGCCAGGCCGGCCCCCATGCGCCGCGCACTAATATGCCGCGCTGGGCCATGGCGGCGGCAAAGCGGTTGGCATCGGCCACCTTCACGAACAGGAAATTGGTCTGGCTGGGCAGGGCGATGGTGCCGGCCTTGGCCACGCCGGCCTGCAGCACCCGGCGCGCGGCCGTGATGGCGCTGCGGCTCTGTGCCTGGAACGAGCCATCATCCCAGGCAGCGATGGCAGCAGCCAGGCCCGGCGCATTCAGGCTGATGGTGACGCGATGGCGCTTCAGTTCGGCGGCATTGGCGGGCGAGGCGACAGCATAGCCGATGCGCAGCCCGGCCATGCCGAACAGCTTGGAGAACGTGCGGGTCACGATGACATTGGCGCCGCCTTGCACCAGCGGCAGCATGGTCGAACCGACCGGATCGCCGGCCAGTTCCATATAGGCTTCATCCACCAGCAGCGTGACGCGCGGCGGCAGGGCTTTCGCAAAGGCGAGAAGATCAGCCGCCTTCAGCATCATGCCGGTCGGATTGTTGGGATTGCACAGATAGACCATCGCCACGTCGGGTGCGGCAGTGGCCCGTGCCAGCGCGCCCAGATCGATGCCCAGATCCGGCGCCATGGCGACGCGGCGATAATTGAGCCCCTGCGCCATCGGATAGAGCAACGGCTCATCAAATTGCAGCGCCGGCAGCAATATGGTGCCGCGCTTGCCCCAGGCCAGGGCGGCACTGGTGATGACTTCCGAGCTGCCGTGACCCAGCACCACTTGCGAAGCCGGCACGCCCAGCCGCTTGCCGATCATCGCCGCCAACCGGCCTTCCGCATCGTCGGCATAATACCATGCTTGCCGAGCCAAAGCGGCCATTGCTTCGATGGCCGATGCTGGCGGTCCCAGCGGATTTTCATTATATTTCAAGTGGGCAATGCCCGGTGCGGGCGCGAAGCCGGTGGGATCGGGCAGCATGGGCCGGATTGTGGTGGCGCGGGCCGGCAAGGCTGCCCCTGCCATGCCCGCCAACCCCAATGCGCTCCGCCGTGAAATGTCCATGTGCCCCGCCCCCTTGATCAACTTGCCTGCTGAACGTCAGTCCAGAGCAATATTGAAGCCAAACAACGTCCCGTTCCAGCGCTGATCCTTACAATCCTCACGCGTGATCGCGCGGGCGGCGGGGTGAGCGGCGATGCAGCGTGCCCAAAATGCCAATGCACCGGCATTGGCGCGCATCACGGCGGCCTCCCACCTGCCCGGATAGCGGCTGAACATGGCGTGGGCCGCCGCCATCCCCACCCCGGAGCGGCGATGTTTTCGCACGATGAAGAATTCCGCCACATTGTGATCAACCGGCGTTCCACTGTGCGCTGCCGCGTTCAACAGGGCAAAACCTGCCAATCGGCTTTCGACGCGTACCAGCAGCGCGATGTGATCCTCATCGCGCCACCATTTGCCCACGTCGATATCACTGCGAAACCGGCCATCTGCTTCGATTTCACAGCGCGGCGTCCCGGCAAACAGTTCCGACATGTCGTGGATATACAGCTGCAGCAGATTCTCGATGACCGGCTGCGCCTCTGCACCCACGGCCACGATGTCCACCTGCGGGCTCACGCAGGATGCCAGGTCTTCAGCAGAGTCGCCGTATCGGCCAGTGCCTCCACGGGCACCGTCACGCCCTGTTCCACCAGCGCCTTGCCCTGCACATAGTCGCGCGCGGCGTTCACGCAGTCCAGCGCGATCACCTTGCCGGCTTTCAGGTAGATCAGCGAGAAACTGCGCGTCGCCGGATCACCGCGCAGCACGGTTTGATCATGGCCGATGCTGAGCCCCATGGTCTGCAGCCGCAGTTCATATTGGTTGGACCAGAACCACGGTACCGCATGGTAAGGCGCGGGATCGCCGATGATTGCGCGCGCCACGGTGGCGGCCATGTCGGCGGCATTCTGCACCGATTCCAGCCGGATTTCAGCGCCGCCGGCAAAGCTGTTCGCATGCAACGCGCAATCGCCGATGGCGAACACGTCCGGCAGGCTGGTGCGGCAGTGATCATCCACCCAAACCCCATTCCCGCCTGTGGCGCCGGCCGCCAGCAACGGCGCCACCGCAGGCACGATGCCGATGCCGACGATCACCACATCGGCCACGATCTGCCGCCCGTCCGTGAGCGTGGCGAGCTTGGCATCGCCGGCTGCGGCCAGACTGGCCAAGCCGGCGCCGGTGACGATTTCCACCCCGTGCGCGCGATGTTCGGCTTCATAAAAGGCCGAAAGTTCCGGCCCGGCCACGCGCGCCAGCACCCGATCCATCGCCTCGATCACCGTCACTGAATGGCCCAGCTTGCGCAGCACGGCCGCCGATTCCAGCCCGATATAACCGCCGCCCACCACCAGCACGCGTGATTCGGG
>JAIXPM010000436.1 GCA_027486275.1 Sphingomonadales bacterium | reverse complement strand
GTGGCCGTGGGTGTGACGGACGATCTGGTTTCAACGCGTTCGGCCGTTGATCTGGTGCGGGTGGCAGCGGCCGCGCTTGGTGGCCAAGGTGGCGGTGGCCGGCCCGACATGGCGCAGGCTGGCGGCCCCGATGCCGACAAGGCAGCCGATGCCATTGCGGCCGTGAAAGCTGCGCTCGCCGGGTGATGGTCGCAGCGGTAGGGCACTTGGCCCTGCCGCCACCGCGCTGAAATTGCACTGGTGCGCCGAACCGGCTTAGGCTCGGTGCCGTGTCCGATGGCGCTCTTATCTTGCTGATCTTCGGCGCCGGCCTTGTGGGCTTTGCCACCGAACGCATCCGCCACGATCTGGTGGCGCTGCTGATGTTGGCCGCCAGCGTGCTGCTGGGGCTGGTCCCGGCCGCTGAAGCCTTTGCCGGCTTTGGTGATCCGGCGGTGATCACGGTGGCGGCCGTGATGGTGCTCAGCGCGGCGGTGTCGCGTTCGGGCATGCTGGAGCGGTTGTTGCGACCATTGCAGCCTTTGCTGAGCCGGGAAGCCGGCATCGGCATCGTCTATGCGCTGCTCACCGGGGCGGCATCCAGCGTCATGAACAATGTCGGCGCGCTGGCGCTGCTGCTGCCGGCGGCGCTGGCCAGCTGCCGGGCAGCGCATGTGTCTCCCAGCCGGGTGCTGATGCCGATGGCCTTTGCTTCGCTGTTGGGCGGGCTGGTCACCATGATCGGCACACCGCCCAATATCCTGCTGGCCCAGATGCGCGCCGATCTTGGCGACGACACCGCTTTTGCCATGTTCGATTTTGCCCGGGTTGGCCTGCCGCTAGCCGTGGTGGGCATCGCCATGACACTGATGCTGGTGCGACTGCTGCCGGTGCGGGCGGAGCGGGACGAGCAACCGCTGAAATTCCGCATTGCCGATTATCTGTTTGAATTGCGCGTGCCCGATGACGTGTCCGCCGATCTGACCGTGGAGCGTCTCGCCGCCACCATGCCGGGCGATGATCGGCTGGAGGTGCACGCCATTGATCGTGGCGGCCTGCTGGTGACAGCCCCGCGGGCCTCGCGCCGGCTGTTGCCCGGCGACATCGTGCAGGTGGAAGGCCGCGCCCCGGTGGTGGAGCAGGCGATGACGCGCTGGGGTCTGCTGATTGCCGGCGAGGCCGAGGATGATCTGCTGGAAGGGGCCTTTGCCGAATTCGTTGTTACCGATGGTTCGCCCCTGGCGGGCAATCCGGCGGCGAGCGCGATCCTTGCCGGGCAGAGCGTGGCGCTGGTGGCGGTGAGCCGGCGTGGCAAGGCGATTGCCGAGGCGCTGGCGGCGCAGGCACCGCAGGCGGGCGACGTGTTGTTGCTGCAACTGGCAGCGGATCGGGCGCCAGCGCTGGCTGCGGCCATGGGCCTGTTGCCGCTGGCGGACCGGCCGATCCGCCTGGGCCTCGCGCCGCGCGATCTGTTGCCGCTGCTGGCCCTGCTGGGGGCGATTGGCGCGGCGGGGGCCGGCCTCACATCGCTGGGGCTTGCTCTGCTGCTGGGCGTGATCGTGCTGGCGCTGGCCGGGCGGCTGCCGCCCGATGCCTATCGCGATATTGATTGGCCGGTGATCCTGCTGCTGGCAGCCCTGATTCCGGTGGCCACGGCCTTTGGCCAGAGCAGCATTGCTGGCGAACTGGCCGGGGCCCTGGCCAATCTGGGCGAAGGCCGGCCAGCCTGGCTGCTGGTGGGCGGTGTGCTGGCGGTGACGATGGCGGTGACGCCCTTCCTCAACAATGCCGCCGCCGTGCTGATCATGGCACCGATCGCCGCCAGTGCCGGCCAGGCCAGTGGTGTGCCGGTGGACGCCATGCTGATGGCGGTGGGGGTGGGGGCGTCCTGCGATTTCCTCACCCCCATCGGGCACCAGTCCAACGTGCTGGTGTGGGGGCCGGGTGGCTATCAATTCGGTGATTATGCCCGTATCGGCACGCCGATCAGCCTGATGGTGCTGCTGCTGGGCACGCCGCTGATCCTGTGGGCGTGGGGATAACCGGGGGGGAGAACAGATGAGCGGTTGGGACGCATCGGCGGCAGCGTGGATCGACATTCAGGGGGAGGCCGGCGATTTCGGCCGGGTGCATGTGCTGGATGTGCCGATGCTGGCACTGGTCGATGCACTGGCGCCGGCGACCGTTCTTGATGTCGGCTGCGGGGAGGGGCGTTTTTGCCGGATGCTTGAGGCACGCGGGCTGGTCACCACTGGGGTCGATCCCACCGCCGCCCTGATCGAGCGAGCCCGCGCCCTGCACCCACAGGGCGATTATCGGGTGGAGGGCGCCGAGGCGATGACGGTGAGCACCCATGATCTGGTCGTCTGCTATCTGTCGCTGATCGACATGCCTGATCTGGATGCGGCGCTGACCCGAATCGTTGCAGCCATCCGACCGGGCGGCCATCTGCTGATTGCCAATCTCACCGCCTTCAACACGGCGGCCGTGCATCTGGGCTGGGTGAAGCCATTGATCGGCGAGCCGAGCTTTCCCATCGATCATTATCTGGAAGAGCGCCCGCGCCGCACCGCCTGGCGCGGGGTGGATATCGTCAATCATCACCGGCCACTGAAACGTTACATGCAGGCGCTGCTGAGCCAAGGCCTGGTGCTCACCCATTTCGACGAGCCGCCCGCCACCGGCGGCCCGCCCGACAAGCGCGACCGTTACAACCGGGTGCCGAATTTCCACATCATGGCCTGGCGCAAGCCGGCTTGATTGATCAACGCCGCAGCGTGCGCAAGGGCGGGCGCTTGGGCACGGCACCGCTACCCTTGATCTGGGTGCGCAACTCTTCACGCTTCTCGTGCACCGATGCGATCACCGGCCCCATCGCGACGCCCAGATCCACCAGCACGGCTTCAGCCAGTTGCAGGCTGCTCTCCACGG
>JAIXPM010000091.1 GCA_027486275.1 Sphingomonadales bacterium | reverse complement strand
GAAAGGCCCCGAAGCCGAAGCGATGGCCAACACCGCCCAGCGCGAGCGCCGCCAGGCCTTTGCCCAGGCCTATGGCGGCCAGGTGAATGCACGGCTGGCGCTGTCGCTCACCACGGCGACACCTTTTGCCGAACGGCTGGTGCATTTCTGGGCCAATCATTTCGCCATTTCCACCGACAAGCTGGCCACCGCCACCATGGGCGGCCCGTTGGAGTTCGAAGCCATCCGCCCCAACATCGGCGGCCGGTTCAGCGACATGCTGCTGGCCGTCACCCGTCATCCGGGGATGCAATTCTATCTCGATCAGGCGCAATCGATCGGCCCGAACAGCCTGCTGGGTGAGGCGGCACGCCGCCGCAATGCGCCGCGGCAACCCGGTCTGAACGAAAATCTGGCGCGCGAAATCCTAGAACTGCACACGCTGGGCGCCGGCAGTTACACACAGGCCGATGTCGCAGGCCTCGCCCACGCGCTCACCGGCTGGAGCATCGGCGGCTTCGTGCGCCGGCCGCTGGGAGTAGCCGCGCCAGATGGGCAGTTCGTCTTCCAGCCGGCCTGGCATGAGCCGGGCGATGTAACCGTGGCGGGGCGCCCCTATCGCCAGAATGGCGAGGCGCAGGCGCTGGCCATTTTGCAGGATCTTGCGCTCAATCCCCTCACCGCCCGCCGCCTCGCGCTGAAACTCGCCCGGCATTTCGTCGCCGATGCGCCGCCGGCGGCGCTGGTTGATCGCATGGCCGCCGCCTATCTGGCCAGCGGCGGGCAGTTGCCGGCGCTCTATCGCACCCTGGTCGAAGCCCCGGAAGCCTGGGCGACACCATTGGCCAAGTTCAAGACGCCGTGGGACTGGCTGGTTTCTTCCCTGCGCGCGCTGGGCCGCGAGAACGTGCCGCCGCTGCAGGCCATCGGTGCGCTGCGCGAGCTGGGCCAGCCGGTGTGGCGGCCCGGCTCGCCTGCCGGTTGGGAGGATGACGCCGCGCGCTGGGCCGCGCCCGATGCGTTGCTCCGCCGCGTCGAAGTCGCCAGCCGTATCGCTGCGCCGCTGGCCGCCAGCATCGATGCGCGCAGTCTTGCGCCGCGCATTCTGCCCGGCACGCTCTCTCCTGCCACCGCCAGCGCCATTGCACGGGCAGAAAGCCCGGCCGAGGGACTGGCGCTGCTCCTCGTCGCTCCGGAGTTCTTGCGCCGATGATCGACCCCAAAATCAACCGGCGTTCCCTGCTGGCGCGCGGCGCCCTCATCGGTGGCTTTGCCCTGACCCCACAGCTGGCGCTAGCGGCGGCCGGCACCGATCAACGCCTGGTGTTCATCATCCTGCGCGGCGCCATGGACGGGCTGGCCGCCATCCCGCCGATTGGCGATGCCCGCCTGAGCCAGTTGCGTGGGGGCCTTGCCCAGCCGCCCGAGCAGTTCGGCGCCATGCTGAAGCTGACCAGCGATTTTGCCGCCCATCCGGCACTCAAAGGCTTTGCCGGGCTGTTCGCGGCAGGCGAGGCCAGCGTGGTGCACGCCATCGCCAGCCCCTATCGCGAACGCAGCCATTTCGACGCGCAGAACATGCTCGAAACCGGTGGCAATGCCGCCTATGCGCTGAAGGATGGCTGGCTCAACCGGCTGATGCCCCTGCTGCCCGCCGCACCGCCGCCGGTTGCCATTGCCGCCACCCTGCCCGCCCTGTTGCGCGGGCCAGCGCCCACCACCAGCTTTGCCCCCAGCCGCCTGCCCGATGCCAGCGCCAGCCTGAAGGCCCGCGTTGCCGCGCTGTATGAGAATGACGCGCTGCTGCACCGGCTGTGGAGCGAGGCGATGGCCAACGAGATGATGGCTGGCACCAACGATGGCGGCACCGGCAATCCGCAAGACCTCGCTACCAGCGCCGCGCGTCTGCTTGCTGATCCGGCGGGCCCACGCATCGCCGTGCTCGATCTGGGCGGGTGGGACACGCATGCCGGCCAGGCGCTGCGGCTGGGCAATCAGCTGCGCCAACTGGATGGCGTGATCACCACGCTCAAAACCGGCCTGGGCCCAGCCTGGGCCAACACGCTGGTGATCGCCGCCACCGAATTCGGCCGCACCGTGGCGGCCAACGGCACCGGCGGCACTGATCACGGCACGGCAAGCGCGGCGCTACTGGCTGGCGGCCGATTGAAGGATGGCCCGGCAGCGGGCCGCGTGCTGGGTGATTGGCCGGGCTTGAGCACTCTTTACGAAGGCCGCGATCTGCTGCCAACGACCAGCCTCAACAGCCTTTTTGCCGGCGCGGCCGCCGGGCTGTTCGGGCTTGATCAGGCACTGGTCAGCCGCCGCGTGTTCAGCGCCGCGCCAGCAGCGCCGCTGGCCGTCGTCAAGGCGTAAGGGTCTTCAGCAGGAAATTGCTGCTATCCGTCAGCGTATTGGCCTTGCTGCGAAATGGCTTGGACAAGGCGAGCAATATGCCGATGTGGCCAACGCCAGCATAAAGCCGCACCTCGGCCCGGCCACCCAGATCGGTCACTGCATTGGCCAGCCGCAGGCTGTTGCGCGGCAGCACCGTCGTATCGGCATCACCGTGCAGAAGCAGCAAGGGCGGCGCATCCAGCCGTGCAAAATGGATCGGCTGCGTCTGCACCAGATCGCCCGCATTGCCCATGGCAGCATCCGCCGCGCCGCCCGCCACGAAGGGCAGGAAATCCGCCGGCCCGGCCAGGCTTACCGCCGCCTTGATGCCATCCGCCACACCCCAGCGCCGATCCAGCGCCAGCAACAGCGCGATATGCGCACCCGCCGAATGGCCCATCACCGCCACTTGGCCTGGATCACCACCATGTTTGGCGATATTGGCCGCCACCCACTTCAACGCCGCCGCACCATCTTCCACAAAGGTCGGCCAGCGCACCTGCGGCACCAGCCGATAATCCGGCAGCACCACCACGAAACCGCGCGCCGCCAGCGCCTTTGCCGCAAAGCCATAGCCATCGCGGCCGCCGCTGTTCCAGCTGCCACCATAGAAGAACACGACCACCGGCAGTTTGCCGGTCGCACCCTTGGGCGCCCATATTTCCAGCGTCTGACGGGGATCAGACCCGAAGGCGGCGCCGTCCACCAACTGCTTCACCCCGCCATCACCGGGGGTGAGATTGTTGATCCCGTTCAGGGCCCCCAGCCGCGAACAGGCGGCGACGAGCGGGGACAGGACAGCGACAGTGAGGAGCGAGCGACGGGACATCATGCCGGCGCGATAAGGGGTTGAAGCAGAAAAGGAAAGCCTCCGGCGGGCAGGGACTCGTCCCTGCACCCGTTCGTTGGGCTGGGCTCTCGTGTGCCAGCATGAAGAGCGCTCTTGAAAGCGGGCCGGCTGAAATCGAACGGGTGCAGGGTCTGCGACCCTG
>JAIXPM010000447.1 GCA_027486275.1 Sphingomonadales bacterium | reverse complement strand
TATGTCGGCGTGCCAGTGATCATCGGCGCCGGCGGCGTCGAGCGCGTGGTGGAGATCGAATTGTCGCAGTCTGCAAAAGCCAATTTCCAGGTGAGCGTGGATGCGGTGAAAGAGCTGCTGACGGCCTGCAAGGGCATTGACCCGTCGCTGGCGTGAATTTCGCCTGCAAGGCTGACCAAGGGATAGGGATTTCCAATGAACATCCATGAGTATCAGGCCAAGGAATTGCTGGCCAAATTCGGCGTTCCGGTGCCAGTCGGCTATGCCGCGATGAGCGTCGAGGAAGCGGTGGCCGCGTCGGCCAAGCTGCCTGGCCCGCTCTATATCGTGAAGGCGCAAATCCACGCTGGTGGCCGCGGCAAGGGTAAGTTCGTTGAACTGCCGCCCGAGGCCAAGGGCGGTGTGCGGCTGGCGCGCAGCGCCGACGACGTGCGCGCGGCGGCGACCGACATGCTGGGCAACACGCTGGTGACGATCCAGACCGGTGCCGCCGGCAAGCAGGTTAACCGGCTCTATGTCACCGACGGCGTTGATATCGCCAAGGAACTCTATCTTGCGATGCTGGTCGATCGTGCCACCGGCCGCATTGCCATTGTGGCCAGCACCGAAGGTGGCATGGACATCGAGGACGTGGCGCATCACCACCCCGAAAAGATTCACACCATCACCATCGATCCTGCGACTGGCGCCATGCCGCACCACGGCCGCGCCGTTGCTGCCGCGTTGGGCCTGACCGGCCCGCTCGCCAAGCAGGCGGAAAACGTCACGCTGAAGCTCTATGATGCCTTCGTCGGCACCGATGCCAGCCAGATGGAAATCAACCCGCTCGCCGTGACGGATGATGGCAAGCTGCTTGTGCTCGATGCCAAGGTAGGTTTCGACAGCAACGCCCTCTATCGCCACCCCGATCTGGTCGAACTGCGCGATCTGACTGAGGAAGACCCGGCCGAAGTCGAAGC
Source organism: Sphingomonadales bacterium (assembly GCA_027486275.1). The sequence continues at coordinate 3,236 of JAIXPM010000447.1, read as the reverse complement.
ATCGAAGTATGATCTCGCCTTCATCAAGCTGGATGGCAACATCGGTTGCCTGGTGAACGGCGCCGGCCTCGCCATGGCCACGATGGACATCATCAAGCTGAATGGCGCCGAGCCGGCCAACTTCCTCGATGTCGGCGGCGGCGCGGACAAGGAGAAGGTAACCAACGCCTTCAAGCTGATCCTGAAGGATCCGGCGGTGCAGGGCATCCTGGTCAACATCTTTGGCGGCATCATGCGCTGCGACATCATCGCGGAAGGCATCATCGCCGCTGCGAAGGAAGTGCAGCTTTCGGTGCCGCTGGTGGTGCGCCTGGAAGGCACCAACGTCGAACTGGGCAAGGAAATCCTCGCCAACTCCGGCCTGCCGATCGTGTCGGCCGACAATCTGGGTGATGCAGCGGCCAAGATCGTTGCTGAAGTGAAGAAGGCTGCCTGATGTCCATTCTTGTCAACGCCAATACCCGCGTGATCACGCAGGGCTTCACCGGCAAGCAGGGCACGTTCCATTCGGAACAGGCCATTGCCTATGGCACCAAGGTCGTCGGCGGCACGGCGCCGGGGAAGGGTGGTTCCACCCATCTCGGCCTGCCGGTGTTCGATACCGTCGCCCAGGCGCGTGAAGCCACCGGCGCCGATGCGTCGGTCGTCTATGTGCCGCCGCCCGGCGCTGCCGATGCGATCTGCGAAGCCATTGCGGCCGAAATTCCACTGGTTGTCTGCATCACCGAAGGCATTCCGGTGCTCGACATGGTGCGCGTGAAGCGGGCGCTGCAGGGTTCAAAGACCCGCCTGATCGGGCCGAATTGCCCAGGCGTTCTGACGCCCGGCGAATGCAAGATCGGCATCATGCCGGGCAACATTTTCCGCAAGGGATCGGTTGGCGTCGTCTCGCGTTCCGGCACGCTGACCTATGAAGCCGTGCACCAGACCACGAACGTGGGCCTGGGCCAGACGACGGCTGTCGGTATCGGCGGTGATCCCGTGAATGGTACCAATTTTATCGACATGCTCGAACTGTTTCTGGCCGATGAGGCTACCCAGTCGATCATCATGATCGGTGAAATCGGCGGCGATGCTGAGGAACAGGCAGCCCAGTTCCTGATCGATGAAGCCAAGCGTGGCCGCAAGAAGCCCATGGTCGGCTTCATTGCCGGCACCACGGCGCCTCCGGGTCGCCGCATGGGCCATGCCGGCGCCATCGTTTCGGGCGGCAAGGGCGATGCGGCGTCGAAGATGGCGGCTATGGAAGCGGCCGGCATTCGCGTGTCGCCGTCACCGTCGCTGCTGGGCGAAACGTTGATCGAGGTGCTGAAGGGCTGAAGCCCCTGGCTTTGGCGCGGAAAATTAGCCGCATGTCGGTATTGCATGGCCGACATGCGACAGTTTGTCATGACATGACCGTCATGTGCCGTTAAACAGTTCAGAATCGCGAGATTGAGGACAGTCACGATGGATATGGAAGCCCTGCTGCCCGGACCGGAAGATCGGCCGGCGCCAAGTTGGGCCCGGCCGAACTGGCCGATCCTGCCCGGCGATGATCTGACGCGCGGGCTTGATGCCGCCGGTATGTTTGCCGAAAGCACAGCCAAGACCGCCGGTCGGGCTGCTGCTGCGGCGGCGGCTGCCGGTGCCACCCCGGAAGACATTGCCCGCGCTGCCCAGGATGCGATTAGCGCGCTGATGCTGATCCGCACCTATCGCGTGCGCGGTCACCTTGCGGCCAATCTTGATCCGCTCGGCCTTGCCATCCGCGATCTGCCTGCCGATCTCACCCCCGGCTATCACGGCTTTAGCGGCAATGATCTGGATCGCACGGTGCACATCGGCGGCGCGTTGGGCCTGCAGACGGCAACCATCCGAGAACTCGTCGGCATTCTGCAGCGCAATTACTGTGGCAACGTCGGCCTTGAATACATGCACATCAACGATGTGGAAGAACGGCGCTTCCTGCAGGAAAAATTCGAGGGCCGTGATAAGGAAATCCAGTTCACTGCCAATGGCAAACGGGCGATTCTGAACAAGCTGGTTGAAGCCGAGCAGTTCGAGAAGTTCCTGGGCCGCAAGTATGTCGGCACCAAGCGGTTTGGCCTGGATGGCGCCGAAGCCATGATCCCGGCGATGGAATCGATCATCAAGGTTGGCGGCGCGCTGGGCATCACCGAGGTCGTGTTCGGCATGCCGCACCGGGGCCGGCTCAACATGCTGGCCAACGTGCTGCAAAAACCGTTCCGCACCATTTTCCATGAATTCGCTGGCGGTTCATCGAACCCGGATGATGTGGGTGGGTCGGGTGATGTGAAATACCACCTCGGCACCAGCACCGATCGCGAGTTCGATGGCAACACGGTGCACCTGTCCCTCGTGCCCAACCCTTCGCACCTCGAAGCGGTCGATCCGGTCGTGCTGGGCAAGGTGCGTGCCATTCAGACGATCATTGGCGACAATGCCCGCAAGCAGGTGATGCCGATCCTGCTGCACGGCGATGCGGCCTTTGCCGGCCAGGGTATCGTGGCGGAATGTTTCGGTTTTTCAGGGCTTAACGGCTATGGAACCGGTGGCACCATCCATTACGTGGTGAACAACCAGGTTGGCTTCACCACCAGTCCGCAGTTTGCCCGTTCGTCGCCCTATCCGTCGGACATGGCCAAGATCGTGCAGGCGCCGATCTTCCACGTGAACGGCGATGATCCGGAAGCCGTGACCTATGCCACCAAGGTCGCCACCGAATTCCGGCAGAAGTTCGGCCGCGACGTGGTGATCGACATGTGGTGCTATCGCCGGTTTGGCCACAACGAAAGCGACGAGCCGAGCTTCACCCAGCCGCTGATGTATGCCGTGATCGGCAAGAAGAAGACGGTAAGCGAGCTGTATGCGGATCGCCTGTCGGGAGAGGGCGTGCTGACCGGCGATGGCTACAAGGCCATGATTGATGGCTATGTCTCCATGTTGGAAGACGAATTCGACGCTGCTGCTGGCTTCAAGGCCAATGCAGCCGATTGGTTCGGCGGCCGCTGGGCCGGGCTGGGCAAGCCCAAGGAAGCCATCGACAGCCGCCGCGCCGCAATGACAGGCGTGTCGATGACCGAACTGCACCAGTTGGGCAAGCAGCTGACCACAGTGCCCGACGGTTTCAATATTCACAGGACCTTGGCGCGGGTTCTTGATGCCAAGGCGGAGATGTTTTCCACTGGTGCCAACATCGATTGGGCGACGGGCGAGGCGCTGGCCTTCGGGGC
>JAIXPM010000261.1 GCA_027486275.1 Sphingomonadales bacterium | reverse complement strand
GCTCGCAACGGTCAGAACATCGCCGCTGAACATATCGTTGAACGTTGCCCCAGAGGTGACCAGCGTTGCCGTGTCATTGCCGTCATAGGTCTTGTTCGTTGCCGTAATGCCAGACACCGAGCTGATCACTGCCTGCGTGATCGTCGCCGTCCGCGAACCCGTCAGCGCATAGTTGCTCGCAAGGCCGCCAGCGGTGCCATCAACCAGGGCCAGCGTGCCAGTATCGAAGGCCTTGGCAGTGCCAACATCCTTCGCTCTGAGGGCGCCGGAACCATCAGGATCCTGAAGTATGCCAACGCCGGACAAATCCAGACGCTCCGAACCAACCAGCGTGCCAATCGTCAGCACCGAGAACGCAACGTCCGCCGTCGCATCATAGACACGCGTACCCGTCAGGCTGACCGCATAAGGCGTGATCGTGCCGATAGCGCCAGAAGCTGTCGTATCCGGATCAAGCGTATAACCATAAACCGGGATCGCAGTTTGCGCGGACGAGTCCAGAGCCGTGAACGTGACGTCCGAGGCGATCACCGACTTGGTGCCAAGCACAAGGTTCGCAGTATCGCGAAGAACATTTTTATTGTCGAAATTCAACGTTGTTGAGCTCACGCTCACAACGTCGGTACCGATCGCCCCTGTCACGACATAGACGACGGAATCTTCGCCCGTAAGCGTCACACTGGTCGTGCTGTCGTAAACCTTGGAAACACTACCTGTCAGGGCAACCGAAACCAGCGCCGCCTTCGAATACAGCACGCCATTCAGGTTGGAAGCACCCAGCTCGGTGGTCGTACCAAAGGTCGCGCCGTACTGCTTGAAGCCGGGCGTGAGACCGCGCAGCGTATCAAGCGCAGGGTCTTGTGACCAAATGCGCCAGACGCCGCCTGTGCCTGTCCCCAACGCCGATGCGTCAACATTATTGATAAAGTTTCCGGCCGAAGCCAGCGTGATGTTACGGCCGCTGGAAATCGCATTGGCAAGCGTGAGATTCCCCGACGACGTTTGTATCGTTACATCGCCGCCATTCGACGTCGTGACCCCCCTGGTGCCGTCGCCAACCGTCAAGGCACGACCGCTTTTAACACTCAGATCACCGCCGGCTGACGCTGTCAAAATACCAATGCTATTGGTATTGTTGAGCGTCGCCGCACCGGCTGTTGTCAGGACCAATTTGTCAGTCGAAATCGCACTTTGAGCAATCTGGGTGAGACTGCCGGCAGTTGTCGTGATCGTCACCGACGACCCCTGAACTGTGCCGATCTGCAATGACTGTGTATTGTTGATTGTGACTGGCAGGCCAAAGGCGTTGGCGGTGATTATCCCGCCAAAGCTATTGGCATCACTCAGATCGAGCGCGCCACGACCCGCAACATTCGACGTCGCGTTCGCGTTACTCTGCTGCACCGTCAACAACAGGTTGTTGCTTAAAGCAAGTGCGCCGGCAGCCTTAATCCCCGTTACGACCGCCGAGCCAAGATCTTCAAAAGCGCCGGCAGTTTTAACGCTGAACGTTCCCCGGATCTTGTTCACCTGCGACAAGTCGACCGCGCTACCCGCACTGGTGCCGGATGCGTTGATTGTTTTCCCACCCGCCTGAGAGATGATGTTGATTTCGTTGATCGTTGTGCCCGTCGTCAAATCGACCGAGGCGCATCCGGTCAGACATGAATTATTGTTATTGGTGTCGTATGTCGCCAAATTCGACGTGCCGGTCAGCTTGCCACCGGCAATAGAGAGCGTGATCACACCATTGAGGCTTATTGTGTTCGCCTGCGCTGTGCCGGCCCCAAAGCCAAAAACGTTCAGCGAGGAGTTGCCCTGGATGAAAGTGCCGCCACCAGTGAGGTTGAAATTGCCGCCAACCTGCAAATCTGCATCTTGGCCGTTTCCATTTATTCCAGCGGCCTGAGTGACGTTACCCACTGAAACGATGTCGAAATTACCCGCAACAATAGAGTTGCCGAGCGTGGTCCCCAATGAACCACTGCCCGTGTTGTTAAACGCAACATCTCTCTTACCGCCGGGCTGAGCATTAATTGAAAGATCACCCCCAAGGTCAATGATCGCGCCAGAAGTCTGGGTCAGCAAACCGCCAACCACGAATGAGGCGCTTGACGTGTTGGTTGTGCCACTTGCCTTGACACCAGCAACGCTCGCGATTCCGTCAAAAGGATTGGCAATCGTCCCGATGGTGACGCCGCCCGAGCTATAGTTGGTGAAGCGATAGGCAGCATTATTGCTCAATGCCGCAGCAACCGTTCCCACAATATTGTCTTCATGGATCAAGTTGACCATCGCGCTCGACGTGATCGCCAGCTTGGCGGCTTTCACCGCAAAACCGGTGTTAGGGATGATCGAATTGTTCGATGCGATCTGGACGCCCTGCGAAACGCCAGCGGCCTCGATCCAAATCGTGTCCAGCGGATTCACAGCACCAATGGCCGCATCGATGGTCAGAGCGCCGGGTGACTTGAGCAACAGGCTCTTGGCACCAGTGCCATTGCTATTGACTGCTGCAAGATCGATCGTGCCACCGGAACCGCTGGTGATGATGGCGATGTCGCCGTTCAATGTCGCGGCACCTGCAAGGGCAATATCGCCGCTGGCAGTGATATTGCCAGCCAGGCTGTTGGTGCCACTGCCGGACTGCGTGAAGGCGCCCGCTGCAACGATATCGCCCGCTGCTGTTGTGCGGAGGATTCCCGCGTTCGTGATCGCGACAGCACCCGATGTGAAGGCGTCACCAATCAATACTTCGCGTGCTGAAACCAACGTGACTGCGCCAAGCGCGCCCGTTGCGCTTGTCGCAGCATAGGTGGCGCCGCCAACAATCCCGTCAAAGCTGACATCACCAGCACCCGCCGTGATCGACAAGGTCGAAGGCGTCGCCGCCAGCAATTCGGCCGAGTTCAGCGTCGCGCCAAAGCTGACATTGCTGCCGGTCGTCGTGAGAACCGTATTTGCACCAAGGGTAAGCGCATTGCCGAAAATCTGTGCGCCCGTGGTGGCGACGGAACCGCCCTTGAGCAGCGTCGTGCCAGTGCCATTTACCGTAAGCGATGCCAACGCACCGCCGGCGCCAACTGCGCCGATAAAGGTCGTCGTGCCGCTGCCGGTAACGGTCAAGGCGCGGGCAGTGCCGTCGCTCTTCACCGTTTGGTTCAGGGCGATATTCGTGCCCGTGAGAGTCACGTTGCCGGTCAGGATAACCGCATCATCATAGGTCTGGCTTGTTGTCGTGGTGACATCACCACCCAGCAAGACTGTCCCGTTGGTGTTCGTTGTCAGCGACGTCGCCGACACACTGGAACCAAAGGTCATCTGCCCGCTGCTGGCGAGAAGGATGGCGCCAAGCGGAGTCGTGCTGCCTACTGCGCTTGTCAGCGTGACATCGCCTGTCCCAACTGTAGCGGTGAAGTCAAAGCCGCCATTGAGCGTGCCATTGATCGAAACATTGGCATCAGATGTGGTCAGAGACACCGCTTGGGCCAGCGAGACATCGCCACTGTAGTTCTGCGTGCCATTGGTTGTGATCGCAGCCAGGTTCAAGGTCGCATTGCCGGTAACGGAAAGCGTCGTCAGATCGGTGATCGAATCCGCATCCGTGCCATCACCAAAAGCGGCAGCGCCGGTCACGGTGAGGCTGTAGTTTCCTGAACCGCCAAGGCCGGTCAGCGTGCTTCCGGTCGAGACCGTCGAGCCAACCAGCGTCGTGTCAGCCAGAAGCTCAACCGCCTTGCTAAAGGTCTGCGTTGCGCTGGTCTTGATCGTTCCGCCAGCGAGTTTAACTGCGCCGCTACCCTTGACT
>JAIXPM010000349.1 GCA_027486275.1 Sphingomonadales bacterium | reverse complement strand
GCCCTACTTGCCGCTGGCGAGATCGGCAGCGACCGCTTCCAGCATGGAATCGGTGAGCTGGCCGCCAGCCATCGACTGCAGCTGCTTCAGGCTCATCGATTTGAACTGGTCGAGCATCGGATGGCTGGTCAGGCCCGGCACACGGGCATCGAGGATGGCCTTGGTCTTTTCAGCCGCGATCAGCACTTCAATCGGCGTGTCGAGCGTGACGGCCGCGGCAGCCGGCGCTGCCGGGGTTTCGGTCGCGGTTTGCGCCAGAGCAGCGACCGGCAGGGCGGCAAGAATAAGGGCAAGCAGCAGGTTCATCATGCAGACTCCAGTGGGCTGGGTGATCAAAGTTCAGCCAAACACGCGGGTGAATATCGTATCAATGTGACGGAAATGATATCCAAGGTCGAACAGGCCTTCCAATTCGGCGTTGGACAATCGCGCGGACACGTCGGCATCGGCCTTCAACAGATCCAGCAAGCTCAGGCCGCCATCGGATTCCCACACCTTCATCGCGTTGCGCTGAACCAGGCGATAGCTGTCGTCGCGGGTCAGTCCGGCCTGGGTGAGCGCCAACAGGATACGCTGCGAATGGATGAGGCCCCCCATGCGATTGAGATTCTTCTCCATCCGCTCCGGATAGACGAGCAGTTTGTCGATCACGCCGGTCAGCCGCGCTAGCGCGAAATCGAGCGTGACGGTCGCATCGGGGCCAATGTAGCGCTCCACGCTGCTGTGGCTGATATCGCGCTCGTGCCACAGCGCCACATTTTCCAACGCCGGGGTGACAGCAGAGCGGACCATGCGGGCGAGGCCGGTCAGGTTCTCGGTCAGCACCGGGTTGCGCTTGTGCGGCATGGCGCTGCTGCCCTTCTGGCCCGGCGAGAAATACTCCTCGGCTTCCAGCACTTCGGTGCGTTGCAGGTGGCGCACTTCGGTGGCCAGCCGTTCGATGCTGCTGGCGATCACGCCCAGCGTGGCAAAGAACATGGCGTGGCGGTCGCGCGGGATGACCTGGGTGGAGACCGGCTCCACGCTCAGCCCCAGCTGCTCGGCGACATATTCCTCAACCTGCGGATCGACATTGGCGAAGGTGCCGACCGCGCCAGAAATGGCGCAAGTGGCGATATCGGCACGCGCCGCCACCAGCCGGGCGCGGCAACGGTCGAATTCGGCATAGGCCTGCGCGAGCTTGACGCCAAAGGTGGTCGGCTCGGCGTGGATGCCGTGGCTGCGGCCCATGGTGGGAGTGAACTTGTGTTCCAGCGCCCGGCGCTTGATGGCGGCGAGCAGGGCATCCATGTCGGCAAGCAGGATATCAGACGCGCGGGCCAGTTGCACCGCAAGGCAGGTATCGAGCACGTCGCTGCTGGTCATGCCCTGGTGCATGAAGCGGGCTTCCGGCCCGACCTGCTGGGCGACCCAATCGAGGAAGGCGATCACGTCATGCTTGGTCACCGCCTCGATGGCATCGATGGCGGCGACATCGATGACCGGCTTGGTCGCCCACCAGTCCCACAGTGCCTTGGCGGCGCTCTGCGGCACCACCCCAAGATCGGCCAGCTTCTGGGTCGCATGGGCCTCGATCTCGAACCAGATGCGGAAACGGGCTTCCGGTTCCCAGATGGCAACCATGTCGGGGCGAGAATAGCGGGGGATCATGCGGGGCCTTTCTGATGTGCGGCGCGCCTAGCATGTGATGCGGCGATTGCCTATCTGTCGGATGGTGAACCCGCCGCCATCTCGTGTCCGCGTCATCCCCTTCCAGCATGGGCTGGGGGCGCTGGATTATGCCGTACCGGCCGGCATGGTGCTGCAACCCGGTGACGCAGTGGAAGTGCCACTGGGCCCGCGCCGCATCACAGGGGTCGTATGGGATGCGGAACGGTTGGCGGCGCCTGCTGTGCCAGCCAGCCGGTTGCGGCCGGTGGCAGCGCGGCTCGATCTGCCGCCGCTGGCCGACCCGCTGCGCCGCCTGATCGAATGGACCGCCGATTATTATGTCGCGTCGCTGCAATCGGTGGTGCGCATGGCGTGGCCGTCGGTGGCGTTCCTGAGCCCGAGGGAGTTCACCGAGTATCGGCTGGGCGGCCCGCTGCCGAAGCGGCTGACCCCGGAACGCGCCAAGGCGCTGGAGCGGCTGGAGGGGCGGCAGGGAACGGCGCGCGATCTGGCCCGCATGGCCGGGGTTTCAGAGGCGGTGGTTCGCGGCCTCGTCACCGCCGGAACGCTGATCGCCGAGCGTGTGGCCGGCGATGCCACCCCGCCGCAGCCCGATCCGGCGTTTGCACCGCCCGCGTTGTCCGCCGATCAGCAGGCGGTGGCCGATGAACTGGTCGCCGCTGTGGATGCGGGCGAATTCGCGCCGATCCTGCTGGAAGGCGTGACCGGGTCCGGCAAAACCGAAGTCTATTTCGAAGCCGTCGCTCAAGCCATCAGGCAAGGCGGGCAGGCGCTGGTGATGGTGCCGGAAATCGCACTCACCGCGCCGTGGCTGGCGCGCTTTGCCGCGCGTTTCGGCTGCCAGCCGCTCTCGTGGCATTCGGATCTGAAAACCAGCGAGCGCCGCGCCGCCTGGGCCGCGATTGCCGATGGCCGCGCCAAGGTGGTGGTGGGCGCGCGATCGGCGCTGTTCCTGCCCTATGCCAACCTCAAAACCATCATCGTCGATGAAGCCCACGAAGCCAGCTTCAAGCAGGAAGAAGGCGTGCATTATCACGCCCGCGACGTGGCAGTGATGCGCGGGCGCATGGAGGGCCTGCCCGTCGTGCTGGCCACCGCCACCCCGGCCATTGAAACACAGGTGCTGGCCAGCCGCGGCACCTATCGCCATCTTGTGCTGCCCAGCCGCTTTGGCGGGGCAGAGCTGCCCGATGTGGCGCTTGTCGACATGACCCGGCATCCGCCGACACGCGGGACGTGGCTTTCGCCCGTTCTGGTCGCCGCCATCACCGACACGCTGGCCAAGGGCGAGCAGAGCCTGCTGTTCCTCAACCGGCGCGGCTATGCCCCGCTCACGCTGTGCCGGGCCTGCGGCAACCGCATACAGTGCCCCAATTGCACGGCGTGGATGGTGGAACACCGCCTGTCGCGCCGGCTGGCGTGCCATCATTGCGGCCACCAGATGCCGGTGCCCGAACAATGCCCGGAATGCGGCGAGGCCGATCACTTGGTCGCCTGCGGCCCTGGCGTGGAGCGCATCGCCGAAGAAGTGCGCCGCACCTGGCCAGAGGCGCGCACCGCCATGGTGACCAGCGACACCATCACCAGCCCGGCCCGCGCCGCCGCGCTGGTGGCTGCCGTGGAAGCGCGCGAAGTCGATGTGATCATCGGCACCCAGATGGTGACCAAGGGCTATCACTTCCCCGATCTCACGTTGGTGGGTGTGGTCGATGCCGATCTCGGCCTGTCGGGTGGCGATCTGCGCGCGGGCGAGCGCACCTGGCAGCAGATCGTGCAAGCGGCCGGACGCGCCGGACGCGGGGTAAAGCCTGGCCGCGTGCTGATCCAGACGCACCAACCGAAGGCGCCAATCATGCAGGCGCTGGCCAAGGGCGATGCCGCGGCGTTCTTTGCCGCCGAAATCGCGGCGCGGCGCGATCTGGGCCTGCCGCCGTTCGGCCGGCTGGCGGCGCTTATCGTGTCATCCGAAGACGCCGCCGCCGCGAAATCTGCCGCCGATATGCTGGGCGCCGCCGCCCCCCAGCGCGAGGGCCTGATGGTGCTGGGCCCCGCCCCCGCCCCGCTGTCCATGCTGCGCGGGCGGCACCGCCACCGGCTGCTGGTGCAGGCCCGGCGCGACCTGCCATTGCCAGCGATATTGCGCGAATGGGTGGGCGGCGCCGCGCTGCCATCCAGCGTGCGCGTGGTGGTGGACGTCGACCCTTACAGCTTCGTCTGAAGCCAGCCGGCGGCGCGCACGGCTGGCAGGAACGTCTCGCTCACCGCCTGTTCCGAGCCATCGGCCAGCACCAGCAGCCAGCGCCGTCCATCCCGCCGCGCACCGGCCACGTGGCGGCGCGCAACCCAGGCGCTGCGATGCACCTGAAGGCCCTGAAACCCCGCAAGTTCGGGAAGCGCATCGCCCATGCGGAACAGAACCAGCGGGCGGCGACCATCGGCCAGCACGAGGCGCAGATAATGATCTTCGGCCGTGACGCTCAACACGCCAGCCAGATCGGGCAGCCCGGCGCGCTGAGCCAGCAGGGAAGGTGCCGCCGGCAAGGGCACCACCAGCACCGCGCGCGGCTGGCGCAGCACCGCGATCAGCGCCGAGATCAAGCCGGCCACCAGCAGCGCCATCAGATAAAGGCCGAGCCACGACAGCTGAAGCGGCCGGCCAATGGCGCGGAACATCAAATCAATTTCCAGCGGGAGCGTGGCGTTGAGCAGCAGCGCGCCGACCACCGCCGCCAGCAGCGCGGTGCGCCGATCGGTGGTGCGCGGCCCCACCCAGCCATACCACAGCCACCATTTCACGCTGTTCCAGCCGATCAGCACCAGCCAGAACACCAGCCGGCTGGGCAGAGGCAGCATGTCCGTGTCGAACGGCCCGGCCAGCACACAGGCCACCACCGCAAAGATCGTGCCGGCGATCAGCGGCCGCAGCGGCGGAGCGGTGTCGCGCGAAAGGCTAAGGGTCGATTCCACGAAGCGTGAATCCTGCACGGGCCTGATTGACGAAGCGATTGGCATGATAGGCGAAAGCGGCGTTGCGGCAAGCGGTGACGGCTTGCCACACCAGCGGCATCAACCGCCAATGGAGCCTGTTCGATGCTTGCCAATCTTTCCCCGCTGCTGCTTGCCCACCTGGTTGCCGCCTGCCTCGCCATGCCGCTGGGCCTGTATCAGATG
>JAIXPM010000263.1 GCA_027486275.1 Sphingomonadales bacterium | reverse complement strand
TCGACATCGAACAATTCGGCCATGCGGGTTTCCACGGCCTGCGGCAGGCGGCGGGTGACGATGACCTTGGGGCGGGGCTTGTTGGGCATGAACGGGTCCGAATTCAGGTTCGCTGCGATGTGGCAAGGCTTGCGCGGCAACGGCCAAACGGTCAAGAGGAAGGCCCATGAAGACCGCCCTGCTCCTGTCATTTGCGCTCATCGCGAGCCCGGTGTTCGCCGCCGAATTCGCCGACGGCACCACCGATCTGCCGAAACCCCGCTTTGTCTCGATCAAGGGCGGCAGCGCCATGATGCGTTCCGGCCCCGGCGAGCGTTTCCCGATCCTGTGGGAGTACAAGCGCCCCGGCCTGCCGATGGAGATATTGAAGGAATATGAGATCTGGCGGCAGGTGCGCGATCCCGACGGCACCATCGGTTGGATGAACAAGGCGCTGCTCACCGGGCAGCGCACCGGCATGGTGCGGGATCAGTCCCGCCTTCTTTACGTCGCGCCCGACATGAAGAGCCGCATAGCCTGGCGGATCGCACCGGGCGCGGTGGTAAACATCACCCTGTGCGAGGATATCTGGTGCCGGGTGAGCAAGGATGGCAAATCCGGCTATATCCTGCGCGGCCAGATGTGGGGCACCTATGCCCGCGAGAAAATCGAAGGCTGAAGCTTCCCGCCGCCGCGCACGAACAGCAGCATCGCCAACCCCACCGCCAGCAGGCCGATCACCGGTACGAAGCCGGCCGCCTGGCTGCCGCCGATGCGAGTCGCCTGCTCTACCAGCAGCGGCCCCAGCCACATGGTGGCGGTGCCCGACAAGGCATAAAGCCCGAAGAACGCTCCCAGCCTGTCCGGCGGCACCAGCCGGGTGAGCAGGGTGCGTGACGACGCATAGGCCGCCGTGACCGTGATGGCGAGGCCGCAGCCCAAACCCAGGAACACCAGTTCCGGCAGGGTGGTGAACATCGGCGCGTCCCAGATCGGCGTGGTTTCCGCTGGCTGGAACAGGATGCGATCACGCCCCATGCCCAGCACCAGTGATTGCAGGGCGATCAGCAGCAGCAGTTCCAGCATGAGGGCAAGGCGCGGCCCCAGCCAGCCATCCAGCCGCGGTGCCAGCAGGCCACCCGCCACCGCCGCACAGCTCAAGACGATGCCATAGCCCAGCATCGGCAACGTGCCCCATCCCATGGTACCTGCCGCATAGATGCCGCCAAACAGCAGGATGGCGGTGAGGCCATCGGTGAAGATCATCCGCGCCAGCAGATAGAGCAGGGGATTGGCATTGCCGCGCACATCGCGCACCAGCCGCCACAGATCATTGGCGCCGCCCGCCAACGCCGCGCCCAGCCGGGCACTGGTGCGCGGCATGTCGGGCACGGATCGGAACAACGGTATGCTGCCCACCAGCATCAGCGCCCCCACGATGGGCCCGGTGATGCGCGCCGGTTCGCCCAGCGCCGGATCTAGGCCCAGCAGCGGCGTGGCCGGCACGAACGGCCAATCCACCGATCCCGGTAACGCAAAGGCCAGCAGCACGAACAGCAGCAGCCCCACGCTCATCGCATTGCCGCCGGCCAGCCCCAGCCCGCTGGCCTGCGCCACGCCGGAATGGCCGGCCGCCGGCACCAGCAGCGCATTGTGCAGCATCTCGTGCGCCGAAAACAGCCAAGTCATCACCGCGCCGGCCCCGATCACCCACATCACGCCCAGCCCTGCATGGCCGGCCGGCATCACCCACCACAGGCTGGTGGTGATCACCACCATCGCCAGCACGACCGGCGCCAGCAGCGGCTTGCGTGGCCCCAACCGGTCGATCGTGGCGCCCAGCAACGGCATGGACAGCATCACCGCCCAGCCGCCCCATTTGCCGCCCTGCGCCACCAGCGCCTGGCCCTGCACCGGATCGCCCACCACGGCGCGCACGAACCACGGCATGAAAATATAGATGGTGATCAGGATCACATAGGGATCGCGCACCGCCTGGGCCAGAGCCCAGGCCCTCGTCGCGCGCGGGGAGGCTGTGTCGCTCAACGCGTCGGCGCGGGAACAGTCGCCGGTGCCGGCAGCGGCGTAGCGGCAGCGGCTTCCAGTGCGACCAGCGCCGCTTCGCCGGCCAGCAGGCGATCCGCCGCCGCCAACCAACCGCGCACCGTGGCGTTGCCGCGCAGAGCCGCCGACCGGCGCAGTGCGGCCGCCGCGGCCGCCAGGTTGCCGCGCGCCATCAGGCCCTGCGCTTGCACCACAGGGCCAGCGCCTTCGCCGGCAGAAAAGGTGGTTTCAACCCGGCGCATGAAGGCCTGCCACCAATCGGGCCGCGTCGCGCCTGGCCCGGCATCCGAAAGCCCGGCCAGTTGCCGCGCCAGCTGCGCCCGCGTCACCGGCGCGGCGGACAGCGCCTCAAGCGCCGCCACTTCGTCGGCATATTGCTCACCAAACAGCCGGCGCGTGGCGGGCAGCAGCGCATCGAGCGGGCGGCCATCCTCCACCGCGCGGCGCAGCAGCAGCACGGTGAGCATCGATTCGGCCCGATCGGCGGCACCCTGCGCGGTGGCAACCACGCTGGCATCGCGGGCTTCCTCCGCCGCTACCCGCGCCGAAAGCTGGGCAAGCAGGCGGTTCAATTCATCGATGCGCTCGGCGTCACGCTGGATCTGATCGGTGCTGCTTTCCACCTTGGCTTCGGTACGAGCCAACCGCTCCGATGCCACCGCCGGCGCACTCGGTCGGGCACGCTCCAGCGCCGCCAGCCGCTTTTCCAGCGCGTCAGCCTCGCCATTGCTTGCCGCCGCGACGAACGGCAGCCGGCCGCGCACCGTCTGTTCGAACCAGGGATTGGCGATCAACCCGGCGGCAAAGGCGAACAGCGCCGCCGCGATCGCCCAGGCAAACCCGCCGCGCCGCGACGGTTGCTGCGAGCCGGCCGGCCCCTGCGTCATCAGCCGGGCGCGCAGCCGCTCGGTGGCGGCAAGGCTCGATTCCCCAATGTCGCTGCGGTCGAAAGGATCGTTCATGGCGCCTTCCTACTAGGCTTTGGGCAGCATCGCCAGCACCGCCGATTCGGTCGGTTCAGCAGCCGTAAGCGCCGTGCTCCACCCGCTGCCAGCGGCGGCCAGCGTCGCCCCACTTATGGCAAACAGCTGCACAGCAGCGCGCCGGCCGCCCAGCCGGTCCCATTCACCTGCGAACTGCGCGGCCGTGCGCGGCGAATGCAGCAGCACCGCGTCAACATCGGGCAGGCCCGGCAGCGGCAGCAGCGGCGTTTCGTAAACGGTGACGCGGACGAGGCCGAGCGCGGGCGGCACCGTCACCGCTGTCAGATCGGCGCCGGCGAGGTGCAGAAATTGCCCGCTCGCCAAGCCATCGAGAAGCGCCTGCATTGTGCCCGGCCCAGCCTTCACATCGCTCCAGCCGGCGGCACGCGCTGCAGCGGCGGTTGCTTCCCCAACCGCGTGCGCGGGCAGGTGCTTGAGCGCATCGGCCAGCGGCCCGGCGTGACGCACGGCCGCCGCGCTTGAAAGGATCACGGCATCTGGCGATTCGGCCGGCAAAGCCCACGGCAGTGGCCGGGTTGCCAGCAGTGGGTGAGCCACCGGATCATGCCCCATTGCCCTCAGCCGGGCGGCGGTCGCGTCCGCACCCGGCTGCGGGCGAACGACCAGGATGCGCATCAGGCCGTGAACAGCCC
>JAIXPM010000376.1 GCA_027486275.1 Sphingomonadales bacterium | reverse complement strand
CGTTGAAATCCATGGTTCGTCTCCCGAAGTCTTTCTCACTCTCGACGGTTCACCCTGTCGAGGCGCATTTCGTCACGCCGCGGCGCTGTTGCGCTGTTCCAGCGCGCGCACCAGCCGATCGGCCCACCAGCCGCGCGGGCCGAGCGCGGCGACCAGCGCCCGGTTGCGGCGGTAATAGAATTGGCAATCGCTTTCCCAGGTGAAGCCGATGCCGCCGTGCAGCTGCACATTTTCCTCGGCACAATAGGCCAGCGCATCGAGGCTGGCGACGCGGGCGGCAGCTGCCACCTGGCGCAGTTCGGCACCATTGGTGCCGATCATGGCGAGGCCATGCAGCGCGTGGGCGCGGGCCAGTTCCAGCTTGATATACATGTCGGCACACTTGTGCTTGACCGCCTGATAGCGGCCGATCTTCTGGCCGAAGGCGACGCGGGTCTTGGCATAATCCACCGTCATCGCCATCGCGGCGCCAGCGGTGCCAATGGCTTCATAGGCCAGGATGACGGCGGCGCGGTCGAGCCAATCCTGATAGTCGCCGGCCGTGCCCAGCGCTTCGGCCGGGGTGGCGCTGAGTGTCAGCTTGCCGTGGCGGCGGACGAGATCGACGGTTTCCACCGCCGCCGTCTGCGCGCCCTTCAGATCCACGATGTACAGCTGTGGGCCATCGGCGCCAGCGGCCGCCACGATGGCGACATGGGCGACGGCCAGATCGGCCACCGGCTGCTTCACGCCGGTCAGGGCGCTGCCGCTGGCCTGGGTCTTCACCGTTGCCGGGCTCACGGCGCCGGGTTCGCTCCAGGCGACGCACGCGATGATCTCACCGCTGGCGATGCCGGGCAACCACTTGGCCTGCTGGGCTTCCGTGCCGGCCAGCACCAGCGCTTCGGTGGCGAGCAGGGTGGAGACGAGCGGCACATGGGCGAGGCTGCCACCGGCGGCTTCGGCCAGCTGGGCCACTTCCTCGACCGTGAGGCCAAGGCCGCCATGGGCTTCCGGCACGCGCGCGGCGGTCCAGCCCAGTTCGGCAATCTCTTTCCACAGGGCGGCGTCCATCGCTGCGGCGTCAGCGGCCATCGCCTTGCGCGCGGGGCCGGTGCCGGCTTTTTCAGCAAGCAGTTTACGCGCCTGTTCGCCGAGTTCCTTGGCTTCGTCGGAAAAATCGAAATTCACGGGTCCACTCCCCAAAGCTGATTGGGCGGCAGATTACGCGCACGTCAGCCTTGGGCAACCTGTCGCTTTTGATTTGGGGTCACAGCTTGTGCGTGGCCATGAAGTCGTAATGCGGCCGGCATTCGTCGCGCACCCGCTCCGCCTCGCCCGTCGGCACGGGCAACGGCCCTTCGCGGCCATCAAAGCCCGTGGAAGCCTGCACGCGATTATACCAGTGCGGCGCCCATACCCCGTCGGTGTCGCGGGGGCCGGCGGGCCAGTGCAGCATGGCGTCGGTCCACGCGATGCCCAGCGCGGCGCACAGGCGAGACAGTGTCCCCGCCGGATCGGCCAGAACATCGGCCGAATCGACCACCGGCGGCGCATGGCCCAGCCTGTCCGCCTCCGCCTCGAACCAGGCGCGCTGCTGGGCGAAACCCAGGCCTTCCGCCGTCACCACCTCGCGCTTCTCGGCATAGCTGGCGATCACGCGTTCCGGCGCACGGATCAGGAAGGCATGAGTGAAGCCCTTGAGGTCGCCCAACTGCACCGGGCCAACCATGTGGTGCACCATATGCTTCTGATACCAGATGGGCTGCACGCACGGCCCCGAAAGGGTGGCGGCAACGCTATGCCAATCGCAGTCCATATCGGCGATCACGTCGGCGGCCATCGGGTGATCGTCGCCGGTTTGCTTCAGATAAGCGCCATAGAACGGCTCATCGCTGACATGGCAGTCCGCCCGCGCGCCAAAGCTGCGCATCATCGCGGTCGACAGGTTGCGCGGCCCCGACCACATCGCGATGCGGATTGTCACGGCCGGCCCCGCGCCGTGACGTCGGCTTCGATCAACGCGCGATACAGGCCCTGCAACCGCGCCACCATCGGGCCGCGCGCATCGGTCAGTTTGCGGCCATCGATGCTGGTCACGGGCACCACGCCGGCAAAGGTGCCGGTCACAAAGGCTTCGCTCGCGGAGTAGACGTCGGTCAGCGAGAAATTCTTCTGGAAGACCGGGATACCATTGTCCTCACACACCGCGATCACGTTGCCGCGCGTGATGCCGGCGAGGCAATAATCCCCCGACGATGTCCACACTTCCTCCACCCCGCGGCGGTTCTTCTTCACGATAAAGAAGTGGGTGGAATTGCACGTGGCCACAAAGCCGTGCGGATCCAGCATCAACGCCTCGTCCGCGCCGGCCTGCGTGGCCTGGATGCAGGCCGTGATGCAGTTCAGCTTCGAATGGCTGTTGAGCTTCGGGTCCTGCACGTCCGGGTAACCGCGCCGCACGTGCACGGTGGCGAGACGAATGCCCTTCTCGATGGTGGCGGGCAGCGGGTCCTTGTACTCGGCGATGATCACGATCGTGGCGGGTGAGACCACCACGCGCGGATCCTGATAGGGCGTGGAACGCAGCCCACGTGTCACCATCAGGCGGATGTGGCAGGCGCTCATCGCGTTGGCGTCGATGGTGGCGTAAATGCGCCGCTCCAGCTCCTCGCGGCTGATGCCGATATCCATGTAGATGGCCTTGGCGCCTTCCCACAGCCGATCGAGATGCTGATCAAGGAAGGCGATGCGGCCGGCGTGGACGCGCAGGCCTTCCCACACGCCGTCGCCCAGCATGAAGCCGGAATCGAACACGCTCACCATCGCCTCGGCGCGGCGGAGCAGCTGGCCATTGACGTTGATCAGGATCGTCTCGTTGCGCGTATCCGCGACGAAATCATGGGTGCCCAAAGATGTTTGGGGCGATGTGGTCATGGTTGGTTACTTCTTGAACAGGCTGTCGGCTGCAGCGCGGAATTGCGCTGCGCCTTCGCGCTTGGCTTTCGTGCGCACCAGCTCCGCTTCAAGCCCGGCGATGCGCTCGTCCAGATCGACGATGGAGAGGCGATCGAGGTCCTCCCGGGCCAGATCGGCCAGCAGGTCACTCTTCTTTTTGGGCAGGTCGGCTTCGTCGAACACAATCGCTACGGTTGACCGGGCGGGCTGCCCTGTCAATATCCGTCCTATGACCATTCCCAGCCATATGACCGCCATCGACCCCGCCGCGCCGGGAGGTCCTGAGGTTCTGATTCCCGTCTCCCGCCCCGTCCCGCAGCCCAGCCCAAGCGAAGTGTTGGTGAAGGTGGCGGCGGCCGGGGTAAACCGGCCCGATGTGCTGCAGCGGCTGGGCCTCTATCCGATGCCGCCCGGCACGCCGACAATCATGGGCCTCGAAATCGCCGGTACCGTGGTGGCGGTGGGCAGCGAGGTAACGCGCTGGCGGCCGGGTGATGCTGTGTGCGCGCTGGTTGCGGGTGGCGGCTATGCCGAATATTGCACGGCGCCGGCCGGCCAGTGTCTGCCGGTGCCCGGCGGGATGGCGATGACGGATGCCGCTGGCCTGCCGGAAACCTGGTTCACCGTCTGGTCCAACGTAATGGACCGTGGCCGGGCGCGACCGGGGGAGACGATCCTGATCCACGGCGGCACCAGCGGCATCGGCATCACCGCGCTGCAATTGGCCAAGGAAGTCGGGCTGACTGCGATTGCCACCTGCGGCAGCGATGAAAAATGCGCGGCCGCCGTGGCACACGGTGCGGCGCACGCGATCAATTACAAGACCCAGGACTTTTCGGCCGAAGTGTTGGCGCTGACCGACGGCAAGGGCGTCGACATCGTGCTCGACATGGTGGGCGGCGATTATGTGCCGAAGAATATCGCCTGCATGGCCGACGATGCCCGCCACGTGAGCATCGCCTTCCAGCGCGGGCCAACGGCGGAAGTGAACCTGGCGCTTGTGATGCGCAAGCGGCTGGTGCTGACCGGTTCGATGCTGCGCCCGCGCCCCATCGCCTTCAAGACGGCGATTGCCGAAACGCTGGAAGGCGTGATCTGGCCGGCGTTCGAATCCGGGCGGTTGACTCCGGTGACCGACATGGTGTTCCCGCTCGCCGAAGCCGCCGCCGCCCATGCGCGGATGGAGGCCGGCGCACACGTGGGGAAGATCGTGTTGCAGGTCAGCTGACCATCCCCTTTGGCGCGAAACGCTCTTCCCGCCATTCGCCGCTGGTCAGCACCGCTTGCAATGCCTCGAGCGCCAGGCCGATATCGGCAAAACGGGTGGTCAGCGCCGGGAAACCGAAACGCATGGCATCGGGCGGGCGCATGTCGCCGATGACGCCGCGGGCGATCAACGCGGTCATCACGCGACGGGCTTCAGGGTGGCGAATGATGACGTGGGCGCCGTGGCGAACAGCGGGTGGCGCGTCCACTGTGATGCCGGGCAGCGTTGCCGCGCCGGCGGCAAAGAGGTGGACGAGCTGGCGCGACTTTGACTCAGCGGCGGCAAGATCGATGCCGTCGAACGTTGCCACCCCGGCCTCCAGCGCGCGCATGGCCAGAATGGGCGGCGTGCCGGTCAGCAGGCGACGGGCGCCGGCGGCAGGCGCGTAATCGGCGGTGAAATCGAACGGCGCGGCATGGCCCATCCAGCCGGTGAGCGCCGGTTCTGCCGTGTCCCAGTGGCGGCGGGCCATATAGGCGAAGGCCGGCGCGCCGGGTCCGCCATTGAGAAATTTATAGCCACAGCCGACCGCGAAATCGGCCCCATCGGCATCGAGATTGACCACCAGTGCGCCCGCCGAGTGCGACAGATCCCACAGGCTGAGCGCGCCGGCCTTGTGCGCAGCAGCGCTCAT
>JAIXPM010000452.1 GCA_027486275.1 Sphingomonadales bacterium | reverse complement strand
GCGCCGCCGCCTTCTGCGCCGCGTGCGCGCATCGATGCGGCTGCGCTGGAACAGAATGCGCGGCTGCTGGAAGGCGTGCTGGAAGATTTCGGCGTGCGCGGCCGCATTGGCGAAGTGCGTCCCGGTCCGGTTGTTACCATGTACGAACTGGAACCGGCGCCGGGTATCCGGGCCAGCCGGGTGATCGGCCTGGCAGACGACATCGCCCGCTCGATGAGCGCGCAATCGGCGCGCGTGGCCGTTGTGCCGGGCAAGAACGTGATCGGCATCGAACTGCCCAATCCGGTGCGTGAGACGGTGTCGCTCTCGGAACTGCTGGGCAGCGCCGATTTCGACAGCCGGTCGGTCACGCTGCCGTTGGTGCTGGGCAAGGATATCGCCGGCATTCCGGTGGTCGCCGATCTGGCGCCGATGCCGCACCTGCTGATCGCCGGCACCACCGGTTCGGGCAAGTCCGTCGGCCTCAACGCCATGATCCTCTCGCTCTTGTATCGCATGACCCCGGCCCAGTGCCGGTTGATCATGATCGATCCCAAGATGCTGGAACTGAAGATGTATGACGGGATCCCGCATCTGCTGGCCCCCGTCGTTGTCGATCCGCCCAAGGCCATCCGCGCGCTGAAATGGGCGGTGGAGCAGATGGAAGACCGCTATCGCAAGATGAGCGAGTTGAACGTGCGCTCCCTCGCCAGCTTCAACCAGAAGGTGAAGGAAGCGCAGGCCGCCGGCAAACCCTTCGTGCGCCGTGTGCAGACCGGGTGGGACCCGGAAACCGAGGCCCCGATCATCGAGGAGGAAGTGCTCGATTTCGAGCCGATGCCGCTGATCGTGGTGGTGGTGGACGAATTGGCCGATCTGATGATGACGGCGGGCAAGGAAGTGGAATTCCTGATCCAGCGCCTGGCCCAAAAGGCCCGTGCCGCCGGCATCCATCTGATCATGGCGACGCAGCGCCCGTCGGTGGATGTGATCACCGGCGTCATCAAGGCCAACCTGCCGACGCGAATCAGTTTCCAGGTGACCAGCAAGATCGACAGCCGCACCATCCTGGGCGAACCCGGCGCCGAGCAACTATTGGGCAAGGGCGACATGCTGTGGATGGCTGGCGGCAAACTGGTGCGCGTCCACGGCCCGTTCGTTTCAGATGGCGAGGTGGAAGCGGTCGCCGATTTCTGGCGAGCACAGGGCGTGCCGGATTATGTCGAAGCGGTCACCGAAGAACCGACAGATCTTGATGGCCAGCTCGATCTGGTCAGTGCGGGGCTCTCCGGCGGTCGCAGCGGCGACGAGGAGGCGGACGTGTATGCAAAGGCCATAGACGTCGTGGCCAAGGCGCAAAAGGCCAGCACCAGCTTCATCCAGCGCCACCTGCGCATCGGCTACAACAACGCCGCTCGCCTGATCGAACGGATGGAGCAGGACGGGTTCGTGAGCCGCCCCGATCACGTTGGCCGGCGCGAGGTGCTGATCGATGAATATGGGCAGCGCCGTTAGGCGCGCAGGAACAGCCCGACTGTCAGGCCGAGGCCGATAAGGATCACCGCGATTTTCAGGCCCTTTTCCGGCACCACCGCCAGCGCCTTCGCGCCGACATAGCCGCCAGCCATCGCGCCGATGCCGACCACCAGCGCGTGCATCCAGGCGACATTGCCGGTGAGCGCGAACAGGATGGCTGCCGTGGTGTTGGACAGTGAGACCAGCACATTCTTGGTGCCACCAGCATACCGTACCGGCAGGCCGGCGATGGTGAGACTGGCCAGTGTCATGATGCCGGCGCCGCCCCCGAAAAAGCCGCTGTAGATCCCGATGGTCGATTGGGTGAGCACGGTCACCCACGCCGGTGGCGGCGGGCGGTCGGCGGACTTCTTCGGGCCAAAGCTGCCCCAGGCAAAAACGGCGGTGGCCAACAGCACCAGCCACGGCACCATGGCGGCAAACACACGTGTGGGAGTCGCATTGAGCAGCAATGCTCCGGCCACCCCGCCGATAAGCGCGATGGCGGCCAGCGCCTTGAATGACAGACGATCGGCCCCGGCCACCAGTTTTCGTCCGGCGATGCCGGTGGTGATCTGGCCGGGAAACAGCGCCATGGTGGAGGTGATATTGGCCAGTTTGGGATCCAGCCCGGCAGCGATCAGGGCCGGCAAGGTGATGAAGCTGCCGCCGCCCGCCAAGGCATTCTGGGCGCCCGCCCAAAGGCCAGCGCCCAGCAGCAAGGCCAGCATCGCCGGATCGGAAAAATTCAACGCCGCGCCCATGATGGCCGGGGCTGTTCCTGCAAATGCTCCGGATTGGCAACAGAAATCACGGGTTTTGCCACTTAGCCGCCTTGGCGTGGCGACGCATTCACGATAGTTTACCCTCCGACATGCAAATTTCGCGCCAATTGGCTGGAGCAGATTCAATGATGGCCGATACCGAGGTAATGGAACAACGCGAACAGCAGCGCGAGCAAGCGGGCGGCCCCGTGCTGCGTGGGCTTTCGGTTGATGGCATCGGCAAGAAATATGACAAGCGGGTCGTTCTGCGCGACGTGTCGCTTTCGGTGCGGCGGGGCGAAGTTGTCGGCCTGCTGGGTCCCAATGGCGCCGGCAAGACCACCTGTTTCTATTCGATCATGGGCCTCGCAATGCCGGATTCGGGCCGTATCCTGCTGGATGGCCATGATATCACTGGCCTGCCGATGTATCGCCGGGCCGCGCTGGGCCTTGGCTATCTGCCGCAGGAAACCAGCATCTTCCGCGGCATGACCGTGGAACAGAACATCATGGCCGTGCTGGAAGTGGCGGAGCCCGATGCCCGGGCGCGCTCTGCACGGCTGGAAGAACTGCTGGGCGAATTCAACATCACCCGCCTGCGTGCAGCGCCGGCAATGGCGCTTTCGGGTGGGGAGCGGCGCCGGGTGGAGATTGCCCGGGCGCTGGCTGCCAATCCGTCGATCATGCTGCTCGATGAGCCGTTTGCCGGCATCGATCCCATCTCCATCGCCGATATCCGCGCGCTTGTGGTGCAGCTGCGCGCCCGGGATATCGGCGTGCTGATTACCGATCACAATGTGCGCGAAACGCTGGAAATCGTGAATCGCGCCTGCATCATCTATGATGGCCGCGTGCTGTTCGAAGGCACGCCGGAAGCGCTGGTTGCCGATGAAACCGTGCGCCGTGTCTATCTGGGCGAGGATTTCACCCTGTGATCTGGCTGGGGCACAGCGGGGGCTGAGATGGGCTTGGGGCCGCGCCTTGAGCTGAGGCAATCGCAGCAGCTGGTGATGACCCCGCAGCTGCAGCTGGCGATCAAGCTGCTGACACTGACCAATGTCGAACTGGAAGGCTGGATCGCCGAGGAGCTGGAGCGCAATCCCCTGCTCGCCGCCGGCGATGCCGCCGAGCCGCAGGAACCGGCCGGGCCAAGCGGGGTGGACGCACCGCCCGATGCCCTGCCTGTGTTTGACCCCGCATTTGACGATGCCAGCAGCGCGGGGCTTGAAGCCTTGCTGCGTGATGGCATCGGCGGCGGCGATGGCCCGTTGGAAGCCGATTACACCGGTGAGCGTTTCCATCATGATTGCACGTCGGACCAGCCCGCGGATTGGGGTGAACGCGCGGCGCAGGCCGGCAGCGAGGACGACGGCCCGGATTTCGAGCGGATGGCCGGTGGCGAAGCCGGGCTGACCGAAGTGCTGGAAGCACAGGCAACAGCCCGCTTTGACGGCATCGAGCTGGCCATTGCCCGCTTCATCATCGATGGGCTGGATGAAGCCGGCTATCTGGTGGAACCGCTGGAGGAGATTGCCGACCGGCTGGACGTGTCGCCAGCGCGGGCCGAAGCGGTGCTGCGCGAGGTGCAGATGTTCGATCCGGCCGGTGTGGCCGCGCGCAACCTTTCAGAATGCCTGATCGCCCAGGCCCGCGCCGCTGATCGCTGCGACCCGGCGATGGAAAAGCTGCTGAACAATCTCGATCTGGTGGCGCGCGGCGACATGGCCGGCCTGATGCGACTGTGCAAACTGGACCGCGAGGATATCGTGGACATGATCCGCGAACTGAAATCCTATGACCCCAAGCCCGGCCTGCGTTACGGCGGGGAAACCGGCACGCCGGTGGTGCCTGATGTGTTCGTGACGCGTGGCACGGACGGCAGCTGGCAGATCAGCCTGAACCAGGCGACGCTGCCGCGCCTGATCATCGATCGCGACTATCACAGCGAACTCGCCAGCGGAGCGGACAAGGCAACCCACGGCTTCCTGAATGAATGCGTGGCCAGCGCCAACTGGCTGCTGAAGGCGCTTGATCAACGCGCCCGCACCATCATCCGCGTCGCCACCGAAATCGTGCGGCTGCAGCAGGGTTTTTTCGAGCACGGGGTCAGCCAGCTGAAGCCGCTGACCCTGCGCCAGATCGCTGAGCTGATCGAAATGCACGAATCGACCGTGAGCCGGGTGACGAGCAACAAATATCTGCTGTGCGAACGCGGCCAGTATGAGCTGAAATATTTCTTCACCTCCGGTGTCAGCTCCGGCGATGGCGAAACCGCGTCGGCCCTGGCCGTGAAGGACCGCATCGCCCGACTGATCGCAGCGGAGGGCGAGGATGTGCTCTCGGATGACAAGCTCGTCGAACTGCTCATCGGCGAGGGTTTCGACATCGCCCGTCGCACGGTGGCCAAATATCGCGAATCACTGGGCCTTGGGTCGTCGGTGCAGCGCCGCCGGGCGCGGGCACTCAAGGCGGCCTGAGAAAGGGAGCCTCCATCCCGGCGCACGTTCGTTATGGCCGCACCCCTTCACCGCAAGTTCAACTATGCTAGGCAAGGGGAAGACGCATGCGCATCCTTGTTTCTCTGCTGGCGCTGGCCCTGGCGCTCCTTCCCGGCCCGGCTTGGGCGCAGTCCATCCTGCGCGACGCCGAAACGGAGGCGTTTTTCCGCGAGATTTCACGGCCGCTGATCGATGCGGCGGGGCTTGATCCGCGCAGCGTGCAGTTCGTGCTGGTGGGTGATCCTTCCATCAACGCTTTTGTGACTGGCGGGCAGAATGTGTTCATCCATTCCGGCCTGATCACCGCGGCGGACAATGTGAACGAGCTGCAGGGCGTTATCGCGCACGAGCTGGGCCATATCGCGGCCGGGCACAATGTGCGTTTTGGCGAAGGCGCCGGGCCGGCCAGCAAGATTTCGCTGCTGTCGTTGGTGGGGGCGGCGCTGGCAGTGGCTGCCGGTGCGGGCGAAGCCGGCATGGCGATTTTGGGACTGGGCACCGCAGCGGCGCAGGGCAAGTTCCTCGCCTTCACCCGCGATCAGGAAAGCCGCACCGATCAGGCCGGCGCGGTATTCCTGTCGAAGGCCGGGATTTCGGGCAAGGGCAGTATCGCCTTCTTTCGCAAGCTGCAGGGTCAGGAGTTTCGCCTCGCCATCCCGCAGGACAATGAATATGCGCGCACCCACCCGCTGTCGTCGACGCGCGTCGCCAATCTGCTTTCTGTCTATGAGAAGGACCCAGCCTGGAACACGCCGCCCGACAAGGCGCTGCAGGCCAAGTTCGAACGTATCAAGGGCAAGTTGATCGGTTTTGTGGAAGAGCCGCCGCGGGTGATGCAGCAATATCCGGAAGGCACCAACACCGCCGCCGCACTTTATGCTCGTGCCTATGCGTGGCACCGTTCCGGCCACCCTGATCAGGCCATGACAGAAGCGGCCCGGCTTGTCGCATTGAACCCCTACGATCCCTATTATCTGGAACTGGAAGGCCAGATCCTGCTCGAATCCGGTAAAGTGGCCAACAGCCTGCCAGTGCTGCGCCGCGCGGTCGAGCGGGCGCCCTTCGAGCCGATGATCATCACGTTGTTGGGCCACGCGCTGGTGACCAGTGAAGACCCGAAGCTGCAAGCCGAAGCCGAGCCGCTGTTGCGCAAGGCCGTGAGCCTGGACCGCGAGAATCCCTTTACCTGGTACCAGTTGGGCGTGATCTATGATCGGCGTGGTGACAAGCCGCGTGCGGCTTTGGCGGCGGCGGAACGCTTCAGCCTGGAAGGCAATGCCATGGGCGCCATGATGAATGCGCGCCTGGCACGGGCGGGCTTGCCGGCCGGCACGCCCGACTCTATCCGGGCAGACGACATCATGCTGGTGGCCGGCGACGCGCTGGAACAGCAGAAACGGAAGAAAAGATAATCTTATGGCAGGATTCTGGAGCCGACAGTTGAGCATGGCCGCTGTTGTCGCGGTGGGATTGGCCAGTGCGGGCGTGGGTGCCGGCGCGGCGCTGGCCGCCGGGCAGACAAAAGAGCGCCCCGATCGCGCCGAGATCGAAGCCATCGTGCGCGATTATATCCTGAATCACCCGGAGATCATTCCGGAAGCCGTCGCCCGGCTGGAGCAGGCCGAGGCGCGCAAGGCACTGGCCGCCAGCCGCAGCGCTCTGGAAACGCCCTTCCCGGGTGCGACCGCCGGCAATCCCAATGGCGATGTGAAGCTGGTGGTGTTCTTCGATTATGCCTGTCCCTATTGCCGGCAGGGCCACGCCGATGTGGCAAAGCTGGTGCGTGAAGACCCGAAGCTGATGGTGATCTATCGCGATTTCCCGGTGCTTTCGCCGGCCAGTACCGAAGCGGCGATGGCCAGCCTGTCGGCAGCGACACAGGGCGGATATCGCAAGTTCCACGACGCCATGTTCGACAGCCCCGGCCGTGTGAGCCTGGCGCGCACCATGGGCATCGTAAAGGGCGTGGGCCTTTCCGAAGACAAGGTGACCGCCGATCTTAAGAATGCCGCGCTGAAGGCCGAAGTGGACAAGAACCTGGTGCTGGGCCGTGAGCTGGGGCTGACCGGCACGCCGAGTTACATCATCGGCAACCGCATCCTGTCGGGCGCGGTGGGATTTGACCGGCTGAAGGAATCCGTGGCCGCTGCCCGCGCCGAAAAGGGCCGGTAATGGCGCAACCCCGTTTTGGCGGCTTCGACGGGGCGGAGATTGCCGTTGTCGAGATTGGCCCAGAATCAGCGAACGCCCGGCCGATCATCCTGCTGCACGGGCTGTTTTCCAGCGGCGAGATGAATTGGCGGCGCTATGGCGCGGCGGCCGAGATCGCCGGCGCCGGCTATCGGGTGATCATGCCGGATTTCCGCGCCCACGGGCATAGCGCCGCGCCGCATGATGCCGCGGCCTATCCACCTGACGTGCTGGCCATGGATATCGAGGCGTTGATTGCCCAATTGGGCCTGACGGATTTCGATATCGCCGGCTATTCGATGGGCGCCCGCACGCTGGTGCGGCTGCTGGCGCGCGGGCTGCGGCCAGGCAAGGCGATCATTTCCGGCATGGGGCTGGAAGGGCTGATCGGCGGAACCCAGCGGGCGGATTTCTTCAAGCAGGTCGTGCGTCAGCCCGATGGCTGGCCCGGCGGCAGCCCGGAAGCCTTTGCCGCGGCCTTCATGAAACAGAACAAGGTGGACACCACCGCCGTTGG
>JAIXPM010000015.1 GCA_027486275.1 Sphingomonadales bacterium | reverse complement strand
TGCGCTTTTCGAACACCATGTCGATGGCAATCACGAACACCATCAGGCCGCCGGCGATCTTGAAGGCGGGCAAGGTGATGCCCAGCGCCGACAGAAACGCCTCGCCGCCCAACGCAAACGCGATCAGCACGCCCGCCGCGATCAAGCTGGACCGCACCGCCATGTCGCGGCGGTGCTTGGGGGTGGTGCCGGCGGTGAGGCTGGAAAAGATCGGCACGCAGCCCGGCGGATCGATCACCACGAACAGGGTGACAAACGCCGAGATGAACAGCTGAACCAGCGGGCCGTTGAGCGAAAGATCGGTCACGCGCCAGCCCGGGCGCGCGCGGCCTTCAACGTGTTGGCCAGCAGGCAAGCGATGGTCATCGGGCCAACGCCGCCGGGCACCGGTGTGATCCAGCCGGCGCGAGCCATGGCGCCTTCGAAATCGACGTCGCCCACAAGGCGCGTCTTGCCATCGGGCAATGCGATGCGGTTGATGCCGACATCGATCACGCAGGCGCCGGGCTTGATCCATTCGCCTTTCACCATGCCGGGGATGCCAACAGCGGCCACAACAATATCGGCGCGCGCCACGTGGCCGGCCAGATCGCGGGTGCGGCTGTGGGCAACGGTAACGGTGGCGCTGGCGTTGGTGAGCAGCGCGGCCATCGGCTTGCCGACCAGGATCGAACGGCCGATCACCACGGCTTCCGCGCCGGCGATGTTGCCCCCCGAACTGCCTCCAAATGCTTCCTTGATCAGCAGCATGCAGCCCGATGGCGTGCACGGCACCAACCCGTCGCGGCCACTGACCAGCAGGCCGGTGCTGATCGGGTGCAGGCCATCGACATCCTTGGCCGGATCGATGGCGGCAATCACGCGATCACTGTCGATCTGTTTCGGCAGCGGCATCTGGACGAGGATGCCATCCACTGCAGGATCGGCGTTCAATGTGGCCACCAGGGTGAGCAGATCGGCTTCGCTGGTATCGGCCGGCAGGCGATATTCGCCCGAAATCATCCCGGCTTCGCGCGTGGCCTTGCCCTTGGAACCGACATAGACCGCGCTGGCCGGATCATCGCCAACCAGCACGACCGTGAGTCCCGGTGCGCGGCCATGGGTGGCCACGAACGCGGCCACACCAGTCGCCACTTCGGCGCGCAGGGCGGCGGCGCGGGCCTTGCCGTCAATCAGCACAGCACTCATTGCAGCAGCCTTGTCGAATCCAGCACCAGCGCCGGCACCAGGATCTGCAAGCCGCGCAGCAGCAGCCACAGTACCAACGGCGACAGATCGATGCCGCCGAAATCCGGCAGGATGCGGCGGATGGGGCGCACCATCGGGCCATAGATCTTGTCCAGCGCGTCCAGCACGCCGCTGACAAAACGGTTACGGGTGTTCACCACGTTGAAGGCGACCAGCCAGCTGGAGATCGCCCAAACGATCAAGCCCCAGATCACCACTTCGGTGATCATGGTGAAGATATTCACGAAGGCGACGATCGTATTATCCATGGCGGTGGCCCTTACAGACCGTGGCTGCTTCCCGCAATGGAGAGTGGCAAAATCGCGCCCCCTCGGGCAGAAAATCCTCGGGGAGGACCGGCATGGACAGCAATTTCACGACCTTGGCGGCGTTGACCGGGCATCATGCCGCCAGCGCACCGCACAAGCCGGCCATCCGCGTGGACGGCGCGGTGTGGAGCTATGGCGATCTGCATGAACGCGTGCTGCAAACGGTGGCGGCGCTGCGCAGCGCCGGGGTGGGGAAGGGTGACCGGGTTGGCTGGCTGGCGCTGAACCATCCCGATTATGTCACGCTGATGTGCGCCTGTTTCCGGCTGGGTGCGGTGCTGGTGGCGATCAATGCCCGGCTGGTGGCGCGCGAAATCGCCTATATCCTGTCGGATGCGGGCATCGGCATCATCGTTTCGGAAACTGGTTTCCTGCCGCTGGTGGACGAAGCGCGAGCCACGACCGATCTGAAGACCGTGATCTTGCTCGATGCGCCGTTCGAGCGCCGCCCGGCCTTTGCCGATTGGATTGCGGGCCATGCCGCTGATGATGTCATGCCCGCCATGACCCCGGATGATGTCGCGCTGCAGCTTTACACCAGCGGCACCACCGGCTTTCCCAAGGGCGCGCTGCTCAGCCACCGTCAGCTGCTCGGCACCATCGAAAAGGGCCGGCTGACCGGGGAGGACTGGGGCCGCTGGGACGAGCATGACGTGGCGCTGGTCGCCATGCCGCTGTTCCACATCGGTGGCAGCGGCTGGGCGCTGCACGCGCTGGAGGCCGGCGCCACGATGGTGATTTTGCCGCGCCCCGATGTGCCGGGCATGGTGAACGCCATCGCCAGGGAACGCATCACCCGCATGTTTGCCGTTCCGGCCGTGCTGCTGGCCATCTGCCAGTATCTGGAAGCCGTGCCGGCCGATCTCACCGCCATGACCGAGCTTTACTATGGCGCCTCGCCGATTCCGCTTGATGTGCTGCGCCGGTCGATGGCGGCGTTTCCCAATGCCGGCTTCATCCAGTGCTATGGCGCCACCGAAACCTGCGGCACGGTCGTCTATTTGCCGCCGTATGATCATGATCCCGCCGGCAACGCCCGCATGCGCGGTTGCGGCAAGCCGTTTCCTGGCAACCAGGTGAAGATCATCGACGGCGATGGCCACGAACTGGCGCCGGGGCAGGTGGGGGAGATCTGCATCAAATCGGTGAGCGTGATGAGCGGTTATCATGGCAAACCCGAAGCCACCGCCAAGGCCGTGGTGGACGGCTGGTATCTGACGGGAGACGCTGGCTACCTGGATGAAGATGGCTATCTTTATATCCATGACCGCGTGAAGGACATGATCGTTTCGGGCGCGGAGAATATCTATCCGGCCGAAGTGGAAAACGCCCTGCACGAGCACCCGGCGGTGGCCGATTGTGCCGTGATCGGCGTGCCGGATGACAAGTGGGGCGAGGCGGTGAAGGCGATCGTGGTGAAGAAGCACGATGTGACGCCGGAGGAGCTGATCGCCTTCGCCCGGGAACGCATCGCCGGGTTCAAGGTCCCCAAATCGGTGGACTTCATTGCTGAACTGCCGCGCAATCCCAGCGGCAAGATCCTGAAGAAGGACCTGCGTGAGCCGTTCTGGGCCGGGCGGGAGCGAAAGGTGAACTGACGCAAAAAGGGGCAGCCTGACCGCGTGGCCGGGCTGCCCCCAATTTGTTCAGCAGTTGCCGTTATTTCGGCTGCTGCATGTCCTTGCCAACTTCTTCGATGGCCTCGCCAGTGTTCTGCTTGGCCTCGGCTGCCGAAGCAGCGGCCTTGTCGCCGGCCTTCTCCATGGCATCGCTGGCGTTTTCGCCGGCCTTGTCGATGGCAGCGCTGGCATTGTCACCGGCCTTTTCGATCGCGTCGCCAGCCTTTTCGGCATTGGCAGCGGTATCATCGGCGGCCGAATTGGCGGCTTCGTTGGTTTCTTCCTTGGTCGTCTGCGAACAGGCAGCCAAGGCAAGTGATGCAGCGCCAAGAATCAAGATGCGGGTGAATGTTTTCATGAGCTTTTAATCCTCAGACCAAAGATTGGTCACGTCGGGTGTTGCCCAGTCAAAGCGTAACAACATGGCCATTGTACCATGATTCTGATCTTATACACCATCAATTCGCTAGGACTGGTCGCGTTCACTCAGGTGATGCGGCCGATCCAGCCAGGATTCCGCCATCAATGTGGAATTCGCTGCCGGTTACATAGGCGCTTTCATCGGCGGCAAGAAAGGCGGCCATGGCGGCGACTTCATCTGCCGTGCCGAAGCGTTTCAGCGGCGTGTCGGCAACGAAGGCCTTGATCGCGGCTTCACGTTCCGCCGGCGTTGAACCCAGCATCGGTTCCCACATCGGCGTCATGATCGCGGCTGGGTGGATGGAATTGCAGCGGATGGCGAGGCCAGCCTGCGCGCACCACAAGGCCACCGATTTGCTGTGGTTCCTGACCGCCGCCTTGGAACTTGCATAGGCCGCCGCCGCCGGGATGCCGACGATGCCGGAGCGTGACGAGATATTGATGATGCTGCCCTTGCCCGCCGGCCGCATGGCCCTGATCGCGGCGCGGCAGCCGAGGAAGGTGCCATCAAGATTCACGGCGTGGACATGCCGCCAATCGGCCAGGCTGGCATGTTCGGGATTATGCGCGGCCGGCGCGCCTTCGAACCCGGTGATGCCGGCGTTGTTGACGAGGATATCGAGCGCGCCGACGTCAGCCATCACCAAATCCCACGCCGCTTCGTCGGTGACATCGAGCAAGGCAAAGTGCCCGCCGATGCTGTCCGCCACGGCCTTGGCAGCGGGATCGATATCCGTCACCCACACCAACGCCCCTTCCGCGGCAAAACGGCGGGCGATGGCTTCGCCGATGCCGCGCGCCGCGCCGGTGATGAGGGCGGTCTTGCCAATCAGACGGTTCATGACCGGGCTATCGGTTTGGCAGTCGGCCCGGTCAAGCCCCGGCCGCACGCCAGCCTTCCGGCCTGTCACGCTTTTGCAATCAAACTGTCGCGCCACCGTCATGCGTGATGGTTAACTTCTGGGCGTTAACAAAGGGGAAATGCCATGCGCTTCATGCTTCTTGCGGCCGCCGTTCTGGCTGCGGTTCCAGCTTCGGCTGCTGTCACCTTTGCTGGCAAGATCGAGGTCGCTGGTGATGCCACCGATCTGTCAAATCTGGGCGTCGGCCCCAATCTCAACCGCCTCAGCTTTGGATCGGATATGGTTTACGATTCCAGCCGGCGGCTGTTTTACGGCATCAGCGATCGCGGTCCCGGCGGCGGCACCATCGATTGGGCGCCGCGCATCGAAGCCTTCAAAGTGGATACCGCGGCCAATGGCGCGATCAGCAATTTCCGCGTTGTCGATACCATCGCGTTCAAACAAGCCAATGGTCAGGTCTACAGCGGGCTGAACCCCAGCCGCCTGCCCGGCGGTGTTGGCGTGCTCGGTTCGGCGCTGGATTCCGAAGGCATTGTGCGCCTGCCGAACGGGAATTTCCTCGTGGCCGATGAATATGGCCCGTCGGTGTATGAAACCAACAACAAGGGCGTGTTCATCCGCGCCTTCACCCAGCCTGCGAACGTGCTGCCGCTGGCGGGTGGCAGCCCGGATTTCGCCAATGGTCGGCCCACCATCACGTCGGGCCGGCAGGACAATCGTGGCTATGAAGGCCTGACGATTTCCGGCGACGGCAAGACCGCGTGGGGCATCCTGCAGGATCCGCTGGTCAACGAAGGTTCGAACAACGATGGCCGCCGCAGCCAGAATCTGCGCATCGTGCAGTTTGATGTCGCCACCGGGCAATCGACGGGCCAGTTCGCCTATCAGCTAGAAAGCATCGCCGATATCAACAGCCGCACGACGGTGGATTTCACAGCGACCAATCAGGGCCGCAGCATCGGCGTGTCGTCGATCACCTGGATCGGCGGCACCAGCTTCCTGGTGATCGAGCGCGACAATCGCGGCCAGGGGCCGGACAATCTGATCACACCCAATGGCGACGTGGGCAGCAAGCGCGTTTATCTCATCGATCTGGCCGGCGCGACCGATGTTTCGGGCACCAGCTTTGCCGGCAGCAACAGCCTGCCGAACGGCGTGACGGCTGTGAGCAAGTTGCTGTTCCTTGATGTGCAGGCTGCGCTGCTGGCGGCCGGCGAAACCATCCTGCCGGAAAAACTGGAAGGCCTCGCCATTGGGCCGCGGCTCGCGGGCGGCGGCTTTTCGCTGCTGCTGGCCACGGACAATGATTTTTCGGTTACCCAGAACGGCAGCAATGTGCAGTTTGACGTGTGCACCGATGGCGGCACCGCCTTCACCCAGGTCGCGCTGGGCGGGGTGTGCCCCAACGGCCAGGCGCTGGTGCCGTCGCGGCTCTACAGCTTTGCCGTGACCGGGGCCGATGTCGCGCTGTTTGATGCCTCGCTGCTGGGCGTGCCGGAACCGGCGAGCTGGGCGATGCTGATCGCCGGCTTTGGCTTGACCGGGGCCGCCATGCGCCGTCGCCGCCGCGCCACGGTCGCTGCCTGAGTTTTTCGCGGCTTCGGCATTTGCCGGAGCCGCGACAACGGCTAAGGCGTCTCCCACAAATCAAGGGAGAGCGACATGCAGACAATCGGCGTGATCGGTGCGGGCCTGATGGGCAATGGCATCGCCCATGTGGCCTCTCAGGCCGGTTATGACGTGATCCTGTCGGACGTGGCGATGGCGCGCTGCGAGGCGGCCAAGGCGACGATTGCGAAGAACATGGCGCGTCAGGTCAGCAAGGGCGTGCTGACACAGGA
>JAIXPM010000429.1 GCA_027486275.1 Sphingomonadales bacterium | reverse complement strand
CGCATCGAACTGTATGATGCCGTCAATGATCTCGGCATCGGCGCGCAGGGCCTGGGCGGGCTTTCGACCATCCTGGATGTGAAGATCCTCGAAACGCCAACGCACGCCGCCTCAAAACCCATCGGCATGATTCCCAATTGCGCCGCCACCCGCCACGCCCATGTTACCCTCACCGGCAATGGCCCGGCCTATATGGAACCGCCGAATCTTGCCGAATGGCCGCAGGTGCACTGGACGCCGGACAAGGCTTCAAAGCCGGTCAATCTGGACGCGCTCATCCCGGCCGAAGTGGCGAGCTGGCAACCGGGTGACCGATTGCTGCTCAGCGGCAAGATGCTCACCGGCCGCGATGCCGCCCACAAGCGCATGGCAGACATGCTGGCCCGCGGGGAAGCGCTGCCGGTCGATTTCACCAACCGCGTGATCTATTATGTCGGCCCGGTCGATCCGGTCGGCGATGAAGTGGTCGGCCCCGCCGGCCCGACCACCGCCACCCGCATGGACAAGTTCACCGAGGTAATGCTGGCGCAGACTGGCCTGATCGCCATGATCGGCAAGGCCGAACGTGGGCCGATGGGCATCGAGGCGATCAAGCGCCACAAGGCGGCCTATCTGATGGCAGTCGGCGGCGCCGCCTATCTGGTGGCCAAGGCGATCAAGGCCAGCCGCGTGGTGGCCTTCGAGGATCTGGGCATGGAAGCCATTTACGAGTTTGAGGTCAAGGACATGCCGGTGACTGTTGCGGTCGATTCCGAAGGCACCAGCGTCCACCAGACCGGCCCGGCCGACTGGAAAGCCCGCATCGCCCGCGCCAAACAGCCGACCTGACGGTCCACCGATGATAAAGGCCCGCCCGGCGGCCGTCCTTTTCGATATGGACGGCCTGCTGCTTGATACCGAGCGGCTGATCCGCGATGCGATGATCGCGGTGATGGCGGATTTCGGCTTTGCCATGGGCGGCGCCGATTATGCCGAGTTGATCGGCCGGCCCGAACCGGCGAGCCGGGTGATCATGCGGGCGCGCTTTGGCACAGGGCTGGATTATGATGCGATGCGCGCCCAAGTGCGGCTGCGCATCCGCAGCGAATGGGGGCCGATCCGGCCGCTGAAGCCGGGCGCGGCAGACCTGCTGGCGCAGGTGAATGCTGCCGGCATCCCGGCCGCCGTCGTCACCTCGTCCGAACAGGCACTGGCCCGCGCGCATCTGGGCCATGTCGGGCTGCTGGATGGGTTTGCCACCATCGTTGGCTGCGACGACGTTGCCAACGGCAAGCCACATCCCGAACCCTATCGCACCGCCGCCGCCCGCCTTGGCATCGCGCCCGGCGCCGCGCTGGCACTGGAAGACAGCTACAATGGCATCATCGCTGCGCACATGGCCGGTGTGCCCGTGATCATGGTGCCCGATCTGTTGCCCGCCACGCCCGAAATCACGCCGCGCCTGCTGGCCGTGGCCGATGATCTGCACCAGGTGAGCCGCTGGCTGGCTGCGACGGGCTGACGCAGCCAGGGCCGTTCAGGCTGGTGAAAGCCGGCCTCGGGTTTATCGGCAGCAGGCAAGATCACGATACCGGGAGAGGGAATCATGAAGGGGATCAAGGCGCTGGCGGCACTGCCAGCGCGGGGGACACGTGCAGCCAGCGTGCTGGCGATGATGGGCCTGGCGGCATGCAGCACCAGCGAAGGGCCGCCCCGCCCGGTGGCGATGGTGCCGGCCGCGCCGGTGCAGGCCATCGAGCCTGCCGCCATCACCCGGCTGGTGCCTGACAATGTGGTGGCCAGCGCCGAAGTGGTACGGGCCTTGCGCGGCGGGCTCAATGTCGCGGCGCTGCTGTGCGGCAGCCAGGCCCTGCGCGATGATTACAACCGCATCCTCAAAACCCATCGTAACCTGTTGAATGAAGTCTATTCCACCGAACAGGCCCGTTATCGCCAGCAGCATGGCACGGCCGGCCAGGCCCGCCATGATGTAGCGATGACCCGGCTGTACAATGGCTTTTCCAGCGTGCCCGATCGCCGCCGTTTCTGCACGCAGGCCAGCCGCGTTGCCGATGAACTGCTGGCCCTGCCTTCAGCCGAAGTACCGCGCATCGCGGCGCGCGCGCTCACCGCCATGGAACCCGGCGCGATGCGGTTGGTGAGCAGCGCCTATTGAAGCGCCGCCACGATGGCATCATAGGCCGGCGTGGTCACCGCGGCATTGCCGCGGTTGCTCGCCACCGGGTGGCTGCCCAGCCGGGCGATCACCACGCCGGCGCCGCGATCAACATAAATGCCCTGCCCGTGCACGCCCATCGCCATCAGTTGCCCGCCGGCGCGGTGCCACCATTGGCTGCCATAATTACCATCCAGGTTGCCGGTGTATTGGCAGGCGACAAACGCGGCCGGATCGCCGCCGGCAAAGATGCGCTCTACCACAGCGGCCGGCACGATTTGCTTGCCATTCCAGTGCCCGTCCAGCCGCATCATCTCACCCACCCGGGCGATATCGCGCACGTTGGCCATCAGGCCGCCGCCGCCAAAGCCGGTGCCCAGCCGGTCCACACCCAAAGCCGCATCGCGTTGCATACCCATTGGTGCCCAGAATCGGGTGTGGATCTGCTCCGCCAGGCTGGCACCCGCCACCCGTTCGATGATCCATTGCAGGGCGCTGGTGTTGGGGGTGCGATAGACGAAATCACCGCCGTGCGGGGCGTTCTTGCCCAGGCTGGCGGTGAAGGCGAAATTGCCATCCGGCCCCTCATAATCCACCAGACGCGGTACCCAGCCCGTGGAAATGCTCATGCGCTGCACGTCGGTCAGGCCGGTCTGGCCGGGCACATAATCTTCGCTGAACGCCAGGCCGGTGCGCATGTCCAGAATCTCGCGGATCGTCGCGTCGCCTAAGCCAGAGCCTGCAAGTTCAGCGACATACTCCGCTGCCTTCGCATCTGGCTTTATCCGGCCTTCCTCGATCAGCATTTCGGCGATGGTGCCGACAAAGCTTTTTGTTACCGAAAACAGGATATGCTGGGTCGCCGGCGTGGTCGCGCCGAAGTGGCGTTCATAAACCACCACCCCGTTCTTCATCACCAGGATGGCATCGGTATAGGTCGCGGCCAGCGAGTCCCGCCAGGTCATCGCCTGCCCGTCGAGCGTCGTCAGCCGCACATCATCAAGGTCATCGCGCAGCGCCACCGGCAGCATACTCACCGCCCCTTCGCGCTCGATATTCACCGTCGGCACCAGTTCACGCATGTGCGAAAACGCCCAGCGTTGCTGCGGGAAGCGCCAGATCGACCCATCGGTCCAGCGCACCTGTTTGTCGGCCGGCACCGGCGCGCCCTGCATCAGGCTCAGCGTGGCCGGATCGGTTTCGGCAGCGCTGCCGTTCTGGCCATGGGCAAAGCCCGGCACGTGAAGCGATGTGGCCATTCCCGGCCCTCCCCTGTTTGCGGTTGTTTGCCATGATGCTAGGCCGGAGCCATCAACCCGGCAAGGAGTCCCCGGATCATGCGCATCGCCCTTCTCGCTCTCGCCGTGATGGCTGCTCCGGCACTTGCCGAAACCCCGGAACAGCGGCTGGCAAAGGCCGGCCTCACCCTGCCGCGGCCCAACGCGCCGATCGGCCTCTATGTGCCGGCAGCGCGGGTCGGCAAATTGCTGTTCCTGGCCGGGCACGGCGAATGCCCGGCGGGCGCAGCCGGCAAGCTCGGCGCCACCATGGACACGGCCGCCGGCAAGGCCAATGCAGCCAAGGTTGGCCTGTGCGTGCTGGCCACACTGAAGGCGCAGCTCGGCGATCTGAGCCGGGTGAAGCGGGTGGTGAAGGTGATGGGCCTGGTTAACGCCACGCCCGATTTCACCCAGCATCCCGAAGTGATGAACGGCTTTTCCGAAGTGATGGTCACCGCCTTTGGCGAGGCCGGCAAGGCCCCGCGTGTCGCCGCCGGCGCCGGCAGCCTGCCGCGCGGCTGGCCGGTGGAGGTGGATGTGATC
Organism: Sphingomonadales bacterium; assembly: GCA_027486275.1. The sequence goes on along the minus strand of JAIXPM010000429.1, from coordinate 819 downwards.
GTCGAAGTGAAATGAGGGAGGTAAAATGAGGCCCGACGACGATCTCCCTGCCATTCTCGCGCACGCCTGGACCTTGCTGGTGCGCGGCGGGGCGGACCGGAAAAGCCCCATCCATACGCCGGTGATCGCCAGCGTGGACGCGGATGGCCTGCCCCAAGCACGCGTGATGGTGCTGCGCAAGGCTGATCCGGCCACATCCACGCTGCGCCTCCACACCGACGCGCGCAGCCCCAAGGTGGCACAACTGGATGGCAAGCCGGTCGCCGTGCTGGCCTATCATCCGGCCGAGCAGGTGCAGTTGCGCATCACAGGCACTGCGCGGATTTTGACGGACGACGTGGTGGACGGCTTCTGGGAACAGTCCCCCCCCTTCGCCCGCCGCTGCTACCTCGCCGAACACCCGCCCGGCACGCCGTTGCCGGGGCCGTCGTCAGGCTTGCCGGCGTGGATCGAAGGCCAGCAGCCAACGCTGGATCAGATCGCGCCGGCCCGCGCCAATTTCGCGACGCTGTGGATCGAGGTGACGGCAATTGATTGGCTGCACCTGGCCAACAGCGGCCATCGCCGTGCGGTATTCCGCAGCACCAGCGACTGGGCGGGGGAATGGGTCGCGCCGTGAGGCAGACCGTCTTCCCGACTGCAGCCGGGAAGACGGCAAGAGCGCTTAGCGCGTGAGTTTCTTGTAGGTCAGCGCATGCGGCCGATCCGCCGCATCGCCCAGGCGACGCCGCTTGTCTTCCTCATACATCTGGAAATTGCCTTCGAACCATTCGACGTGGCTGTCGCCTTCGAACGCCAGGATGTGCGTTGCCAGGCGAT
>JAIXPM010000381.1 GCA_027486275.1 Sphingomonadales bacterium | reverse complement strand
CGGATGCGCTCCTTGCGGTCAGTCAACAGGCGCTGCTCGCCCACCACCTTGTCGCCGTCCATCACCAGCCGCACCAGCGATTGCACGCGCAGGCCGCCCACGAAGATATTGCCCTTGAATTCCGGCGCGCCCTTGCCCGAATGGAAGATCATGCCCGACGGGCCAATTACCGGGTCCCAGTAGTATTGCGGCTGCTCCATCTCGGGGGCTTGGCTGGCGTTGTCGTTGATCGGCTTGCCCGAATATTCCTCGCCATAGCTGATGGTCGGCCAGCCATAATCGCGGCCCATCTGGATCTGGTTCAGTTCGTCCCCACCTTGCGGGCCGTGCTCCACTTCCCACAGCCGACCCTTGGCATCCAGCGCGGCGCCCTGCACGTTGCGATTGCCATAGCTCCAGATTTCCGGCCGCGCGCCGGGCGCATTCACGAATGGGTTGTTCTTCGGGATCGAACCATCGCGGTTCACCCGCACGATCTTGCCAATCAGACTGTCCAGATTCTGCGCTTGCACGCGGCCGGGCAGGATGGAACGATCGCCGAGTGTGATGATCAGCGTGCCATCCTTGGGAAACACCAGGCGGCCGCCATAATGCTGGGCGGAGTCCAGGGTGGGCATCTGGCGGAAGATCACCTGCACATCGCGCATTTCGCTGCCCACCAGGTGCCCGCGGGCGACCGCCGTGCCGTTGCCGCCTTCGCGCGGTTCAGCATAGCTCCAGTAAATCCAGCCATCGCCCGGATTGGCGACGCCCAGCATGCCGCCCTGGTTTCTTGTATCGGTGGCAGGCGTGCCGGAAACGGGAGTCTTGGTGCCGTTGGCGGCCACGATGGTCAGCCGGCTGGCGGCCTTCTCGCTGACCAGGAACCGGCCCTTGTCCAGCAGCGCCACGCCCCACGGCTTGTTGAGGCCCGTCGCAATTTCGGTCACGGCCAGCGTCGTTTTCGCGGTCACGGCTTCGGCACGGGTCTGGCCGGCAAAGGCCGGGCGCTTTTCAGGTACGTTGGGCGGCGCCTGCGTAACAGGCGCGGCCATGGCAGGCGCAGCGATGAGGGCGGCAAGGATCAGCGGACGGATCATGAAAAATCTCCTTCGCGGCGGCTTATGCAGCCACGCAGCAAGGCAAGCAATGCGGCACGAACGGCGCGAGCCGTGTCTCACACGGCCATTCTGGGCCGCCCGAGGAAGTCCTTCTTGCCAAGCGGCAGCCCCTTGTTGCGGAAAATCCCGTACAGCATCGAGGCATGGAAGTAGAAATTGGGCTGGCTGAAGCTGAGCAGGAAATCCTCGCTCTTGAACGGCATCCGGCGTTCCCCGAACACGAAGGCGGTGTCGCCACCGATGAAGCCCTCCATCTCGGCCTCGGTCACCGCTGCCAGTGCGGCATCGGCATCCTTCAGCATGGCGGTGAAGCTGCCAAAATCCGCATCAGGCATGGCAAAGCCGCCGCCGGGGCTGAACTGGCCGGTGCGCACCGCCGCAATCGCCCCGGCACTGTGCCCGGCGACGCTCTGCACCTGGAAGGCCAGCGGGAACATGTCGGGTGCCAGCGTGGCTGTGGCCAGATCTCCAATGCCGGCGGCTTCGGCCTTGGCAAGCACGTTCAGGCAGCCGCCGATGATCTGGCGGCACGACGGCACGAACGCGGCGTGGAGTGAAAGCGGCATGTGTGAGTCCCCCTGATAATGCAGGGTGACTGTGGGGCGGTTTGCCGGCGGAGGCAAGGCGCCGGCCCGGCTACCAAAAAGAAGGGCGGCCCGATGAGCCGCCCTTCCCGTTCAATATGTTTGCGCGATCAGTGCTGCGTGGCGGGCATGTGAACCTCAAGCCCGTCCAACGCCGCCGAAGCCTTGATCTGGCACGCCAGCCGGCTGTTCGGCTGGGCGGTATCTGCCAGCTCGATCATCGAATCTTCCAGTTCGCTGCGCTCACCCGTAAGCGCCTGCCATTCCGATGGAATATAGCAATGGCAAGTGGCGCAGGCCGCGTTACCGCCGCAATCGCCATCGATGCCCGGCACATTGTTCTGCACGGCGCCTTCCATCAGGTTTTCACCGTCCGGCACATTGACTTCGTGACGAGCACCAGTGTGCTCGACGTAAATGATCTTGACCATGTTATCCTCTGCTCAGGCCGGAATACGGACCATCATCGATTTATAACCGCGCACGAAGGCGCTTGGCACCCGCTCCGGCTCCTCCAGCACTTCGATATGGTCAAAGCGCTTCAGGATTTCTTCCCACAGGATCTTCAGCTGCAGTTCGGCCAGGCGGTTGCCCACACAGCGGTGAATGCCGAAACCAAAGCTCATATGCTGGCGGGCGCGGGCGCGATCGATGATGAACTCGTCCGGCCGGTCGAGAACCGTGTCATCACGATTGGCCGACGAATACCACATCACCACCTTGTCACCCTTGTGGATCAGCTGGCCGCCCAGCACCGTATCCTGCAGGGCGGTGCGGCGCATGTGGGCCAGCGGCGTCTGGTAACGGATGATTTCCGAAACCATGTTCTCCACCAGGCCATGATTGGCCTTCAGCTTGGCATATTCGCCCGGATTCTTGTTCAGGAAATACAGGCCGCCGGTGATCGAATTGCGGGTCGTATCGTTGCCGCCCACGATCAGCAGCACCAGATTGCCCATGAATTCCATCGGCGGCATGTTGCGGGTGGCGGGGTTGTGCGCCAGCATCGACACAAGATCGCCGGTCGGTTCGGCATTCACCCGCTCGTTCCAGAGCATGGTGAATTCCTGCAGCATACCGAGCAGAATGCCCTGACGCTCTTCCTTGCCCGGGCTGCCCGGCAGTTCCGGATCAGAAGTCGACACATCCGACCAATAGGTCAGCATGCGGCGGCGTTCCTGCGGCCAACCGAACAGGGTGGCCAGCATGCGGCTGGTCAGTTCGATGGAAACCTTGTCCACCCAGTCAAACGCCTCGCCGCGCGGCAGGCTATCGAGGACTTCGCAGGTGCGGCTGCGGATCAGTTCTTCGTAACCGGCAAGATTCTGCCCCGAAACGATCGGGTTCACCGCCTTGCGCTGCACATCATGCTTGGGCTGATCCATGGCGATGAACATCGGCATGATGAAATCCGAATCCATGTCGAACAGGGTGATCCCGCCCAGCATGGCTTCGGAACTGAACACCTGATGGTTGGTATCCACGGCCATCACATCGTTCCAGCGCGTCACGTTCCAGAAACCGCGGTGACGGTTGCTGTTGACATGCGTGAAGAAAATCGGGGCTTCCTCGCGCAGGCGACGGAAATAGACATGGTTTGTGTCCGTTTCCCACCACAGTGGATCGGCGATATCCACTTCTTCGAGCGGCGCCGAGGCCAGATAGGATTCCAGCGTCGCCTTGTCGTGGTTGGCAAATTCCGGCCGCACGCGCGGCGGCAGCGGCCAGCTCACACTGCCCTGCGGCAGCGATTGGGTGATCCGCGTGTCTTTCAGTTGCGTCGCCATATGGTCCTCCCGTTGGGAATTAACCCGCTCTCGTTTACGGAGATACACTACGCAAAGCCGGGTTTCCAGCCAAAAATGCGGATTTGATCTCCGCATTTGCACTTATGGCTGGATGTTGATCGTGGTGACGGCGCGCAGGGCGCAAGTTTGCCTGCTGCGACGCTGCTGGTTCAGCCCACCAGCGCCAGTTGCGGCGGGTCGAGAACTTCCTGCACCACCCGTTCCAGCCCCAGCGCACGCGCCACGGCCGCTTCCAGATCGGCGTCGATCAGATAATTGCGACCCAGCACCAGCCGGGCCGGGCCAGCTTCGGTGGCAACTTCGGCCACCAGTTCACCGCGGCCCTTGGCCGGCGCGGGCCCAAGCGCCGCCAACAGCACGTCCACTTCGGCCGGATGGGCAATCTGCACCACCAGCCGGCCCCGCGTGCGCCGGGCCAGATCAGCGAGCGGCTGGGCGGAGCGCAAGGTAAGACGCGGAACGTCCTCGCCCTCCTTCCACTGCAGTTCCATGCCGATCAGCAGCGCCGGGGCATCGCTCACGATCGCCTCGAGCTTTTCCTGCAGTTCTTCATCGAAACAACTGGTGACAAACTGGCCCGACCGATCGGATAGGCTGAGAAACTGATAGCGCCGGCCGGTCTGGGTGGTGCGCCAGCGCCGTTCTTCCAGCCGCCCGGCCATCATCACGATCTTCTTGCCGCCACCCAGCGGCGGCGCCATGCCCTGCACATCGGCAAAGCTGATGACAGCATTGGCGGTGAGCACATTGGCATAGGCGTCAACGGGGTGGCCGCTGAAGAAGAAGCCGAACGCCTCCTGCTCATGCGCCATGCGCTGCGCCAGCGTCCATTCGATATTGGGCACCATCAGCGCCAGGCTGGCATGATCGGCAACGCCGGTCGCATCGCCGAACAGCGCCACCTGGGCGGACTCTCGCTCCCCGGTGGCAGCCTGGGCGCTGGCCATGATGGCTTCGGCCAGCGCGTGCACGCCGGCGCGGTTGGGGTGGAGCGCATCAAAGCCGCCCGACGCAATCAGGCTTTCCAGCTGGCGCTTGTTGAGGCCCCGCGGATCGACGCGGCGGGCGAAATCGGCAAGATCCTTGAACGGGCCCTTCCCGTCCCGTTCGGCCGCCAACGCCTCCATCGCCTTCAGGCCAACGCCCTTCAGCCCGGCCAGGGCATAGCGCACGTCCAGCGTGTTTTCCGGCCCATCCACAACGGTGAAATCGGCGGCGGACCGGTTGATGCACGGCGGCAGAATGGTGATGCTGGCGCGGCGCGCATCATCCACGAACACCGCCAGCCGATCGGTGTTGTCGATATCATAGGCCATGGACGCGGCGTAGAATTCGGCGCGGTGGTGCGTCTTGAGCCATGCCGTCTGGTAACTCACCACCGCATAGGCGGCGGCGTGGCTCTTGTTGAAGCCATAGTTGGCGAATTTCAGGATCAATTCGAAAATGGCGTCGGCGGTGGCTTCCTCGATGCCATTGGCGGCGGCGCCGGCGCAGAAATCGGCCTTCTGCGCCACCATTTCGGCGTGGATCTTCTTGCCCATGGCGCGGCGCAGCAAATCGGCCTGGCCCAGACTATAGCCGGCCAGTTCCCGCGCCAGGCTCATCACCTGTTCCTGATAGACGATGATGCCATAGGTTTCCCGCAGGATCGGCTCCATCGCCGGGTGCAGCAATTCCACCTTCTCGCGACCCGCCTTGCGCAAGGCAAAGCTGGGGATGTTGTCCATCGGGCCAGGGCGGTAGAGTGCGCCCAGTGCGACGATATCGGCGAAGCAATCGGGGCGCACCTGCGAGAGCGCGCGGCGCATGCCTTCCGATTCAAACTGGAACACGCCCACTGTGTCGCCTTCGGCGATCAGTTTGTACACGGCCGGATCATCCATGGGCAGCGTGGCCCATTCCACCTCAACACCGCGGGCGCGCAGCATGGTGGCAGCGCGATCGAGCACAGAAAGTGTTTTCAGGCCGAGGAAGTCGAACTTGACGAGGCCGGCCTTTTCCGCCGCCTTCATCTCGAACTGCGTCACCGGCATGTCTGACCGCGGATCGCGATAGAGCGGCACCAATTGCGCCAACGGCCGATCCCCGATCACCACACCGGCGGCGTGTGTGGAGCTGTGGCGCGGCAGGCCTTCCAGTTGCAGGGCGATATCGACCAGCCGCTTCACTTTTGGATCGCGTTCAACCTCCACCATGAACGGCATTTCGCCCAGATAGGCTTTGCCGTCCTTGTCCTTGCCCCGCCCCAGGGTGCGCGCCAGCGTCCACGGATCGGTCGGGTGGCTGGGCACCAGCTTGGCCAGCCGGTCGATCTGGCCATAGGGCATCTGCAGCACGCGGCCGACATCCTTCAGCACAGCGCGGGCCTTCATCTTGCCGAAGGTGATGATCTGCGCGACCTGTTCACGGCCATAGCGGGCCTGCACATAATCGATCACCTCGCCGCGCCGGGTTTCGCAGAAATCGATATCGAAGTCGGGCATCGACACGCGGTCAGGGTTGAGGAAGCGTTCGAACAGCAGGCCGTGTTCCAATGGATCAAGATCGGTGATGGTCAGCGACCAAGCCACCACCGAGCCGGCACCCGAACCACGCCCCGGACCGACCGGAATCCCCTGCAATTTGGCCCACACGATGAAATCGGCCACGATCAGGAAATAGCCGGCAAAACCCATGCCGTTGATGACATTGATTTCGAACGCCAGCCGCTCGCGATACGGCTGGCGCGCCGCGTCATCGATGCCCAGCACATCGAGCCGCTTTTCCAGCCCCGCCGCCGCCTGGGCCTGCAGCGCCTCATCCTCGCCGCCGGCCGACAGCCGCGGCAGGATCGGCTTGCGGCTGGGCGCCATCATGGCGCAGCGCTGGGCAACCACCATGGTGTTGGCAATGGCTTCGGGCAGATCGGCGAACAGCTGGTGCCAGTCCTCTGCCGATTTCAGCCAGTGCTCCGGGTTGGAACGGCGGCGATCCTCGGCCTCCACATAGCTTGAATCGGCAATGCACAGCAGCACGTCGTGGGCTTCGTGCATGCCGGGCGTGAGATATTTCACCGGCGCCGTGCCCACGATCGGCAGGCCGCGCGCTTCGGCGAGGCGCAGCAGGCCGGCCTCGCTCTTCTGTTCGATGAGCTCACCGCTGCGTGAAATTTCGATGTAGAGCCGGCCGGGGAACAGGCCTTCCAGCCGGTCGGCCATCGCATTGATGCTCTGGCCCTCGGCCAGCAGCCGCGCCAGCGCCCCATCAGCGCCGCCGGTGAGGCAGATCAGGCCATCGGTGCGGCCATCAAGCTGCTCCAGACGCAGCACCGGATCGCCGGCCACCTCGGACGCCAGGTGCGCGTCAGACGCCAGCCCGATCAGGTTGGTGTAGCCCACGTCATCCTGGGCATAGAGCACCAGCCAATCGATCAGCGCCCGGCCCTGCAGCGTGGCAGAACCTGGGCGCTCCACCGGCAACAGCGCGCCGGTCACCGGCTGAATGCCATTGTCCTTGGCGGCGGCGGCGAAATCCATCGCGGCAAACATGTTGGCGCGGTCGGCCAGACCAATCGCTGGAAAGCGCAACTGGCGCGCCACCTTGGCCAGCTGCTCAGGCTGAATGGCGCCTTCCAGCATCGAATAGGCGCTGTGGCAGCGAAGAGGGACGAATCCGGCGTGAGACACAGCCTGACTATGCGCGCGCTGCGCCATGGCTGCCAACCGATACGGCGATTTTGTCCCCAACTAAAAGCGAAGGGCGGGCGAGGTTGCCCTCGCCCGCCCCATCAGGCTTTCACTCAGTCCGGCGTCAGGCCAGATAATCGTGCAGCACCTTGCCATAGGGCAGCGTCATGTCGGTGACGATGTGCAGTCCGCCCAGCTGCTCATGCACCGGCAGATCGGCCATCGGGCAGTTGACGGCCGGCACCATTTCCAGCCGAGCGCGCCCGGTCCAGGCACCCTTGACGACAATCTTGTCAAAGTTGATGCCAACCAGCTGGGCAATCGCCGGCGTGCCGTCGATGTCGGGGATCAGCTTCAGCGTCACCTGGGTGCGCTTGAGCATCGCCTCGATCTCGCTGAGGTCGTTCGGGCTGCTGTGCTTGTAGACCATGGTGCCGCTGGCCACTTTCTGGCCGGCATAGACCAGTTCGCCGGTGAGCGTGTCGCTCTCCGTGACCAGCTTGGGCTGGCCGAACTTCATCGGATAGCCCCAGATCTCGCGACCACCAGCCAGTGGCGGGCAGTTGTCGACATACATCTGGACGAGGAAGTTGCACTTCTCGCCATTCAGCGTGCAGGGAATGGTCTGCACGGCCGCCGAATAGGCGCCAAAGCCTTCGCCGTCGGGCAGATCGAGCCACTGCACCGACACGATGTCGCCATCGGGCTGCAGCGGTTCAGGCAGCAGCTTGCGGATCATCGCCGGATCAGAGCGATACTGGATGATCATGTACTGGCGGTTGAAGAATTTATACGGGCCCGTCGGATAGGTCGGGCTCTGCAGCGGCATCGAGCTGAGTTTAAGCACATCCTGCTTGTTCATGTCCTGTACCCCCTCAGCCCGCAGCGTCTTTGATGTAATCGAACAGCACGCGGCCATGCGGCAGCGTCAGATCGGAAACGAAATGCTTGCCGCCAACGATGCGCAGGATCGGCAGATCGGCCACCGGCGCATTCACATGCGGGATCAGTTGCAGCCGGGCCGGGCTGACCCAGACACCCTTCACCGTAATGTTTTCAAGATTATAGGCAACGAGTTGGCAGATCTTCGGGCTGCCATCGACATCGGGGATGATCTTCAGGTTGCACGACGTCTTGGTCATGCCCTTGGCCTGGGCCTCGCAGCCGCCGGGCGCTTCCTGCCACTTGTAGGCCATGGTGCCCATCGCCACCGACTGACCGGCGTACGACAGAGTGCCAGTCAGCGTGTCGGAGGCAACCTCCAGCTTGGGCAGCGCATATTTCTTGGGGAAGCCCCAGATTTCGCGACCACCGTCGATGGGCGGCTGATCATCCAGATACATCTGGGCGGTATAGTTGATCGGTTCACCATTGAAGGTGCACGGGATCACGATACCGCTTTCGGTGTAATCGCCAAAGCCCGAGCTGTCGGGCATGCGGATCCATTCATACAACACATGGTTTTCCGCATTCGGCACCAACGGCTCCGGAACCGCGGCGCGCAGCAGCACCGGGTCGGTTTCGTAGGTGATGATCATGAATTCGCGGTTGATGAAGCGATAGGGCCCCAGCGGATAGCTGGGTGCAACTGCCGGCATCGACGGCAGCTTCAAGATTTCTTCAGGTGTCATGGTTCCCCCGTTGTCACTTTAAATCAGAGAAAGGCGGATTTGACGTCGGTCGACGAGCGCACGCCGACATCATCGAAATGTTCGTCCAGCCACTTGCTGGCGCTGGCGCGGCCCACGTCGCGCAGCGTCTTCAAGAAACCCCAATCCGGGTTCAGCTTGCTGGTGACGCCCAGGCTGGTCATGTACTCTTCGTTCATGATCGAATGGATCAGCATGCGGCGATGCTTTTCATCGTTCAGCTGGCCATCGTCGATCAGGTGGCTGACGAAGGCGATCGCCCGCATTTCACGCATCAGGCTCGAGTTGAAGCTGATTTCGTTGATGCGGTTCATGATGTCCTTGGCGGACTTGGGAATCTCCTTGCGATTGAGCGGGTTGATGTGAACGATCACCACATCGTTGGTCTCGCTACCATAGATCAGCGGGAAGATGGCCGGGTTGCCCATGTAGCCGCCGTCCCAATAAGCCTCACCTTCGATTTCGACGGTGTGGAACATGAACGGCAGACAGCCCGAAGCCAGCACCTGATCAGGGCCGATTTCGTGATTCTCGAACATGCGCACCTTGCCGGTGCGCACATTGGTGGCCGACAGAAACAGTTTGACCGGGCAGCCTTCGCGCAGCACGTTGAAATCAATCGAGCTTTCCAGCACCTTGCGGAGCGGATTGATGTTCATCGGGTTGAGTTCATAGGGCGACATGATGCGGGACAT
>JAIXPM010000201.1 GCA_027486275.1 Sphingomonadales bacterium | reverse complement strand
GCTTTCGCAGACCCCGTTCCCGGCCAAGCTGCAGCCGCAATGGGCCTGGGGTGACTTTGATCATCTCGCCCGCGTCGCTGAATGGATCAACCGGCGGGAGCGCCAATCGTGAGTGGTGCTGTGAGCCGGGGACGCACCAAGCCGCTGGAACCGCTGAAGCCGGCGCAGGCCGCCGCTGCCGATCCTGAGGTCCATGCCTGGGTCGCGGCATCGGCCGGCACTGGCAAGACGCAGGTGCTCTCTGCGCGTGTGCTGCGCCTGTTGCTGGCTGGGGCGCGGCCGGATGCGATCTTGTGCCTGACCTTCACCAAGCTGGCCGCGGCCGAAATGCAGGACCGGGTGATGGCGCGGCTGGCGCGCTGGGCCGGCTGTGATGACGCCGGGCTGGCCAGCGATCTTGCCGCCATCGGGGCGCCCACCGATGCGGAAACATTTGCCACCGCGCGCGGGCTGTTTGCCGCCGTGCTGGAGGCGCCGGCCGGTCTGGCCATCCAGACCATTCACAGTTTCGCGCAAGGGCTGATCGCCAGCTTCCCGGTGGAAGCCGGCATCACGCCAGGGTTTCAGACGCTGGATGATCGTGCCGCTGCGCTGCTGCGCCGTCGCGTGCTCACTGACGCACTCACGGATACGTCTAACCCAAAGTTTCTGGCTGATGTGGCCGAAATCGCCATCGATGGCGGCGAGACAAGGCTACACGCAATCATGGCCGCGCTGTCCCGCCACGGCGAGGCGCTGGCCAAACTTCGCATTGAAGGCGTGGAGCCGCTGCTGCGCCGGGCGTTGGAGCTGGCCGATGGTGACAGCCAGGCGGCAACGCTGGCGGCGGGGATCGTGGCGCTGCCGCTGCTGAAATTGCAGCAGTTCGGGCAGGCCATGTCGCAGCAGAGCGGTGAGCGCGCCGTTGGCATCGGCGGAGACGTGGTGGCATTCTGCATGGCCGCCGACAAACCGAATGCCTGGGATGGCTTCTGGAAGATTTTCTACAAGGGCGATGGGGAAACCAAGAAGCCGGATTGGATGATCCCCAAGGCACTGGCGGACTGGCGGCCCTTCTGCGCCGAAGTGCAGGAACAGTTGCTCGGCATCCGCGCCGATCTGGAACGCTGGCAGATACTCGAATTCGCTGGCCGGCATCTGCGCGTCGCGGTGCGGCTGGCGCAGGATTGGCGCGCGGCCAAGCACCGGGCCGGGGTGATCGATTATGACGACATGATCGCCGCCGCCGCGCGCCTGCTGGGCGAACCGGGCGCCGCCGATTGGGTGCGCTTCAAGCTCGACAGCCGCATCGATCACGTGCTGGTTGATGAGGCGCAGGATACCAACCTGTTGCAATGGCAGGTGATCCGCGCGCTGGTGGAGGAATATTTTTCCGGGCGCGGCCAGCGTGACCAGTTCCGCAGCCTGTTCGTGGTCGGCGATTTCAAACAGTCGATCTTCGGCTTTCAGGGCGCCGATCCGCAAATCTATGCCGACATGAAGGATGATTTCGTCGGCTTGTGCGAAGCCGAACCGGAACGCTGGAAAGAACTGCCGCTCACGGTGAATTTCCGATCGGTGCCGGCCATTCTCGACGTGGTGGACCGAGTGATTGGCCATGTTGGTCCGGAGATGTTCGATCCGCAGGGGGTGGAACCGCATGTCGCCCACAAAGCTGGCGCCGGGCTGGTGATGCTGTGGCCGCCGCTGCTGCCCGATGCCGGCAGCGAGGATGAAGACGACGCGGAGGACGATGAAGCCCCGCCGCTGGCGCAGGACATCGACATGGCGCGCCGCATCGCCGCCACCATCGCCGGCTGGCTGGCGCCGGAAACCGCGCTGATCCTGCCCGCCAGTGGCCGGCGCGCGGCAGCGCAGGACATCTTGGTGCTGGTGCGCAAGCGCAGCGGGCTGATGAACGCGCTGGTGACGGCGCTGCACGAAGCCGGCGTGCCGGTGGCCGGCGCCGACCGGCTCAATCTGGCCGAACCGCTGGCGGTGGCCGACCTGCTGGCGCTGGTGCAGTTCGCCTGCCAGCCCGATGATGATCTCACGTTGGCCGCGCTGCTGGTCTCTCCGTTCTGCGGCCTCGATCATGATCAACTCACCCAGCTTGCCGCCGGGCGACCGGGCACCTTGTGGGCGGCCGTGCTGGCCAGCGAGGATCCCACCGTGGCAGCGCCGCGCGCCGTGCTGGCCGAGGTGTTGCGGCTGGCGGCGGACGTGTCGCCTTACCGTTTCCTCGAAACCATCCTGTCCGGGCCCTTGGCGGGCCGCCGCAGGTTGCTGGCGCGGCTGGGGGAAGAAGCCCGCGATGCCATCGATACCGTGCTCGATCAGGCGTTGGCCTGTGAAGCCGCCGGCGCGGCCAGCCTGCAGGCCTTCATCGCCTGGATGGCGGCCGAGGATCTGGAGGTGAAGCGCGATCCCGAAGCCGCCATCGATGCGGTGCGGCTGATGACGGTGCACGGCGCCAAGGGCTTGCAGGCGCCGATCGTCATCATGGCCGATGCCTGCCATGTGCCGCCGGCGGAAAAGGGTGCGCTGGTGCTGGCGCTGAACAATGATGTGGAGCTGCCGCTGTGGCTGCCGCCCGGGCTGGTGGCGCCGCCGGCCTTCCTCACCGACGCGCAGAATGAACGGGTCGCCAGAGCTGCGCGCGAACATCGCCGGCTGCTCTATGTGGCGCTCACCCGCGCCGAGGAAGTGTTGTGCATTGGCGGCGCCACCAAGCCCGGCAAGCAATGGGATGTGCACCCGGAAAGTTGGTACAGCCTTGTCGATGAGGCGCTCACCGATCTGGAGGCGGTGGATGATCCGCATTGGCCGCAACCGGTGCGGCAGTTCCGCTCCGGCCCGGCGACGGTAATGCGCGATGACGAAGTGAAACCCGATGCGACGCTGCTGACTACGGATCGCTGGTGGCAGCGCCAGGCCCCGGCCGAAGCCCGGCCGCCGCGTCCGCTGGCCCCATCGAGCCTGGGGCCGGACACGGTGGCCGATCCGCCGCCGGATGCCGCCCGCAAGGCCGCCGCACGGCGCGGCACGGCGCTGCACCGGTTGTTCGAAACGCTGCCGGGGCTGGCGGCCGACGTGCGGCGCAACGTGGCGCTGCAATGGTGCTTGCTGAACGTGCCTGATCTGGAGGCTGAGGAACTTGTGGCGACGGTGCTGGCCGTGCTCGGCGATCCCGCCTTTGCAGCGGTGTTCGCGGCTGGTGCGCTCACCGAAGCGCCGGTGGCGGCCGTGGTCGGCGAAGCGGTGATCGCCGGCAGCATCGATCGGCTGCTGGTGAGCGAGACCGAGGTGCTGGCGGTGGATTTCAAGACCGGCAGCCGCGTGCCGGCCGGGCTTGACATGGTGCCGCCATCGCACCTGGCGCAGATGGGCGCCTATGCCGCTGCACTGGCCCGTGTGTTTCCGGGCCGCACGGTGCGCGCCGGGCTGCTCTACACGGCAGGCCCGCGCCTGATCGAGGTGCCCGCCGATGTGCTCAGCGCATGGCAGCCATCAGTCGCATTGCAGCCGGACGGGCCAGCGCCTATCTATCCGTCGTGAACCTCATTTGCGGAGTCTTCCCATGACCAAAGCCGTGACCGATGCCAGCTTCCACGCCGATGTGATCAGTGCCGACAAGCCGGTGCTGGTGGATTTCTGGGCAGAATGGTGCGGCCCTTGCCGCATGATCGCCCCGGCGCTGGAAGAACTGAACAACGAGCTGGACGGGGTGGAGATCGTCAAGGTCAACATCGACGAGAACCCGGACGCGCCCGGCCGTTATGGCGTGATGTCGATCCCGACCATGATCCTGTTCAAGGGCGGGCAACCGGCGGCCACCATGGTCGGCGCGCGGCCCAAGGGCGAACTGAAGGCTTGGCTGACGGGCGCGCTGGCCTGAGGCCAGCGCTGGGGTTGACGGGCGCGCTGGCTTAAGCCGGCGCCACCACCTGCCCCAGCCGCGGGAAGTGGACATGGACGGTGAGCCCGTCCTCCACTTCACGGGAAATACTGATTCCGGTTGAACAGCAGCGCAGCAGTCGGCCAACGCTGGGCGCGTCCTTCGTGCCTTCTTGGGCAACGCCCACCATCATGCCGGCCACGTAGGGCGCATCCACTCCGCCGCTGATCGGGGCGGGGGCGGCGGCGCGGGCGGCGGCCAACGCGTCATCGGCTGTCATTTCGCGCCGCTCGCCGTGGCCGAAGCCGGCCATGCGCGCAAACCAGCCCGCCACGCCCGGCAGCGCCAGCATGGCGGCCGCATTGGCTGCCGCTGTCGGCACGGCCTTCACGAACCAGATGTTGCTGTAGAGCGCCAGATCACCGGCTCCCGGCGCATCACCGCCGATGAAGGCGCGGCCATCGGTCAGCGTGTCGGAAAGCCATTGGCTCGCCACCAGCGCCTGGCCGGCCAGATGCGGTGCGGCGCGGCCCAGCGCGGCCAGGTCCATGCCAAAGCGGGCCTGGCGATCCTTGATGAAATCCTCGCCCATCATTTCGGGCGTCATGCCGCCCATCGCCGCGCCGACATGGGCAAAGAATTGCGGCCCGTTGGCCCAGCTTGCCACCAGTCTGTGCAGCGGGCCCAATGGCGCGGGATAGAGACTGGGGCCGGGCAGGGATTCAAGTGCCGGCAAAATCGCGCCGGTGTCGCAATAGATGTCGGCACCGATCTGCACGACCGGCGTGCGGCCATAGGCGCCGGTCAGCTGTGTCTGGTCCGGCTTGGGCATGATGCGGGGAACCAGCAGGCTGCCCCATGTGAGGCCTTTCACGCCAAAGGCGGCCCGCACCAGTTCGGCAAAGGGCGAGGCTTCATAATGGTAGAGGATCGGGATCATGGCCGGGATGATGCCCCTCAAACCGGCCTGCCCCCAGTGCCATTATGGGGAGGGGGCAGCTGCGGTCGTCGGCCCCAGCAGCGTTCAGCTGCGATAATCAGCATTGATGCTGATGTAGCCGTGGGTGAGATCGCAGGTCCACACGCGGGCCCGGCCGTGCCCAAGGCCGAGATCGACGGTGATGCGCACTTCTTGCCCGGCAAGGTGCGCCGCCACCGGGGCTTCATCATAGCCGGGGACGACCATGCCCTGTTCGGCCACCAGCGTGTCGCCGAAACGGATCGAAAGCAGATCGCGCTCGGCGGGTTCGCCGGCCTTGCCGACGGCCATCACCACCCGGCCCCAATTGGCGTCGCCGCCGGCAATCGCGGTTTTCAGCAGGGGCGAATTGGCGATGCTCATGGCGATGCGCTTGGCCGAGGCATCGTCCACCGCGCCGGTCACATTCACCTCGATCAGCTTCTGCGCGCCTTCGCCGTCGCGCACCACCAGGATGGCGAGTTGGCGGCACACGTCTGTCAATGCGGCGGCCAGCGCGTAAGCGCCCGCGTCATCCATCCTTTTGAGCACGGGATGGTCGGCGGCGCCGGTGGCGAAGGCCAGCACCGTGTCCGATGTGCTGGTGTCACTGTCCACTGTGATGCTGTTGAACGTGGGGGCGACGGCGGCCTGCAGCATCTGCTGCCACAGTGCTGGCGTGATGGCAGCATCGCTGAAGATGAAGCCCAGCATCGTCGCCATGTCGGGCATGATCATGCCGCTGCCTTTCACGATCCCCACAATGGTCACGCGCGTGCCGGCGACGATGGCGCTGGCCGTGGCGGCCTTGGGGAAGGTGTCGGTGGTGCCGATGGCGTTGGTGGCGGCCAGCCAATCGGCCTGGCCCAGTGCCGCATGGGCCTGTGTTACGCCGGACAGCGCCAGATCGACCGGCAGCGGCACGCCGATCACGCCGGTGGATGCACTGAACACACGGTCCGGGTTGCAACCCAGCACTTCGGCCACTCGCGCGGCCTGCACTCTGGCCGCCTCACGGCCTGACATGCCAGTAAAGGCATTGCTGTTGCCGGCGTTGACGATCAGCCCGCGCGCTTGGCCCTGCGGCAGCTTGGCCCGGCACAACTCCACTTCGGGCGACGGGCATTTCGATTGCGTCGTCACACCGGCCACCACGGTGCCGGGGGCAAGTTCCACCAGCGTCACGCAGTCCCGCGTCCATTTCTTGTAGGCGACGCTGGCCGTGCCGATGCGCACTCCGGCAATGGGACCAAGGGTGGGGAAGGGCAGGGCGAGCGGGGAGCGTTCCATGGATTTCGCCTTTGCTGCCAATATGCAGCTTGTCCAGTGACAAGTGCGTTGACTCTGTGGGGCCGGCACATTATCGGCACCATTCTTTCCGGACGCAGGCGACTGCGGCCTGACCGAATCTATTTTCAGGACTGTTTCCCATGAAGCGCACTTATCAGCCGTCCAAGCTCGTCCGCGCCCGCCGTCACGGCTACCGCGCGCGTATGGCCACTGTCGGCGGCCGTAATGTCATCCGCGCCCGTCGCGCCCGCGGCCGCAAGAAGCTTTCGGCCTGACGCTGATGCGCGCGCCGGAGACCATCCGGCAGCGACGGGATTTCCTGGCTGCAAATCAGGGCCGGCGGGTACCATCCGCCGGCTTTGTGCTGCTCGTGCGGCAGCGGGCTGATGGTGCGCCCCTGATGCGGGCCGGCTACACCGTCACCAAGAAGATCGGCAACAGCGTGATCCGCAACCGGCTGAAGCGCCGCCTGCGTGAAATCGTGCTCCTCACCCTGCCCACCCACGGCCATCTCGGCGCCGATCATGTGCTGATCGGGCGCGAGGCCGGCCTCACCCGCAATTTCGCCGTGTTGAAGGCTGATCTGGAAAAGGCGCTGGAAAAGGCCCATCTCCCACCTAAGGCGACGGAAAAACCTTGGCAAACGAGTGGACGGGGAGCCCGGCGATGAAATCACTGCTGATCTGGCCGATCCGCCTGTGGCAGGTGACATTTTCCGCCGTCCTGCCCCCCTCCTGCCGTTTTTCGCCCAGTTGTTCGGCCTATGCCATCACCGCCATCGAACGCCACGGACCGGTGCGGGGTTTTGGCCTCGCCATGCGCCGCATTGCCCGCTGCCACCCCTGGGGGGGTTCGGGCTATGACCCGGTGCCCTGAGCGGCTATAGCAGCCGCGATCCCATCCGAATCCTGCCCTTCCAGCCAGAGAGACAATCTTGCCTCCTCAGGACAATCAATCGCCCGACGTGAAGAACATCGTGCTCGCCGTGGTGCTTTCCACCATGGTGCTGCTCGGCTGGACCGTTGTTGCCGATCGCTTCTTCCCCACCGAAGCGCCCACGCCGGTTGCCAGTTCGGCAGCGCCGGCTGGCGCTCCGGCTCCGGCCGCCCTGCAGGGTGCCGCCCCGGCCATTGCCGGGCCGGGCGCCATCCTTGGCCGTGACGTCGCGCTGGCCGCAAGCCCGCGCGTTGCCATCGATACCCCGCGCCTGAAGGGCTCGATCAATCTCACTGGTGCCCGTTTCGATGATCTGGTGCTGCCCAGCTATCGCCAGACCAACGACAAGGCATCGCCGCCTGTGCGCCTGTTTTCGCCCAGCCGCACGGCAGACGCGCAGTTTGCCCAGTTCGGCTGGGTGGGTGCGTTGGCGCCGCCGGCCACGGCGGTGTGGACGGCCGATCGCCCGACGCTGACTTCGGCAACCCCGGTAACGCTCAGCACCACCGCGCCATCTGGCCTGGTGTTCCGCCAGAAGATCAGCGTGGACAAGGATTTCTTGTTCACTGTCGAACAGAGCGTCGAGAACCCTGGCGCTGCGCCGGTTGTGCTGCAGCCGTTCGGCCTGGTCTCCCGCCGCGGTGAAGCCGCCGCTGCCGAAACCAATGTTCATGTCGGCCCAATCGGGGTGTTGCAGGACACGTTGAAAGACAGCGATCTGGAGTTTGAAAAGCTGCGTGATGATGGCCCGCAGCGCTTCACCTCCACCGGTGGCTGGCTCGGCCTCACCGAAAAATACTGGCTGGCCGCCTCCGTGCCGGATCAGAAGGCCAAGATCGCCGCCACCTTCCAATATGCCGCCGGCCAGTATCAGGCCGATTGGCTGGCCGATGCTGTCACCGTGCCGGCGGGTGGCCGCATTGCCAGCACCGCCAAATTGTTTGCCGGTGCCAAGGATGTGGATCTGATCGACCGCTACGCCGAAGCCGGCATTCCTCGGCTGGACAAATCGGTGAGCTGGGGCTGGTTCGAAGTGATCGCCAAACCGATCTTCCACCTGCTCGATTTCCTGTTCAAGTTCACCGGCAATTTCGGCGTCGCCATCATCGGGCTGACCCTGATCGTGCGCGCCATCATGTTCCCGATTGCCAACAAGCAATATGAATCGATGGCCAAGATGCGCCTGATCGGCCCGCGCATGAAGGCGATTCAGGAGAAATATGGCGACGACAAGCTGCGCGCACAGCAGGAAATCATGGCCATCTACAAGACCGAGAAGGTCAATCCGCTCGCTGGCTGCCTGCCGATCGTGCTGCAGATTCCGATCTTTTACGCGCTGTACAAGACGCTGCTGATCTCCATCGAAATGCGTCACCAGCCGTTCGTGCTGTGGCTGACGGATCTGTCCGCGCCTGATCCGCTGACGCCCTTGAACCTGTTCGGCCTGATTGCCTGGCAGCCGCCGGCGATGATCGCGTTGGGCGTGCTGCCGATCCTGCTGGGTGTCACCATGTGGCTGCAGCAGAAGCTGTCTCCGGCCCAGATGGACCCGGTGCAGCAGCAGGTGTTTGCGCTGATGCCATGGATTTTCATGTTCTTCATGGCGCCGTTTGCGGCCGGCCTGCAGCTCTATTGGACGATCAACAACCTGGTTTCGATCGGGCAGCAGCTGTACATGAACCGCAAATATCCGGCGCCAGCGACCCCGCCATCGGCCGCCGTGATCGACGTGAAGCCCAATCCGCCCAAGGCAGCGCCGAAGCCTGCTGGTCCCAAGCCGGGTGCGCCAAAGCCGACTGCAGGACGCCGCCGCAAGTGACCGAGGAACAGGCAAAAGCCGATCTGATTGAGGCCGCGCGCAAGCGTTTTGCTGGGCCGGTCAGCTTCCTGCTGTCGGCGCCGGAACTGCGGTTCCTGCCGGCGCCGGATGTGCCGGAAATCGCAGTGGCTGGCCGGTCGAACGTGGGCAAATCATCGCTGCTCAATGCCATCACCGGCCGCAATGGCCTGGCGCGCGCATCAGTCACGCCAGGGCGCACGCAGGAACTGAACGTGTTCGACGTGGGCGAGCCGACGCAGTTTCGCATCATCGACATGCCGGGCTATGGCTTTGCCGAAGCGCCGAAGGACGTGGTGCGGCAGTGGAAGCACCTGGTGTTCGATTATCTGCGCGGGCGCACGGTGCTGCGCCGGGTGCTGGTGCTGATCGATTGCCGCCACGGCATCAAGCCGGTGGACCGTGAGATCATGGGCATGCTGGACAAGGCCGCCGTGAGTTTCCAGGTGGTGCTGACCAAGGGCGACAAGATCAAGCCGACCGAGCTGGCCAAGGTGCACGAGGCCGTTTCTGCGGCGGCCCGCATCCATCCCGCCGCCTATCCGGAAGTGATCGCCACCTCTGCCGAAAAGGGCGAGGGCATCCCCGAATTGCGCGCCGCCGTGCTGGCTGCCGCCACGGGCCAATGATGACGACTGTAATGAGCGAGCTGACCATCACCCTGAATGGCGATCCGCGCCGTGTTGCCGCTGGCAGCAGCGTGGCCGATTTGCTGGCGCAATTGGAGCTGCCGGCCGCGAAAGTGGCGGTGGAGCGCAATCTGGCCATCGTGCCGCGTTCGACCTTTGCCGATGTGGTTCTGGCCGAAGGGGACGCCTTGGAGATCGTGCATTTCGTTGGCGGCGGACAAGATGATGGCGACACCTGGGAAGTGGCCGGCCGCCGCTTCACCTCGCGGCTGATCGTTGGCACCGGCAAGTACAAGGATTATGCCCAGAACGCCGCCGCGGCTGAAGCCAGCGGGGCGGAAATCGTGACGGTGGCGGTGCGCCGGGTGAACGTGACCGATCGCAGCCAGCCGATGCTGACCGACTTTCTCGATCCCAAGCGCTTCACCTATCTGCCCAACACCGCCGGCTGCTTCACTGCCGATGATGCCATCCGCACGCTGCGTCTGGCGCGCGAGGCGGGCGGCTGGAATCTGGTGAAGCTGGAAGTGCTGGGCGAAGCCCGCACCCTCTATCCCGACATGGCGGAAACGCTGCGGGCGACCGACATTCTCGTGAAGGATGGCTTCGACGTGATGGTTTATTGCGCCGATGATCCCATCGCGGCGAAGAAACTGGAAGAACTCGGCGCCGCCGCCATCATGCCGCTGGGCAGCCTGATCGGATCGGGTCTGGGCATCCAGAACCCGGTGACGCTGCGGCTGATCATCGAGAATGCCAAGGTGCCGGTGCTGGTCGATGCCGGGGTGGGCACGGCATCCGATGCAGCGGTCGCCATGGAACTGGGCTGTGACGGCGTGCTGATGAACACCGCCATTGCCGAGGCCAAGGATCCCATCCTGATGGCCCGCGCCATGAAGCTCGCGGTCGAATCTGGCCGCCTCGCCTACCGCGCAGGCCGCATGGGCAAGCGCCGTTACGCCGATCCGTCGAGCCCGCTGGCGGGGTTGATCTAGCCCCCGGGCTGTCGGGGAAAGCCGGGCACGCCGGCGATATCGACCCAATGTTGTTTGCTGTCGGTCCAGAACTGCATCTGCGGCGTGAACTGGCTGGTATCGTCCAACGTACCGGCCTTGATGAACACCAGATCAGGCGCCGCCGAAACCCGGCTGAACAGCGGCGATCCGCAGTTGGGGCAGAACTGGCGCAGCACGTCGCCGCCGGATTCGCCATGGTCCTGATAGGTCTTCACCTCGCCGGTGATGGCCAGGGCCGCCGCCGGCACACCCATGATCATCGACCAGCCGCTGCCGGCCTGACGTTGGCAATTCCTGCAATGACAGACGGCCTGCATCGCCGGTTCGGCCGACACGCTGTAGCGTACCGCCCCGCACAAGCATCCACCTTTCAGATTTGCCACGGCAGCCCCCTTTGCGAAATGATCGCAATCATAACGCGCCAGCCGGGCCGGCACAATTTCTCGCCAATTTCGCGTTCAGAGATAGGGCGACAGCACGCCGATCACATCGGCATATAGCTCGCGCTTGAACGGCGCCGCCATCTCGACCAGCGTCTCAACCGGGCTCCAGCGCCAGTGGCGGAATTCGGGATGCTCCGTCGCGAT
>JAIXPM010000287.1 GCA_027486275.1 Sphingomonadales bacterium | reverse complement strand
TCCGCTTTCAGTTCGGCCATTCCGCCCATCTGGGCCGTGATCGCCGCCGCCAGATCACCGGTGGGCGGTGCCGGCGTGTCGGTCATGGCATCCCAGAAGAAACTGTGATTGCGGGCCTGGGCGGCATTGTTGAACAGCACGCGGTTGCGGGATTTGCCGGCCGCCGCGATCACCGCCTCCAACGTGTCGGGCACGATCTCCACGGCTTCCAGCAGCGCGTTCAGCGCCTTCACATAGCCGCCGTGATGCTTTTCATGGTGATGGTGCAGCGTGCGCGCCGAGATCACCGGGGCCAGCGCATCATGGGGATAGGGCAGTGGGGGAAGAAGGAACATGCGTTTCAACTCCGGCCCCGCCCGCAAGTTGGGCGGGTGCTAACAAGGGAAACCCAAGGCTACGCGCTGGCCACGGTGTGCAGCAGCGCCGGAATCCACGCACGGCCGGGCAGCGCTAGCGCAGAAACCCCTGCACCGCTGCCACCTGCTGATCGGTGGCCCATGTCGCGTCTACACGCATGGCGGGTTCGTCGGCGGCGGGCTCTTCCAGGATGGCGAACTGGCTCAGCGTCAGGCTGGCGGGCCAGAAATGGCCGGCGCGGGCCTGGGCGCGGGCGGTGGCCAGTTCCGGGGTGATGTGGATCAGCACATAGCGCACAGCAGGGTGAGCGGCGTAGAGCGTGTCGCGATAGGCGCGCTTGAGAGCCGATGCGCTGATCACGCCGCCGGTATCGCCCCAAGCCGCCAGTTGCGCCGCACAGGCGGCCAGCCACGGCGCGCGATCTGCATCGGTGAGCGGCTCACCAGCGGCCATCTTGGCCTTGTTGGCTTCGGGGTGCAGATCATCGCCATCGCGGAAATTGATGCCCAGCGCTTGGGCCAGCGCGGCGGCCAGCGTGGTCTTGCCGCAACCGGCGACGCCACCGACAACAATCAGTGGCGCTGTCATTGCGGCGGGGCAGGCGCGTCGGCGGCCAGTTCGCGGGCCATGGCGTTGATCAGTTGCTGGCGCTGGCGCTGGGCGCTGCGGTTCATCTGCATGGCATAAAGGCCCTTCAGAAAGGCACGATCCCATACGCTCAGCCCGGTTGGCTTGCTGCTGCCGTCAAACAGGCTCAACACGCTGGGCACGCCCGGCGCATCGGGCGGCAAGCGCATCGGCGCCAGCATTACCAGCGCGATATAATCGGCCAGCGCGTCCAGCGACACACCAGTGGCCAGGTTCACGTCCACCACCGCCACGCCGGCCTTGGCCCAGATCGACAGATTGGTATCGACAAGGCTGCTGTTCCAGCTATTGGTGCCGATGGCATCGGGGCCGGCGGGCAGCACATTGCCCAGCGGCATCGCGTTGGAACTGGCGCTGGCCAGCGCCCCAGCATCGGCGGTGCTGACGCCGCCGCTGGGGCCGGCCGGGGCCAGCACATGCCACCAGCGCACCGGCAGGGTGGGGCTGTCCAGCCGGGAAAACAGCACGGGATCAAAGCGCGGCAGGGCTGACCGCCGCTTGGCTCTGACCTCGGCCACCAGACCGCGCGCATCATCGGTGAACGCTACCGTGAGATTGGGCTTGCAACCCGGCGCACCGGCCTTCAGCCCGGTTTCGGCCACTGCGGCCTTGATCCGCGCCAGCACCAGCGCCGCCACCGCCGGATCGGGGATGCCACGCACACTGGCACAGATCGGGCCTTGCCAGCGGGCATATTGGCCATAGTTGGGATTGGGCGGCAGCCCGGCGCGGGCATAGGCCGTGCTGGCAACGCGCGCCTGTTCCGGCGTGATCCGGCTGGCTTCCACGGTGATGGCCGCATCGGATTGCGGTGCAGGCTGGGCCGCGGCCAGCAGCAGGCCAAGCAGGGGAAGAAGGGGCATGAAACCCTTTTCCCACAGGCCAGAATCACTTGCAATCGCTGCCCCCTTCCGCCATAGGCCGCGCTTCGCCGTGCCGGGCCTGCCCTGCGCGACGATAGACGCCAGCCGGAGGGGCGTGGGCATTGGGCCCCGTCAACGATCGGCACGAGGAGAGAGAAATGCCGTTTTACGAGCATGTCTTCCTGGCGCGTCAGGACCTGACCACTGCGCAGGTTGAGACGCTGACGGAAGGCTTCACCAAGGTTCTTGTCGAAGGCAAGGGCCAGGTTGCAGGCAGCGAATATTGGGGCCTGCGCACGCTGGCCTATCGCATCGCCAAGAACCGCAAGGCCCATTATGTGATGCTCAACATCGACGCTCCGGCTTCCGCCGTGGCCGAAATGGAGCGCCAGGTTGGCCTGAACGAAGATATCATCCGTTCCATGACCATCCGTGTCGACGCGCTGTCGGCCGAACCGTCGGCGATGACCCGCCGCGGCGGTGACCGTGAAGGTGGCCGCGAAGGCGGTCGTGAAGGCCGTGGTGACCGTGAAGGTCGCGGCGATCGTGACGGCGGTGCCCCGCGTGGTGACCGCGGCGAACGCCCGCGCCGCGAACCGCGCGCTTAAGGGAGGGATCAGATGGGACGTCCGTTTTTCCGCCGCCGCAAGTCGTGCCCCTTCGCGGGTCCGAATGCCCCCGCCATCGATTACAAGGACGTGCGCCTGTTGCAGGGCTTCGTTTCTGAACGTGGCAAGATCGTTCCGGCCCGCATCACTGCGGTTTCGGCCAAGAAGCAGCGCGAGCTGGCCAAGGCCATCAAGCGCGCCCGCCACCTGGGCCTGCTGCCCTACCTGGTGAAGTGAGGAGCCACGCACATGCATGTCATCCTGCTTGAACGCGTGGAAAAGCTCGGCACCATTGGCGATGTCGTCAATGTGAAGCCGGGTTTTGCCCGCAACTTCCTGCTGCCGCGCGGCAAAGCTCTGCGCGCCACGGAAGCCAACAAGGCCCGGTTTGAACAAGACCGCGCCCGCATCGAAGCCGACAACGCCAAGCGTCGCGATATCGCCCGCTCGGAATCGCGCGAGATCGAAGGCGCCAGCGTGGTGATGATCCGCGCCGCGTCGGGCACCGGCCAGCTTTACGGTTCGGTCGCTGCCCGCGATCTGGCCGAAGCCCTGACCAACGGTGGCCACAAGGCCAACAAGAACCAGATCGTGCTGGACAAGCCGATCAAGACCCTGGGCGTGCACGACGTGAAGGTCGCGCTGCACCCGGAAGTCGTGGTGCTGGTCAAGGTGAACATCGCCCGTTCGGCCG
This sequence comes from Sphingomonadales bacterium, assembly GCA_027486275.1. Next base: position 1,801 of record JAIXPM010000287.1, on the reverse strand, counting down.
AAGAAGCCGAACTGCAGGCCAAGGGTGTGGACATTGCCGCCACTGCCGAGCGCGAGGAAGCGGGCTTCACCGAAGCCTTCGATCCGAACGCCGAACCCGGCACCCTGCCGATGGACGAAGAGCCGGCTGAAGAAGCCTGATCGTCCTGATGCACTGAAAAATGGGGTCGCAACTGCGAGGTTGCGGCCCCTTTTTCTTGCCCGCCTGCCCGCTTCCGCCTATGGAACCCGCCCATGACTGATACGCCCGAAACCGCCCCGGAAACGCCGGCAGAAGCGCCCATCACCGACAGCCCGCCGGATCGCCTGAGCGTGAACCCGCGCAGCGAGTTTCATGATTGGGATCTGCTGCGCCGCGGCGTTGGTATCCGCTACAACGGTGTCGAGCGCACCAATGTCGAGGAATATTGCATCTCCGAAGGCTGGATCCGCGTTGCCGCTGGCAAGAGCCTGGATCGCAAGGGCAACCCGCTCACCATCAAGCTGTCGGGCACGATCGAGGCCTGGTACAAGAGCTGAGCGCTTGCATGACCGGCCACTTCGGCGCGACAAGCTGCTATGGCCGATCTGTTCCCCGCCGCTGAAAATGCCGTGACGCCGCCCGGCGCGCCGCTGGCCGAACAGCTGCGTCCGCGTACCCTTGCCGAAGTGGTGGGGCAGGATCATCTCACCGGCCCCGATGGCGCCATCACCCGCATGGTGGCCGCCGGCAGCCTTTCGAGCCTGATCTTCTGGGGCCCGCCCGGCACCGGCAAGACCACCATCGCCCGCCTGCTCGCCGCGGCCTGCGGCATGCGCTTTGTCGCCATTTCCGCCGTGTTTGCGGGCGTGGCCGATTTGAAGAAACTGTTTGCCGAAGCGCGCGAGGCGGCGCGGGCGGGCCAGCGCACCCTGTTGTTTGTGGATGAAATCCACCGCTTCAACCGCGCCCAGCAGGATGGTTTCCTGGGGCCGATGGAGGATGGCACCATCACGCTGGTCGGCGCCACCACCGAGAATCCCAGTTTCGAGCTGAACGCCGCCATCTTGTCCCGCGCGCGCGTGTTGATCGTGCGGCGTCTGGACGAGGCGGCGCTGGCCGATCTGCTGGCCCGGGCCGAAACCCATGTTGGCCACGCGCTCCCGGTAACGGATGATGCCCGCGCCGCGCTGATCGCCTCGGCCGATGGTGATGGCCGCTTCCTGCTCGGCCAGGCCGAAAGCCTGTTCGCGCTTGGTGAGGTGCCGGCAATGGCACCGGCCGATCTGGCGGCGTTCCTGCACCGCCGCATGCCGGTGTATGACAAGGATCGCGAGGGTCATTACGGCCTGATTTCGGCGCTCCACAAATCATTGCGCGGGTCTGATCCCGATGCAGCGCTCTATTGGCTGGCACGGATGCTGGTGGCCGGCGAGGAGCCGCTCTACCTGCTGCGCCGGCTGGTGCGTTTTGCCAGCGAGGACATCGGCCTGGCTGACAGCAATGCGCTGCGGGTATGCCTTGATGCCAAGGACGCCTATGATTTCCTGGGCTCACCCGAAGGCGAGCTGGCGATCGTTCACGCCTGCCTCTATCTCGCCACCGCCCCCAAATCGAACGCCGCCTATGTGGCGGAGAAAGCCGCAAAGAGGCTGGCCGCGAGCACCGGTTCGCTGACCCCGCCGGCCCACATCCTCAACGCCCCGACAAAGCTGATGAAGGAACTGGGTTACGGGCAGGGCTATGCCTATGACCATGACGCGCCCGATGGCTTTTCGGGGCAGGATTACTGGCCCGACGGCATGGCCGCGCAGACGCTCTACACCCCGTCCCCGCGCGGAAC
>JAIXPM010000403.1 GCA_027486275.1 Sphingomonadales bacterium | reverse complement strand
GACCACCCTGAAAGTCACCGAGCCGGCCAAGCGCCAGGCCGGCATCAAGGTGAAATCGGTCGATGAACTGGTCGCGAAGCTGAAGGAAATGGGAGCCGTCGCATGAGCACGCTGGTCCTTGCCGAACACGACAACGAAGTTTTGAAGGACGCCACGCTGGCGACCATCACGGCCGCCACCCAACTGGGCGGCGATGTGCATGTGCTGGTGGCCGGTTCCGGCTGCGGCGCTGTGGCCGAAGCCGCTTCCAAGGTGGCCGGCGTCGCCAAGGTGCTGGTCGCCGACGATGCCGCCTATGGCGCCGCCCTGCCGGAAAACCTCGCCCCGCTGATCGCTGGGCTCATGGTGGGTTACGATGCGTTCGTCGCCCCGGCCACCAGCCGCGGCAAGAACGTCGCCCCCCGCGTCGCCGCTGCGCTGGACGTGGCGCAGATCAGCGAGATCCTGTCGGTGGAAGGCCCGGATACCTTTACCCGCCCGATCTACGCCGGCAACGCCATCGCCACCGTGAAGTCGTCGGACGCCAAGAAGGTGATCACCGTGCGCGGCACCGCCTTCGCCAAGGCCGCGACGAGCGGCGGCAGCGCCAGCGTTGAAGCCGTCAGCGGCGCCGGTTCGGCCGGCACGTCGAGCTTCGTCGGTGCCGAGCTCACCAAATCGGCCCGTCCCGAACTTACCGCCGCCAAGATCATCGTCTCCGGCGGCCGCGCGCTGGGCAGTAGCGACAAGTTCCACGAGTATATCGATCCGCTCGCCGACAAGCTCGGCGCCGCCGTCGGCGCCAGCCGCGCCGCCGTCGATGCCGGCTATGCCCCGAACGATTATCAGGTCGGCCAAACCGGCAAGATCGTCGCCCCCGAACTCTATGTCGCCGTCGGCATCTCCGGCGCGATCCAGCATCTGGCCGGCATGAAGGACAGCAAGATTATCGTCGCCATCAACAAGGACGAAGAAGCCCCGATCTTCCAGGTGGCCGACGTCGGCCTGGTCGGCGACCTCTTCACGCTGGTGCCGGAGCTGACCGGCAAGCTGTAATCTGCAGTTGCTGCGAAACATGAGGGCCGTCGCTCGGTGGAGCGGCGGCCCTTTTCGCTTTTTGAGGAAGAGAAAGGAGCCTCCGGCAGGATTGTAGAAACTTGCTGCTGTTGAATTGTCCGTCGGGTGCTCATCAACTCGTCCTCAAAGCTCTTCCCGCCTCGACGATCGCATTTTAAACGTTTAATCGATGCTGCGAGCCAATTATGGGCGGGGCTACAATATGAACAAAGCTGTTGTCGCACGTTGTGTGCGGGCCGTCTGGAACGGGCCATTCTTTATCGGACCGCTCACACAACCGATCTCGTTCGGTTCTGCCCTGATGAAAATTCTCGAGGTTATGTGGCGGGCCGCGTTGCTCGGTCTTACGGCGACAGTGACGATCGCATTCTCTTTTGCTTGCTGGTCCCTTCTCGCTCCGTTGTTTGCGCCTGCACCTCGCAATCAGGAGGAATGTATTGCTGCTGCATCCTTAAGGAGGAACAGCGCTGAGGCAGAGGCTGACTGTATGCTGCAATTCCCGGCGGTCTGGAAAGACGGAGGATACGCGCTGTATGTGCCTGAAATAGGCGACTGGGTCGAAGTGTCTTCACCTCAGCCGACACAGGAAGACTATGCTAAAGTAGAGGCAGCTAAGAAGATGGCCGCTGAACAGGACGCGCGTAGGCAGCTCGCCATGTCGAAATTCAAAATTAGATCATATAAGATTAGCTGCAATATCGACGATAGATACATAGAATGTTACGATAAAAACATAACTGTAAATATTGTGAATGATTCTGATATGGAAATTTCTGGATTGTCTTTCGAGTATGAAATTGGAAAGGGTATTGATTGCTCTGGATCGCTTGGGAAGAGTTTTTCGAAAGAAATGAGTATAGCTCCACACAGTTCCGGGTCATTTGTTCATAATGTTACCTTTGAAGACGCCGGTCCAAACGGCGTAATGAACGGCTGCTTGAAGCTTAAAGGTGTTCAGAAAATCGAATAAAATCGGTAAACATTTTTTTAAAAAATAATTAAAATGCCTCTGATCAATAAATTTATGAAAGGATATTGAAGCCGAAAGATTTTAATTGACAAATGATTTAGAATTTATCTTCGCGATAGGGAAAGGTAATAGTGTTTATAAGCTCTGTCACTATAACTCGACCTTGATCGAATCGGGTGCAGGGTCCGCGACCCTGCCCGCCGGAGGCCCTCCTTCTGCCTCATCCCTCACGCCGCAATCGCGCGTTCGATCCAGGCGCGGGTGTCGGGGATGGCGGCTTCGACTTGGGGGAGATCGTTGACGCAGAGGAATTTGAACTGCGGTTGGCACGCGCGGGCGAGGTAGGCGCGCACTTGGGGCAGCGGGTAATCGAGCACGGCGCCGGTGCGCAGGTGGAGATGGTCCTCACCGGTGTGCAGGTTGGCGGCGCCGGCGGCGATGCAGGCGTGGTTGTGCAGGCCTTGTGGCAGGAATTGCGAGACGCAGCGGAAGCGGTGGCCGAGGTTGGCGACGAACGCGGCGCGGTGTTGATCATAGAGGCGCGCCAGCACGGAGCGCCGCAGCGGGTGGACCACGTGCGCCGCGCGGAACAGATGGTCTGCGCCGAAGCCGGCCAGTGCGGCGGCGTTGATCTGGGTGAGGGCGTTCAGGAGCGCCGGGTCTGCGCGGCTGGCGGAATCGGCGGCGATGGCGCTCTGATCGACCCAGGTCCCGCGCAGCACCGGGTGGCCATCCTGAAACACATCGCCAGGTGCGAGTGGCCCGGTGAGGAACACGTCATCGTTGAAATAGACGAAGCGTTCGGCCAGGCCGGGAATGCGCCACAACAGTGTCTCGATGGCCAGCGAGTTGAAGGTGGGCAGCGCGCTTTCATGGCCGGCAAACAGGGTCAGGTGATCAACAATCCGCACCCGCGCCACCAGATCGGCCGGCAGGCGCGACAGATCGGGGGTTTGCGCATCGGTGATGATCCAGATCCGCCCGATCCACGGCGCATGATTGGCAATCGAGCGCAGGCAATAGCCCAGCTCGTCATTGCAGGCCCAACGGTGCGGGTTGACGCCGTTGGCATGGCGGGGCGCGTGCGGCTGGTGGGCCAGGCGTTTGGCGGTGTGGGCAGGATCGTCACCGTCGACCCAGGTGATGACCGCGTCGATGCGCGCGCCGTCGCCAAAATTCTGCATTGGTCCCGTCCAGGCGAGCGTTTGGTCCGCCACGATAGAACAGGACGCGTGAGGCCATGGGGCGGTGACGCCGCCGTGTCAACTCGGCGGGCAAAAGGTTCCATGCCCGCGAAAACTAATCTCGCACCGCCGTTGGCCACGCATTCGGGACCTCGCTGCCTATTTCTGGAAGGCGGCGGCGATCTCCAATTTCACCTCGTCGCCCACGAACGGCACGCCGAAGCCGAGGCCGAATTCGCTGCGCCGAATCGTGCCAGTGGCGCGGAAGCCGATGTTTTCCTTGCCGCCCATGTTGGGTGGGGTGCGGCCGGCGCCATAGAAGCTGACATCCAGCGTCACCGGCTTGGTTATGCCGTTGAAGGTGAAATCGCCGGTCAGCTTGGCGGTCTGGCCGGTGGTCACCAGCTTTGTGGAGACGAAGCGGGCGTCAGCCGGGGCGGGGCCGAAAAAGTCGGGTTTGCCGCTTTCCTTTCCGGGGCGCAGCAGATGCTGGGTGAGGCCGGTGCTGGCGGTGGTCACCTTGGCGACCGGGATGGTCACGTCCAGCTTGGTTGCTTGCGGCTGCTTCGGATCAAAGGTCAGGCTGCCCGTGATGCTGCCGAACATGCCGGTGTAGGGCGTGAAGCCGAGGTGATCGAGCGTCCACACCACCAGCGTGTGATCCGGATCGGCGGTGTAGGTGCCGCCGCTGATGGCGGCTGGATCGCGGCTGCCCGGCGCTTGCGCGGTAGCGGTCTGGGCGATGGTTGCGACGGCCAGTGCCATCACGATCGGGAACATCCGCATCTTCACTCTCCGATTTGTTTGATGCCGTCCGCCATACAGGCCGGCTCCGGCGCCCGCCAGTGCCCCTTCTGTCTCACTGCCCCATCTGTCCTGCGCCGCCAAAGCCTGCCATCATGGCAATGTTTGGCGTGCAGGCGCAGGGCGATTGCAGCGGGGGCGGCATGGGATCGGGCAAATCTGTCAGGGTGATGGGCTTGTTGTGGGCCTTGGCACTGCCCGGTGCGGTGCAAGCCGAGGCGGCGGAGAAGGTCACCATTCACCGCGATTCCATGGGCGTGCCGCACGTGTTTGCCGATACGTCGGCGGCGGTGATGTTCGGCGCCGGCTATGCGCTGGCGCAGGACCGGCTGGCAGCGATGGAGTTGCAGCGGCGCGGCGCGGCGGGGCGGCGGGCGGAGATATTGGGCACGTCGGCGATTGCCGGCGACAAGACGGCGCGTGATCGCCGTCTGCCCGATGCCGAATTGATGCGGATGTATCAGGCCATTCCGGCCGAGCATCAGGCGATGATGCAGGCCTATGTTGACGGCATCAATCGCGCTGTGGCCGAGGTGCTGGCCGATCCGGAGCACAAGACACCGCTGGAATTCATCCGCTGGGGCATCAGGCTGACGCCGTGGACGTTGCTTGATTATCTTCGCTATATCGCCTCGGTGCCCGGCGGCCGTGATGCCCATGAGATCGCGAATCTGGCGTTTCTGAATGCGATGATCAAACGCCATGGCGAGGCCGAAGGTCGGCGCATTTTTAATGATGTGGTGCCGGTTTCCGATCCGGATTCGCCGACCGTCATCGCTCCAGGCGAAGACCGGGCGCCGGCGCGGCCCGTGCCGGTGGATCGCCCTGTGTCGTTGCGGGCGGGCGGTGTTGACCTGACCGCATCGCCGCCACCGCCTGCGCCCGCTAAGCCGCCGAAAGGCGCCAGCCGCTGCCTGGTGATCGGCCCGCAGAAATCCGCCAGTGGCCGCGTGCTGATGCTGGAGGCGACCGCCGATGGCCCGGAGATCCATCTGCGCGGCGGCGGCTTTGATCAGGCCGGTTTCAGCTTCAACGCCTATGGCCCGCCGTTCATGGGCCGCGGCATGCAGCATGGCTGGCTGCTCACATCGGGCGTGGCGCAGGCCAATTCGGTGTTTGCCGAAAAGCTCAATCCGAAGAACCGCTATCAATATTGGTTCAAGGGCGCCTGGAAGGACATGGAGCACCGCACCGAGACCATCCTGGTGAAAGGCGCTGCGCCCGTGACGCACGAGGTGGCGCGCACTGTGCATGGCCCGGTGATCCAGTGGGACAGCGCCAACAATGTGGCCTTCTCCCACAGCTTTGCCATGCGCGGCCGCGAGATCGACAATTGGGTGGGCATTGTCGAGATGGGCCGCGCCCGCAGCATCGACGAGTTCGAAGCCAAGGGTGTGGGCCGCATGGGCTGGAATCTGGGCATCTGTTACGGTGGCGCGGATGGCCAGATTGCCTTCTGGGAAGCCGGCACTCTGCCCAAATTGCCCGCCGGGGTTGATCCGCGCCTGCCGATTCCGGGCACTGGCGATCATGAGTGGACGGGTTTTCTGACACCCGCAGAGCAGCCGCATGTGCGCAATCCGAAACAGGGCTATCTCCACGCCTGGAACAGCAAGGCGACGAGTTGGAGCCCGGAGGGCACCGAGGCCCGCATCGGCGCGGCGTTCCGTACGTGGGCGGGCAATCAGCTGGCGGCATCCGGCCGGGCGATCACCCTGCTCGACATGCGGGCGAATAACGCGGCGATCTTCAGTGCCCTGGGGGCCAGCGACCGCACGCAGACGCAGCCGGCTTTCTTTGCGCCGTTCTTCCGGGCGGCGATGGAGAGCAGCAGCGATCCGGAGGTGCGCGAAGCAGGTGCGCTGATGCTGTCGTTCAACGGCTATTATGAGGAT
>JAIXPM010000049.1 GCA_027486275.1 Sphingomonadales bacterium | reverse complement strand
GGGGACCTAGGGGTGTAGGGCCACGGCGTCAATCTATTAATTGACCGCCTGAGACGCTATCGAGCCCCAAAGATCAATCGGCATTTTTCACCACCGGAGATTCCCATGTTGCGCGACGCCATCCAGACCGCCACCACCCAGGCCATGAAGGCCCGCGACAGCGCCCGGCTCGGCGCCCTGCGCCTGATCAATGCCGCCTTGAAGAACAAGGATATCGAACTGCGCACCGGCACCGCGCCGGCCGACGATGACGTGCTGGTGGTCGACGTGCTGATGAAAATGGCCAAGCAGCGCCGCGAATCGATCGAGATGTATGTGGCCGGCAACCGCGCCGAACTGGCCGATGCCGAACGCGCCGAACTGGGCGTGATTGAAAGCTTTCTGCCCAAGCAGATGGACGACTCTGAAGCGCTGGCAGCGATCAAGGCCGTGGTGGCCGAAATCGGCGCCACCAACGTGAAGGACATGGGCCGCGTGATGGCCGTGGTGAAGGAGCGTTTTGCCGGCAAGCTCGACATGAGCAAGGCAAGCGGGCTGGTGAAGGCCGCGCTGGGTTGAGCCTCTCCCCCGCCTTCCTCGACGAATTGCGCGCCCGCGTACCCGTTTCGGGCGTGGTCGGCCGGCGCGTGAAACTCACACGGGCGGGGCGGGAGATGAAGGGGTGCTGCCCCTTCCACAACGAGAAGTCGCCCAGTTTCTATGTGAACGATGAAAAGGGCTTTTATCACTGCTTCGGCTGCGGCGCGCATGGCGATGTCATCCGCTTCATGACCGACAACATGGGCCTGCCGTTCATGGAGGCGGTGAAGCAGCTGGCGGCCGAAGCCGGGCTGGAAGTGCCCGCCCCTTCACCCGAAGCGCGCCAGAAAGCGGAAGTGGCGGACAGCCTGGCTGAACTCACGGCCCGCGCCGCCACGTGGTTCCAGTCGCAACTTGCCGGAGACGGCGGGACAAATGCGCGTGCCTATATCGAGCGGCGTGGATTGCGGCCGATAACGGTGAAGGCGTTCGCGCTGGGTTATTCGCCCGATTCGCGCACCGCGCTGCGCGGCCACCTGAAGGATGCGACCGCCGACAAGCTGCTGGAAGCCGGCCTGATCGGCAAGACCGATGAAGGCGACACTTACGATCGTTTCCGCGGCCGGCTGATGTTCCCGATCCGCGACGCGCGCGGGCGGGTGGTGGGCTTTGGCGGCCGCGCGCTGGGCGATGTGCAACCCAAATATCTCAACAGCGCCGATGGCCCACTCTTTGACAAGGGGCGCCTTCTCTACAATCTCGATCAGGCCGGGCCGGCGGCGCGCAAATCGAACCGGCTGATCGTGGTCGAAGGCTATATGGACGTGATCGGGCTTGCCCAAGCCGGCCTGATCGAGGCGGTTGCCCCGCTCGGCACTGCGATGACCGAAACCCAGCTCATGCTGGCGTGGCGGCTGGTTGATGTGCCTTTGCTGTGTTTCGATGGCGACGCCGCCGGCCAGCGCGCCGCCACCCGCGCGGCCATGCGCGCCTTGCCGCTGCTGAAACCAGGCAAATCGCTGCGCATCGCCACCCTGCCACAAGGCCAGGACCCGGATGATGTTTGCCGCACCGGCGGCGCTGCCGCCTTCGAAGCCGTGCTGGCCAGTGCCGTGCCGCTGATCGATCACATCTGGGCTATCGAAACCGCCGGGCTGGAACAGGCGACCCCGGAACGCCGCGCCCAGGCCCGCCTGCAGCTGCGCGAAGCCGCCGCCGGAATCGCCGATCCCGATGTGCGTTCGCTCTATCAGGCCGAATTCAACCAGCGGTTTGAAGCGGCCTTCATGGCGCGTCCCCAGCGGGCGCCGTGGCAACCCCGCAAGCCAGGCGAAAAGTGGCAGCCGCCGATCCCCGGTGTATCGCCGGCTTTGAAGGCGATGGTGGCGCGCGGCCATGATCCGGTGATGGAGGCCGTGCTGGCCGGGCTGTTGCTGCGGCCCGGTCTGGCCGACGCCCATCACGATTCGCTGGCGGCGCTGCGGCCTGCCGATGCCGGTGATGCCGCCGTGCTCGGCGCCGTGCTGGCCGTGACGGCAGCGGACCATGGTCTTGAAAGCACTGCCCTGCTTGCCCATCTTGCAGACATCGGGCTGTCGGCCGAGGCGGATCGCATCCGGCGCGGCAACGGCCTCAGGCTAAGTTTCACGCGGAGCGAAACCCCGGCGGACGTGGCCAATGCGGATTTTGCCATGACGTTGGCCCAGGCCACGGCCCGGGCTGGACTGGTCGAAGCACTGGCTGAAGCCACCTTAAGGTTCCAGTCCAGTCTGGACGAAGCGGACTGGGCCGCGCAGCAGGAACGGCGCCAGGAGATCGAGGCATTGGACGCGGCGATGATGGCTCTGGCGGAATCGCGGCGGGAAGGCTAAGAAGCGCGGTATAATACGCACGCAGCTTCAGCCTGCCCCGCCAGAGGATATCCTCAAGCGGGCGGGCTTTTATACGTTTTTCATGGGTTTAACGCCGGCGCTGCCGGCCAGGGCAAGGACGCAGACTCGGATGGCCAAGACGGTCGCGAACGACACCGCGGATGCCAAGACAGATGGCGATGCTCCGCTCATTGATCTCAACGAAGCCTCAGTCAAAAAGCTGATCGCCCGCGCCAAGAAGCGCGGCTACATCACCTATGACGAGATCAACGAGGCCCTGCCGCAGGATCAGATGACCAGCGAGCAGATCGAGGACGTGATGTCCGCGATCAACGAGATGGGCATCAACGTCGTCGAGAACGAGGAAACGGCCGAAGACGGCGACACCCCGGAAGAGGAAGAAGCCGAAGCCGAACCGGTGGATGGGGATCTGTCCCCGGCACCGGTTGCTGTGGTCAAGGCGCCGCTGGACCGCACTGACGATCCGGTGCGCATGTATCTGCGCGAAATGGGCGCGGTGGAACTGCTGTCCCGCGAAGGCGAAATCGCCATCGCCAAGCGCATCGAAGCCGGCCGCAACACCATGATCGCCGGCCTGTGCGAAAGCCCGATGACGTTCCAGGCCATCATCGAATGGTCGAACGCGCTCAACGAAGGCCGCATGCAGCTGCGCGAGATCCTCGATCTCGAAGCCATGCTGGCCAAGGTGCCGGGTGAAGACGGCGAAGAGGTCGAGGAAGGCGGCGACCTTCCGACCGTGCAGTTCAAGGAAGATGAGGAGCCGGAAGTCGAAACGCCGCCGGCCGACGAGGAAGACGAATTCACCGAACGCCGCGCCCAACAGCGCGCCGCCGAAGCCGAAGAAGATGATGAAGGCGGGCTCTCATTGGGCCAGATGGAAGAGCAGCTGAAGCCCGCTGCGCTGGAGAAATTCGCCGAAATCACCAGCACCTACAAGAAGTTTCACAAGCTGCAGGAAGCCCGGCTTTCGTCGATGCACGGCGGGCCATCGTTCGCCAATGGTGACGAGAAGAAATATCAGAAGCTGCGTGAGGAACTGACGCGCGGTGTGCAGTCGATCCATTTCAACAACAACAAGATCGAACTGCTGGTCGAAGCGCTCTACACCCAGAACAAGCGGCTGATGGCGCAGGGCAGCAACATGATGCGCCTGGCCGACAAGCACAAGATTCTCCGCAAGAGCTTCCTCGATGAATATGTTGGCAACGAGCTGACCGAAGGCTGGCTCGACCGCGTGGCCACCATCGACAAGAAGTGGGCTGCTTTTGCCGCCGCTGAAATCGCGTCCATCGATCAGAACCGCCGCGAACTGGCCGGCATTGCCGAAACCACCGGCGTGGACTTGGGCGAGTTCCGCCGCATCGTGAACATGGTGCAGAAGGGCGAGCGCGAAGCCCGCATCGCCAAGAAGGAAATGGTCGAAGCCAACCTGCGCCTCGTCATCTCCATCGCCAAGAAATACACCAACCGCGGCCTGCAATTCCTTGATCTCATTCAGGAAGGCAATATCGGCCTGATGAAGGCGGTGGACAAGTTCGAGTATCGCCGCGGCTACAAGTTCAGCACCTATGCCACGTGGTGGATCCGCCAGGCCATCACGCGTTCGATCGCCGATCAGGCCCGCACCATCCGTATTCCGGTGCACATGATCGAGACGATCAACAAGCTGGTGCGCACCAGCCGGCAGATCCTGCACGAAATCGGCCGCGAGCCGACTCCGGAGGAGCTGGCCGAGCGGCTTTCGATGCCGCTCGAAAAAGTCCGCAAGGTGATGAAGATCGCCAAGGAGCCGATCTCCCTCGAAACGCCGATCGGCGACGAGGAAGACAGCCACCTGGGCGATTTCATCGAAGACAAGAACGCCGTGATCCCGGTCGATGCTGCCATCCACAGCAACCTGAAGGAAACCGTGACGCGCGTGCTGGCCAGCCTGACCCCGCGTGAAGAACGCGTGCTGCGCATGCGTTTCGGCATTGGCATGAACACCGATCACACGCTGGAAGAAGTCGGCCAGCAGTTCAGCGTGACCCGCGAGCGTATCCGCCAGATCGAAGCCAAGGCGCTGCGCAAGCTGAAACACCCGTCGCGCAGCCGCAAGATGCGCAGCTTCCTCGACGTTTGAGGCAAGCCTTCCGGTCGGCATGATACAGGCGGTTGCCAAGTGCAGCCGCCTGTATCACGTTTGGGCCATGATGATCCGCTCTGCCGCCGCCCTCTCCGCGCTTCTGCTCTGCACGTCGGCGGCGCCCGCGCCTTCCCCGGCCAATCTGGCGCTGGCGGCCGCGCTGGCGGCCAACATGTGCGGCCAGAGTGAAGGCACTGGCGCCGAAGCGGCACGCGGCGCCATCGTATTGGTGCCCGGCCTCACCCCGGCGCACATGCCGGTTTCGGACATGCCGGCCGCACAGGCCTATTTCGATCAGGGTCTCGGCCAGCTTTGGGGCTTTGATTATGACGAGGCGCTGGAAAGCTTCCGCGAAGCGCGGCGGCGGGATCCGAATTGCGCAATGTGCAGCTGGGGCGAAGCGCTGGCGCTGGGCCCCTACATCAACAGCGGGCCAATCAACGCGGAAACCATCGCCAAGGCCCACGCCCTCACCGCGCAGGCCCTGGGCAGCAACCGGCTATCCGCGCGTGACCGCGCCCTTATGGAGGCCGTGCACGCCCGCCACGCCCCTGGCGGCGGCAAGGATGGCGTTCACGGCGATCTTTATGCCGATACGATGATCGCGCTGGCCTGGCCCTGCGCTGGCCGGATGACGATCTCGTCGCCATCCTCGCCGCTGAAGCCATCATGACCAGCCAGCCCTGGGATTATTGGGAAGCCGGCGGCAAGGTTCCGAAGGCTCGGGCCGGCACGGCACTGGCGCTCGTGGACAAGATACTGGCCCGCACCCCCGATCAGCCGCAGGCCATCCACCTGCTCATTCACCTCACCGAAGCCAGCGCCAATCCGGCCAAGGCGGCTGGCCCAGCGGCGCGATTGGGTGGCCTGGCGCCGGGTGCACCGCACATGGTGCACATGCCCAGCCACACCTGGTACCGCATCGGCCGCTTTGATGATGCCATTGCCGCCAACAAGAGCGCCATTGCCGCCGACGAAGCCTATGCCCGCGCCGTCGGCGCTGAACCGCGCTATTATGGCTACTTCAACCACCACACGCATTTCCTTGCATCCGCTGCCGTG
>JAIXPM010000431.1 GCA_027486275.1 Sphingomonadales bacterium | reverse complement strand
TCGGCAATCAGGCGATAGCCTTGCGGGAAGGGTGTTGCCCCATCAGCCAGCATCACATCCACCGGGGCCTGGCCGGCATTGGCCTTGCCCACGGTTGTGCGGGTGGCCGTGGTAGCGAAAAGTGCCTGGCCGGGCTGGCCGGCCGCATCGATGCCCCGTTGATGCCAATTGTTGACCAAGGTGGCGAAACTGCCGGCGCTGCCATCCAGCGCGGCGCGACCGCGGATGATCTGGCCGGCGGCTTCCAGCAACCCCGCCAAGCGCCCCGACGCCGGCAGCCGCAGCGGCACCGGCGCATGATCAGGATCGAGCAGCACCGATTGGCCATCGGGCGCGACGCCGATGCGGCTCGAATTGCCGGCCTTGGGTACCAGCAGCACCGCGGATGGGCCGGCGCCGAGCTTGACCTCGACCACGCCGCGCTCGCCTTCACTCACGCTGATCCGCACTTCATTGGCCAGATCGGCCAGCAGCCGGTCGCGATTGTCGAGCAGGCCGGCAGCAGCGATATCGCCCTTGTCGCCGCGCCGCAGTTGATCGTTCACCTTCACCAGTGCGGCCGCCAGATCGTTCACCCGCCGCGTGGAAAGTTTGGCTTCGGCCCTGATATCGCCTTCCAATTGCTCCAGATCGCGGCCATGGCCGGCAAAAGCGGCGGCGGCATCCTCGGCGGCGTCCAAGAACACGGCGCGGGCGGCAGGCTGGGTGGGGGCCGCCGCCAACCGTGTCGCCGCATCGAAGAAGGCACCGACGCGGCCCACCACATCGGCGGTGGTGGCCAGTGATTCCAGCCGTTGCAGCCAGTCCAGCCGGGCGCCCATGCGAGCCTGATCACCGCTGGCAATGCGGGCGGCATTGGCCTTCAATGGGTCAACATCGCGCACGAGGCTCGCCACCCGCACGCCGGCCCCGCTTAAGGACGCGCGTTGGAACGGCCCGCCGCTCCCCGTGGGCTGCGTGGCCAGCACGATGCGGCGGCGGACAAAACCCGGCGTATCAGCGTTGGCGACATTGTCACCCGTGGCGTTCAAGGCATTTTGGAAGGCCAGCACGCCGGACCGGCCGAGCGCGAGCAGGTCCATCATTTGCCTGCCTCCTTCGCCAGCAATTGCGCCAGGCCCAGCGGCGCGGCAGCAGCGATGGCGCGGCCGCGCTGATCATCGACCATGTCCCTGATCTGATCATTATTGCCCAGCATGTCGTCGCCCAGCTTGGCCGCCCGCGCCGTTTTCAGCAGGCGGGTGACGAGCAGGGCTTCGAAATCCTGGCCGGCCTTTTTGGCGGCCTTCACCTCTTCAGGCTGGCGGGCGAGCGGCAGGGTGACGGGCTTGATCTCCATCAGATCACCACCAGTTCCGCCCGCAGTGCGCCGGCGGCCTTCAGGGCTTCCAATATGGCCACCAGATCGCCCGGCGCGGCACCCAGCGCGTTCACCGCATCGATGATCTCGCCCAGTTTGGCGCCCGGTGCGAACAGGTTCATGCGGCTCTGCGCCTCGCCGGCATCCACGGTGGATTGCTGGGTCACGACCGTCTGGCCACGCCCAAATGGGCCGGGCTGGCTGGCCTGCTGGTTCTCCGTCACCCGCACCGTCAGGTTTCCGTGGGCGACGGCAGCGGGCAGGATGCGCACCTCGCCTGAAATCACCACCGTGCCGGTGCGGGCGTTGACGATCACCTTGGCGGCCGGCGGTTGCAATGTGACGTCGAGCGCCTCTACCCGGGCGGCCAGCGCGATGCGGCTTGCGGGTGCATCGGGCGCGTTGATGGCGATGCGGATGCCGTCCTCCGCCCGCGCAGCCTCGCCGCCGATATTGCGATTGATGGCATCGGCCACCGATTTTGCCGCCGAGAAATCCGGTTCGTTGAGATCGAGGAATAGCGGCCCGCTGCCGGTGAACGGCGAGGCGACGGCGCGTTCGATGATGCCGCCCGACGGCACGCGGCCGGTGGCGGGGGTGCCGACCACGATACGGCTGCCGTCACGGCCTTCCGCGCCGAAACCGCCGACCGCGAGACTGCCTTGCGCCAGCGCATAAATCTCGCCGTCTGGCCCTTGCAGTGCCGTCAGCAGCAGCGTGCCGCCGCGCAGGGATTTGGCCTGGCCCAGCGCCGCCACCGTCACATCCAGCCGCTGGCCGGGCTTGGCAAAGGGCGCCAGTTCCGCTGTCACGATCACCGCGGCGGCGTTGCGCAACTGCGGGTTCACGCCCGGCGGCAGCAGCACGCCGAGCCGGGCGGTGGCGGATTTCAGCGACTGGATGGTGAACTCCAGATTCTGGTCGCCGGTGCCGGTAAGGCCGACCACGATGCCATAGCCGGTCAGCGCGTTGGCCCGCACACCGGAAAAGCGCGCGATGTCCTTCACCCGCTCGGCACTGGCCGGGCTGTTAAGCAGCAGCATCAGCAGGGCGAGCCAGCGCATCACAGCGGCGCAATCTTGGCAAAGAAGCGCGCCAGCCAGCCCTGGCGACTGTTGTCCGCCACCTGGCCGGTGCCGCCGAAACGGATGCGCGCATCCGCGACGCGGGTCGAGGGCACGACATTGTCAAAACCCAGATCATCCACCCGCACCAGGCCAGTGAGCTGCAGATGCTCCTCACCGCGATTGAGCATCAGGCGCTTTTCACCCGCAATGCGCAGCACGCCGCCGGGCAGCACTTCGGCGACGGTGACGGTGATTTCGCCAAACAGTTCGTTGTTCTGCTCGGCGGTGCCGCTGCCCTTAAAGCTTTGCGCCGATCCGCCCTGCGTCGCCTGATTGAGGCTGTTGGCAAACGGGATCACCGGCGGGAAGCGCAACGCATTGTCGCTGTCGCGGCCGGATTCGGCGCTGGCCGATTTGCTGGCGCGGGTGCGCTCCACCAGCCGGATGGTGATCAGATCGCCCACCCGCCGCGCCCGCCGATCGGTGACGAGCCCGGCAAAGCTCTGCGCATTGAACAGGCTGCCCGTGGCGATCAGTGGCGGCACCGGCACGGCGACAATGGCCGGCAGGATCGGCCGCAGCTTCTTCGCCAGCGCCGGCTGCGCGACAAAGAACAGCACCGCCGACGCCAACAGCCAGCAGGCAAGCGACAACTGCGCGGATTGCCGATCAGACATTCTGCACCACATACCGGCTCATCTCATCGGCCGCGTTGATCACCTTGGCGTTGATTTCATAGGCGCGCTGCGTCTCGATCATGTCGACCAGCTCCTGCACGGTGGATACGTTGGATCCTTCCAGCATGCCCTGGCGGATATTGCCCATCCCGGCCTGCCCGGCGACGCCCAGCGTGGGCGGCCCCGAACCGGCGGTTTCGCGATAAAGATTGTCTCCCACCGGCATCAGCCCGGCCGGATTGAGGAAGCGGGTCAGCTGCAACTGCCCCACCTCCACCGGCGCGGCCTGGCCGGCAACGGCGGCGGT
>JAIXPM010000374.1 GCA_027486275.1 Sphingomonadales bacterium | reverse complement strand
TGGGCCAATATGGTCTGTGGGTGGAAGGCGTCGACGAGGTCGATGCTTTCGTAATAGCGGCTGGCGGATTGCAGGCCGCCTTTGCTGGCTTCCCCGCCATAATCATCGGCGCACAGGAACACGATGTAGCGGGCGCCGTCGCGCAGGCCGGCGGCTTTCAGGATGTGGGCAAGTTGCGGCCCGGTCCATTGGCCGATGGCGCTCCAGCCTTCCACGCAGTCGTGGCGGGTGATCTGGGTTCGTTGCGGGAGGGCGCGCAGCTGCGGGAGGGTAAGATTGAGTTCGCGGCGGACGAGGCCGGTCACCTTCAGGCGCCAATCGGCGAACTGGCCGGCGGCAAGCTGCTGCCATTCGGGGTTGGTGGGTTCGTGGGTGCCGTTGACCTTGAAGGTGGGGGAGATGTCGGCGGCGCTGAATTCGCGGGCCAGGCCATCGCGGCCGACCAGGCGTTGCCAGCGGTAGGTGGCCTGTTCGCCCGCGCCGATCACGGCTTTGGCGGTGGAATTGCGGGTCAGCGCGTCGCAGCCGGTGAGCATCAGTCCGGCGGGGACAGCGGTAAGCAATTGGCGGCGATGAAGGATCATTTGTCGCCTCCGATGGTCATGCGGCCGGTGATCATCGCGCCTATCTGGCGGATCGGGCCGGAGAGGACGACGAGCACGAGGTGGAGGAGGAGGAAGCCGGCGATGCCGCTCATGGCGAGGAAATGCACCGAACGCGCCGATTGGCGGCCGCCCCACAGCGCGTCGAGCCACGGCCAGGCGGCGTTCATGCCTGGCGACATGGCGAGGCCGGTAAGGATGACGGTGGGGATGAGGACGAGCGTGACGCCGGCATAGGCGAAGCGTTGCAGCACTTCATAGGAGAGCGCGGCTTCGCCCTTGGGGAAGTTCAACTTCGCGTGTTCCACGATGTCATGCCACAGATGGGCGCGGGTAAGTTGGCGGCGCTTGGGCAGGATTTCGCGCAACAGCCGGCCGGAGAACAGGCCGTAGAGCAGCCAGGCCAGGCCGTTGAGGATGATCACCCAGGCGAAGAAGAAGTGCCACGTGCGGGCAGTGGCAAGATCGCGGCCCGACGGCAGCGTAGCCCAGTGCGGGAAGGCAGCGAAGCTGGTGGTGCCCTTTGGGGATTGCGATACGCCAATGAAGCCGGTGGTATCGAAGCGCGTGCCCGCGATCTCGATCCAGCCGGTGGGGTTGCGCCAGGGCGGGGAGGCGCCGGTTTCCAGCCACAGTCGCTCGCGCTGCTCCACCGATCCTGCATCGCCCCAATAGAGCCGCGGGTGGGCGCCGAAGATGTTGAGGCCGGTCATCAGCAGCACGATGACGGCAATCGCATTGAGCCAGTGGGTGACACGCACCAGCCAGTGGTGGCGCAGCACGATGCGGGAATCGGGGCGCGGGTTGGAAAGGGAGGGAACGGCGGAGGACATGACTGTTAATGGCCTGTTCGCAGCCAAAGGCCAATTGGTTACAGGCGCCGCAGTTGGGGGTGCAAACTTGTTGCGGTTGCGCCATGGTGAGCCGCGATGCTGCGGATTTTCTCTGCCACGGGCCACCAACTGATCGGCACGGGTGATGCCCTGCCGGATGATGCGGTGTGGATCGACCTGTGCAACCCCACGCCGGAGGAGGAGAAGCAGGTCGAGACGGCGCTGGGTTTCGGCGTGCCGACCGCCGACGAGATGGCCGAGATCGAGACGTCCAGCCGGCTCTATGTCGACAATGGCGCCATCGTGATGACCGCGACCTTGGCCACCGGGCTGATCACCGAAACGCCGGAAACCGTGCCGGTCAGCTTCGTGCTGGGCGCGCGCCATTTGGTGACGGTGCGCTATGCCGATATCCGCAGTTTTGATCGCTTTGTCGCGCAATTGGAACGCGCGCCGGGCCAGTGCGGCAATGCGCCGATGGCGTTGATGGGGCTGATCGATGCCATCGTCGATCGGCTGGCGGACGGGCTGGAGCATGTGGGCCGCGAAGTGGACCAGATCAGCCGCGCCGCCTTCCGCCGCGCCGAAGCCGGTGCCCGTGGCCGCCAGCAGCAGCGCCGGTCAAATCTCGCCCTGCAGGCGTTGCTGACCAGGTTGGGCGCGGCGCAGGACGGGCTGAGCAAGGCGCGCGAATCGGTGGTGTCGCTCACCCGGGCGCTGTCGTTCCTGCAGTTCGCCGCGCCGAAAGACGCTGGCCTTTCCGCCCAGATCAAGACCCAGGTGCGCGATCTGGCCAGTCTGGCGGATCAGGCCAGCTTCATCGGCAGCAATCTCACCTTCCTGCTCGATGCAACGCTGGGCCTGATCTCAATCGAGCAGACTGCGGTGCAAAAGATCTTCTCTGTGGCCAGCATTGTGTTTCTGCCGCCAACGCTGGTGGCCGGGGTTTATGGCATGAACTTCGCGCACATGCCGGAACTGCAATGGGTGGCGGGCTATCCGATGGCGCTGGGCATCATGCTGGCCGCCGCCGTGCTGCCTTATGCGATCTTCCGTTGGCGGGGGTGGCTTTAAGGCGCGACCAGCGTGCAGCCATATTCCGGATCGAAACGCGAGATGCGGCGGCTGAGCAGCGGCACTTTCGCCGTGATCGTGCGGTTGGCGCTGTCTTCCTCCACCTGCACCACTTCCGTGCCCGGTTCGCGATCGGTGTCGCAGCTCGCCATGTCCCGCCCGCTGACGAAGCGGCAGCTGCAGGTGACCTGGGCGATATAGCCGGTGGCCAGCGCCGCCTGCCGGCCCGTGGTGGAATACTTGAGGCCCAGCCAACCGCCCGCCGCCAGGCAGAGCAGCAACAGCGGCACCCAGATCAGCCAGCGCCGCCAGAATGCCTTGGGGCGCGAAGGTGCAGCGGGGGGTGATGTGTCACTTGCCAGCATGGGGGCAGGGCCTTTAGCGTGAAATTTATGACAACGTGGAGAAACATCGCGGCAGCCGCAAGCCTGTTGCTGACCGCAGGGGGTGCCTTTGCGCAGCCCGTGCGCTCGCCAGTGGCGATTCCGTCCACCGTGCCGGCCTCGGCCCTGCCCGCCGCCGATGCACTGTTCACCGATCCGGCGCTGAAGGAAACGCGCGCGGTGATCGTCCTGAAGGACGGCAAGCCGATCTATGAACGCTATGCTTCCGGCTATGGCCCCGGCACGCGGCTGATCAGCTGGTCGATGGCGAAATCCATCACGTCGACGTTGATTGGCTTTCTGGTGGCCGACGGCAAGCTGGAGCTGGATACGCCCGCCCCGGTGCCGGAATGGCGGAACGACGCGCGCGCGAAGATCACGCTGCGCCAATTGTTGCACATGGCATCGGGCGTGAAGCATATCGAGGCCGGGCCTGAGCCGGAGCGGGCCGACACCAACCGCGCGCTGTTCGCCGATGCCTCGGCCGATATCGTCAAGGCTGCCGTCGCCGAGCCGGCGGAAGTCCCGCCCGGCACGCGCTTTGAATACAACACGCTGACCACGCACATATTGGCGCGAATTGTTTCCGATGTGTTGGCGCCGGGCGCGACGCCGGCCGAACGCAAGCGCAAGGTGCGCGCCTTCATCAACGATCGGCTGGCCGGGCCGGCGGGCATGGCCAGCCTGCTGTGCGAGTTTGATCCGCAGGGCAATCTTTATGGCGGCTCGCTATGCTTTGCCACCGCGCGGGATTGGGCGGCGTTCGGGCAGCTGTATCTGGATGGTGGCGTGGTGGCCGGGGTGCAGGTGGTGCGGCCGGATTGGGTGCGCTTCGTGACGATGCCGTCGCCGACCAATGCCGGCTATGGCGGGCAATTCTGGCTGAACCGCAAGCCGGCCGATGGCAAGGATGAGGCGCTGTTCTGGCGCGCCGGACCGCCCGACGCCTTTGCCGCGATCGGGCACTTGGGCCAATATGTGATCGTGGTGCCATCGAAGCGGATCGTGGTGGTGCGGCTGGGCAAGACGCAGGACGACGTGCTGCAACC
>JAIXPM010000145.1 GCA_027486275.1 Sphingomonadales bacterium | reverse complement strand
ATCAGCGCGACGAAACCGATGACGGCGGTGTAGCTGAGACTGTTCCCGGTGAGAAACAGCGCCACCAGCCCGCCGAACAGGCCGAGGGGAATGACGCCGGCCACCACGAGCGTTTCGCGGAAGCGGCCGAATTCGATCACCAGTACTGCCAAGATGCCGAACACAGCCAGCGCGATGATCGGACCCAGTCCGCCAAAGCTCTTCGCTGCCGTTTCCGCTTCGCCGCCAATGTCGAAACGATAGCCTTCGGGCAGCTTCACCTGGTCCTGCACGGCCTTCACCACCGCCGCATTCACCTTGGCCGTGAGATAACCCTCCACGATCTGGGCATCGACATAGACAACGCGGCTCTGGCGTTCACGGTTGATGCGGGGCGGCGCGGAATCGAGATAGGGTTGGGCAATCTCACGCAGCGGCACTGCACCCCGGCTGCCCGGCATGTAGATATCATCCAGCACCGTCACGTTATGGCGTTCGTCCAACGGCAGGCGCACGACAACATTATAGCTGTCGCCTTCCACATCGCGGAACCGCCCGGCATTCTCTCCGGCCAGCGCCAGCCGCAGGGCGCGGCGCGGCGCGCCCGGCGCAACACCGAGCAGGGCGGCCTTATCACTGTCCAACCCAAGGTTAAGACGCGGCGTGTCCACGGCCACCGGATTGCGCACATCGCGCGTGCCAGGCACGTTACGCATCACGGCTTCCGTTTCGGCGGCCAGACGTTTCAGCACATCCAGTTCCGGGCCAATGATGCGCATCTGGATCGGCGCGTCGATGGGCGGGCCGTTCTGGAAGATTTTCACCACATATTGCGCGTCAGGTGCTGCCGCCAACTTGGCCCGCAGTCGCTCCACCAGCGCCGGACCGCCCTTCTCGTCCCAACGCTTCAGCACCACCAACACTTCGCCGATGTTGCTGCGCTGATCGAAACTGCGCTGGTTATAGAAGATCTGCGGGTTACCGCGGCCGATGTTGCTCATCACCGCCTGCACCTCGGCTTCGCCCTTCAGGGCATTTTCAACCACGTTAACGGCGCGGGTGGTCGCGGGAATCGCGGTGCCTTCGCTCGCCGTCACCTGCACCAGGAAATAGGGCGTTTCCGCCGGCGGAAACAGGCTGGAGCCAATCAGCGGCACCAAGCCAAAACCAGAGACGATCAAAAGTGTCGAAACGCCCATCGCCCGCCACGGATGGGTGAGGCCCCAGTGCAGCACCGGTTGATAGAAGCGGTGGATGCCCTTGTTCACTGCCTGCAGGAAGGCATTGCCGTGCTCGCTTTCCTCGCGCGGCAGGATGCGGCTGGCCAGGAACGGCACGATGGTGAGCGACACGAGCAGCGACGCAGCCACCGTGCCCAGCACGGCCACAGGCAGGCTGCGTGTGAACTTGCCGGCGCCTTCGGGCAGCATGGTCAGCGGCAGGAAAGCAAACAGCAGCACGAAGGTACAGCCGATCACAGCCACCGCAATCTGGCTGGTGCCGTCGATGGCCGCCTGTTGCCGAGGTTTGCCCATGCGCAGATGGCGGGCGATATTCTCCGTCACCACGATGCTGTCGTCCACCAAAAGGCCAAGCGCGATGATGAAGCCGGAAATCGCCAACTGGTTGAGCGTGAACCCGCTCCAGCCCAGCACGGCCACACCCATGGCGAGGCTGAGCGGCACCGAGACCATCACCACGATGCTCGCCCGCCAGCCCAGCGGCAGCAAAGTGATCAGCACCAAGCCCAACGCGATGGCAAAATCCTGGCCCAATTGGCTCAGCTTGCGGGCGATGTCATCGCTTTGGTCAAACCCCACCACCATCTGCACATCGGGCGGCAACTGGCTGCGATATGCATCTGCTGCCTTCACTGCCGCATCGCGGATATCGAGCACATTGAGCCCGTCCTTCTGGGTCAACGTCACCCACACGGCGCGCTTGCCATTGTAACGGCCGAAGTGCGGCTGCTCCTCATAGGCCCAGCCGACCTGTGCGACATCTTTCACCCGCACGATGCGGCCATCCTGCGCGCGCACCGGTTCATCCGCCAGTTCGTCGATCGATTTGTAGGCGCCGCCCGCCTGCACGTTCAGCCGGGCATCGCCCGATTGCACTGCACCGGGCGGCAGATCCTGACCGCCGCTGCGCAATGCATCAGTAACGGCAGTAACGGGAATGCCCAGTTGTGCCATGCGCCCGTTATCCAGCGCCACACGCATTTCGGGCTGCGGCAGCGCCCACACCCGTGTTGCCCGCACGCCCGGCACCCGGATCAGCCGCTCGCGCAGGTCCTTGGCAATCTTTTCCAGCCGACGATAGCTCGCTGTGTCCGAGACCAAAGCGAATTGCAGAACGGCTGCTTCGGTGGTGCGGGTCTTCTGAAATTCCAGGCGCGTCAACGCTGATGGCAGACTGGAACGAATGGCGTTCACTTCGCGCACCACCTCGTCGTAATTCTTCTCGGCATCGCCATCCCAGCTGAATTCGGCAGTGATCACGGCGGTTGAATCGGTAGAGCGCGATTGCACCTTCACGATGCCATCCAACCCCTGCACCACGTCCTCTATCGGCTTGGCGATGGTCGATTCCATGTCGGCCGGCTCGGCGCCCGGCACGGTGGCAACGATGTTGACGAACGGCGACGGGAAGTGCGGATCAACCGATCGCGGAATGGTAAAGAAGGCCGAAAGCCCCAGCGCCGCCAGCGCCAGAAACACCACCAGGGTGATCTGCCAGCGCTGAATGGCAAAACGGATAATGCCGTTCACTTGGGGGTTGCCTGCGCCAGTTCGATCACCTGGCCATCACGCAGACGGTCCACACCGGTGGTCACCACCTGTTCGCCGGGCCGCAGGCCACCAGTCACCACCACGCCTTGCGGCCCGACCGCGCCCATCGCCACCTGCCGCTGCCGCACCCGGCGCGTCAGCGGTTCCAGCACATAAACAAACCCTTCATCAGCCCGTGCCGAAAACACCGCCGTTGTCGGCACACTGATCGGCGCACCGGGCTCGGTCGGGCCGAGCACCAGCCGGGCGCTGCCGATCTGGCCGGAGGCGAGGCGCGCATTGGCCGGCAACTTCACTTCCACCCGGAAGGTCCCGGTGCCATCATCGCCGCGCGCGCCCACTTCGCTGATCTGGCCTTGTAACGTGCCCGCCCCCAGCGCCGGGATACGCACTATGGCGGGCATGCCCTGCCGCACCCGTGCCGCATCACGATCTGCCAGCGGCAAGCGCAGCACAAAGCCTTGATTCATTTCACCTATCGTCAATATCGCCTGGCCTGGCTGGGCAATCTGGCCCGGTTCCCCCGGCCGCGCCAGCACGACACCGCTGGCGGGTGCGCGCAAACTGGCCAATGTCACGTCAAACCCGGCGGCCCGCGCCCGCGCTTGCGCCGCCGCCATCGTCGCCCGCGCCTGCTCAACGCGCGGCGCCGTCACCCAGCCCTTGGCAAACAGATCCTCGGCGCGCTTCACATCCGCCCGCGCCCGCACCACGTCCGCCGCTGCAGCGTATTGGTTCGCCCCCAGCGCCGTGGTGTCGAGACGCGCCAGCAACTGCCCGGCCTGCACCCGATCACCTTCGCGCACCAGGATCGCCGCGATGCGCCCCGGCGTGTTGAAGGCCAGCGGCGTTTCGCGCTTCAGCCGCACAGTGCCGGCCACATCAAGCTCGGTCACGCCGCTCACCGGCGCCACGCTCACCACCCGCACCGGTACGGCCGGCGCCGGCGCTGGCGGCGGCGCCTTGTTTTCGCCACAGGCCGCCAGCATCGTGGCAAGGCCCAGAATGGAGATCGTAGATGCGCTGGCACGGCGCGCTGGCTGAACGGCCCTGTTGACCCTGTTCTTCACCATGCGCGTGCCTGCCGACCCTGTTGCTGCCAGTGGCGACCGGCAGTTTTGATTGCGACTCACATTCTGCCCACGTCGGCTCGGGCTGGCAAGTGTTTTTGAGCAGCGCTCAAGTTTGTCGCAGGGGGGGCTGCCCGCCGTCAGCCAGCACTCCCCCCGGATGCTGGCGCGACAGGCGATCGCCCGTTTGGTTCAGTCGTTGATCACCAGGGCACAGACGGTCATTGCCACGCCCTCGTCATCGGCGGTGCCGGGTTCCACCACGGCTTCGGCCAGGATCTGCCCGGCAATGCTGATGGTTTCGTGGGCCAGGCGTTCACCCAGCGCGGCCAGCGCGGCGGCTGCACCCACCCCATCCAGCCGCACATCGAGTTCATGGCGCGTCCCGGTCAACGTCAGGCTCGCCCAATCGCGAGCGCGCAGTTCCTCGATCACCACCCGCGCCCCGAACGGTGCCGCGATGGCAGCGACCGCGCGCAGGATGGCAGCCTGGGCACGATCAGT
>JAIXPM010000022.1 GCA_027486275.1 Sphingomonadales bacterium | reverse complement strand
CGGCTGGCTGGCGGCAAGGCGGCGTTCCACCAGCAGCTCACCACCCCCGATTGCCTGGCCTGCCACACCGATCATGCAGGCCCGGCGCTCACCGGACACAGCCCGGCGACCTTCCACCACGATCTGCTGAAACCCGCCGTGCGCGGCCAGTGTGCCACCTGCCACGTGGCGCCGGCGACCACGCTGCACCGCCAGTTTGCCACCACCAGTTGCGCCAGTTGCCATGCCACCGGCGGTTGGAAGCCGGCGCATTTTGCCCATGATCGGCTGTTCCGGCTGGACCGCGATCACAACGTGGCCTGCACCACCTGCCACGTGGGCGGCAATACAAGGCGCTATACCTGCTATGGCTGCCACGAGCATCAGCCCGCCCGCGTGCTGGCCGAGCATCGCGAAGAAGGCGTGCGCGGCAATATCGACAACTGCGCCCGCTGTCACCGCAGCGCCGAAGGCGAACGCGAGGGCGAGGGGGACGACGAGTGAGGCGGTTGCACTGGCGCGCGCAAGCCGTCACAACCACGACATGACGAAGAAACCGATCCGCGTTGGTGTGCTTGGGGCTGGCGGCCGCATGGGGCAGGCCATCATTGGCGCGCTGTCGGATTGGCCGGGCCTTACGCTGGCCGGGGCGGTGGAACGGGCCGGCCATGCCAGTTGCGGGCGCCCGGCCGGACCGGGGCATCCCGAAACCCTCACCATCTGTTCCAATATCGGCGCCATCGCCCATAAGTGCGACGTGCTGATCGATTTTTCGGTGCCGGCGGCGCTGGCGGTGAGCCTGGAGGCCGCGCAGGAGGGCCGGTGTGCGCTGCTGATCGGCACCACCGGGCTGGAAGCCGAGCATCACGCCGCCATCGATGCCGCCGCGCGCGACATTGCCGTGCTGCAGGCCGCCAACACCAGCCTGGGCGTCACGCTGCTGGCGCGGCTGGTCGAACAGGCGGCGCGGGCGCTGGGGCCGGATTGGGATATCGAGATTGCCGAGCTGCACCACCGGCTGAAGGTGGATGCGCCGTCGGGCACCGCGCTGGCGCTGGGCGAAGCGGCGGCAACCGGCCGCGGCGTTGATTTGGCCAGCCACAGCGATCGGGGCCGCGATGGCATCACCGGCGCGCGCGTGGAAGGCCAGATCGGCTTTGCATCGCTGCGCGGTGGCAGCGCGGCTGGCGATCACATGGTGCTGCTTGCCAGCGAAGGCGAGCGCATTGAATTGTGGCACCGCGCCGAAAACCGCAGCATCTTTGCACGCGGGGCCCTGCGGGGGGCGCAGTGGCTGGCCGGCCGCAAGCCCGGGCGCTACGTGATGGCCGACGTGCTCGGTATCTGATTGCGGTAACGCGCCAGCGCCTCGCGGATCATCGCGCCGACTTCGCGGCGCTCCGGCGCTGACAGGAACTGCCCCACCCGCAACCGGCGCCCGCGCGCGCTGAGGAACAGCAGTGCATCGCCCAGCGGGGTTTCCTCGATATCGACCCGGGTGAAGAACGGCTCCAGCACTTCTTCCACCGCCTTGCCCCACGGATCGATGCGGGTGAGGGTGAGCGCATCGTCGGCCAGCACCAGCCGCTCACGTGCGCCGCCTGACCGGTAATTGCTCCTGAACGCCCAGGCCAGCAGGGCGACATCGGCGATCATGAACGGAATCACCGGCCACAGCCCGAGGACCAGGAACCGGATAGAGCCGATCAGGAACAGCCCACCAATCCCCAGGATCAGCATGCGCGCGTGGTCACGCGGCAAGGAGCGATTCGGCGTGAGGGTGAGATCAAGCAGCACCCGGACTCCCTATTCGCTGCAGGCTTGCCCTGCCAGCCGCTTTGGCGGAAGGGCGACATCATGACCAAGCTTTATCAGCGCCTGATGACGGCGGCCGAGATCGACGAGTATTTCCGCATTCTGGCCGCCGCCCGCCCGGAGCCGGAGACGGAGCTAGCCTATGGCAATGGCTATCAGCTGCTGGTCGCTGTCGTGCTGTCGGCGCAGGCCACCGATGTGGGGGTGAACAAGGCGACGAAACGCCTGTTCGAAACGGTGCACACGCCGCAGCAGATGCTGGATCTGGGCGAAGACGGCCTGAAACAGCATATCCGCACCATCGGACTGTTCAATGCCAAGGCGAAGAACGTCATCGCCTTGTCGCGCCGGCTGGTGGACGAGTTCGGCGGCGAGGTGCCGCAGAGCCGCGACGTGCTGGAAACTCTGCCGGGTGTGGGCCGCAAGACGGCAAACGTGGTGGTGAACGTGCTGTTTGGCGAAGAGACCTGCGCGGTGGACACGCATTTGTTCCGCCTTGCCAATCGCACCGGCTTGGCGCCGGGCAAGACGGTGCTGGTGGTGGAAAATGGCATCATGAAACGGGTGAAGGCCCCATGGCGGCGCCATGCCCATCACTGGCTGATCCTGCACGGCCGTTATGTCTGCACGGCACGCAGCCCCAAGTGCCTGGATTGCCCGGTGGCGCATCTGTGCCAGTTCAAGGCCAAACAAATTCTGGTAAAGTGAAGTTCAGCGCCGGTTCAGCGCCGAGGCTGCAGCCTTGCCCGGTTGGAGGACGAACGATGCGCGCACTCACCCTGTCGTTGCTGCTGGTTGCGGCCCCTGCCTTGGCGCAAACCGAACCACCCGCTGCCCCACCGGAAACGCGTAATTGCCTGCAGCTGATGCAGATCCGCAGCAACACCGTGGTGGATGGGCAAACCATCGATTTCCGGCTGCGTGATGGCAGCGTGTGGCGCAACCGGCTGCCGCGCGCCTGCCCCACGCTCGGCTTCAACCAGGCCTTTAGCTACAGCACCAGCATCCCGCAGCTGTGCAATGTCGAT
>JAIXPM010000136.1 GCA_027486275.1 Sphingomonadales bacterium | reverse complement strand
CTGATGGGCGAATCATTAGTGGCAGGATTGGCGCTGTCGTAAGCCGCGGCTATTGTCGGGCGAAACTTGGGAGAGCATCACATGAAGGCCGTGCTGTGCGTTGAACATGGGCCACCGGAAAAGCTGGTGGTGAAGGACGTGCCCACGCCGGAGCCGGGTCGTGGCCAGGTGCGCATCAGCGTGAAGGCGGTGGGGGTGAATTTCCCCGACACGCTGATCATCCAGAATCTCTATCAGTTCAAACCGGCGCTGCCGTTCAGCCCCGGCGGCGAATGCGCCGGCGTGGTGAGCGCGGTGGGTGAGGGCGTGTCCGATATCACCGTGGGTGATGAAGTGATCGCCATGACCGGCCACGGCGCCATGGCCGAGGAAGTGATCGCCAATCGCGGCCAGATCGTGAAGATGGCACCTGGCATGCCGTTCGACGTCGCCGCCGGTTTCACCATGACCTATGGCACCAGCCACCACGCGCTCAAGCAGCGTGGGGCACTGAAGCCCGGCGAAACGCTGCTGGTGCTGGGCGCAGCCGGCGGTGTCGGCCTCACTGCCGTTGAACTCGGCAAGGTGATGGGTGCCAAGGTGATTGCCGCGGCCTCGTCGGACGAGAAACTGGCGCTGTGCCGCGAGATGGGCGCCGACGAAGTGATCAATTATGCCACCGAAGACCTGAAGGAGCGCATCAAGGCGCTGACCAATGGCCGCGGCGTTGATGTGATCTATGATCCGGTTGGCGATCGTTATGCCGAACCGTCCTTCCGCGGCATTGCCTGGAATGGCCGCTATCTGGTCATCGGCTTTGCCGCCGGCGCCATCCCGGCGTTGCCGCTCAACCTGCCGCTGATCAAGGGCGCCAGCATCGTTGGCGTGTTCTGGGGCGCGTTCACCCAGGCTGAACCGGCGCTGCACCAGCAGAACATGGAAGAGCTGCTGCGCTGGTATGCCGAAGGCAAGTTGAAGCCGCACGTCTCGCGGCATTTCGCGCTGGATGAAGGCCCTCAGGCGATCCGCTGGATGATGGACCGCAAGGCGCTGGGCAAGATTGTCCTGACCGTCTGAGGAGAGAAGCCATGGCGCTGCGCGACACCTATCCGCTCTATGTGGCCAATGTGGCCGAGCAGCCCAATGCCGATTTGGTGGTGACCGATAAGTTCACCGGAAAGCCCGCCACGCGCGTTGCCATGGCCGATGCCGCCACCATCGATCGCGGCATTGCGGCCGCGGTGGCGGCGGCCGAACCGATGGCGCGCATGGCCAGCTTTGAACGGCAGGCAGTGCTCGCCCACTGCGTGAAGCGCTTCACCGAACGCGCCGACGAGATGGCCCAAGCCCTGTGCATCGAGGCCGGCAAGCCGATCCGCGATTCGCGCGGCGAAGTCGGCCGATTGATCGACACCTTCCGCATCGCGGCGGAAGAAAGCGTGCGGATGACTGGCGAGGTGCAGCCGCTCGACATTTCGGCACGCGCCAAGGGCTATCAGGGCATGTGGAAACGCGTGCCGATCGGCCCGTGCAGCTTCATCAGCCCGTTCAACTTCCCGCTGAACCTCGCCGCCCACAAGATCGCGCCGGCCATCGCGGTGGGTTGCCCTTTCGTGATGAAACCGGCCAGCCGCACGCCGCTGGGCGCCATCATCATCGGAGAGGTGCTGGCTGAAACCGATCTGCCGCCGGGTGCCTTCTCCATCCTGCCGGCCCACCGCGAAGGGGCGGACCTGTTCACCACCGATGACCGGCTGAAACTGCTCAGCTTCACCGGATCGCCCGATGTGGGCTGGGATCTGAAAGCGCGCGCCGGCAAGAAGAAGGTCGTGCTCGAACTGGGCGGTAATGCCGCCGTGGTGATCATGCCCGATGCCGATCTGGATGATGCGGCGGATCGCACCGTGTTTGGCGCCTTCTATCAGTCCGGCCAGTCGTGCATCGGCGTGCAGCGCATCCTGGTGCATGATGATGTGTATGACGCATTCAAGGCTAGGCTGGTCGAACGCACCGCCAAGCTGATCGCCGGGAACCCAAGCGATGAGAACACCTTCATCGGCCCGATGATCGACGTGAAGGAAGCCGCCCGACTGGACGACTGGATCAAGGAGGCGGTGGCAGGTGGCGCCAAGCTGCTGTGCGGCGGCCAGCGCGACGGTGCGATGCTGGCGGCGACCCTGCTGGAAGATGTGCCACGCAGAGCAAAGCTCAACACCGAAGAGGCCTTCGGCCCCGTCGCCTTCTTCATCCGCTTCAAGACGTTCGACGAGGCGCTGCACATTGTGAATGACAGCAAGTTCGGCCTGCAGGCCGGCATCTTCACCCGCGATCTGTTCCAGATGCTGAAGGCGTGGGATGTGCTCGATGTCGGCGGTGTGGTGATCAACGATGTGCCCAGCTACCGCGTCGACAACATGCCTTATGGCGGCGTGAAGGATTCGGGCCTGGGCCGCGAAGGCGTACGGTTTGCCATGGAAGACATGACCGAGATCCGGAACCTGGTGATCAGGCGGCGGCCGCAGGACATGTGAGGCGGCAGCCAGCCCCCATTCATCGTTTCACACGCACCTTCCCCCCCAACATCCATCCTGCTAGTGGTGCCTTCATGCCCCGTCTGAACCGCTCCGCGCTTGCCTTGCTGCTGCTCACCCCGCTGGTGCTCACCGCCTGCGGAGGCGGCCGCAAGGCCAAGAAGGACCAGAGCTATATCGCCCAGGATGTGGAGACGCTGTACAGCGCCGCGCGCGAAACGCTGGCGAAGCGCCAGTATCGCCTTGCTGGCGCGCAGTTCGACGAAGTGGAGCGTCAGCATCCCTACAGCGTGTGGGCCCGCCGCGCACAGCTGATGTCGTCCTTCGCTTATTATGCGGCGGGCGAATATCAGGAAGCCATCGGCGCCGCTCAACGCTTCCTGTCGCTGCACCCCGGCAGCCGCGAGGCGCCCTATGCCTATTACATGGTGGCCTTGAGCCACTACAACCAGATCATGCCGGTCAACAAGGATCAGAAGACCACGCAGCAGGCGCTGGATTCGTTGGGCGAGCTGATCCGCCGCTATCCCAACACCGATTATGCCGCCGATGCCCGGTTGAAGATCGATCTGGCCCGCGATCACCTCGCCGGCAAGGAGATGGAGATCGGGCGTTTCTACCAGAGCCAGGGCCTGTATCTGGCGGCGATTGTCCGGTTCCGCACCGTGATCGACAAGTTCGACACCACCAGCCATGCACCCGAAGCGTTGCACCGGCTGGTCGAATCCTACCTCGCCATGGGCATCCCGGAAGAGGCCACCAAATCGGCCGCCGTGCTGGGCAATAATTATCCGGAATCCAAGTGGTACCAACGCAGCTACAAGCTGATTGGCCGCTGGGTACCGGATGCACCCAAAAAGATGGCCAATCAGGGCGGTCGTTGATGCCGATACCGGCGACCTTGATCACTGCCGGGCTGCTTGGTCTCGTTTTCCTGGCGCTCACCATCCGCGTTGTCGGACGCCGCGTTTCCGGCAAGATCATGATCGGTGATGGCGGCGACAGCCAAATGCTGGAACGCATCCGCGCTCACGCCAATTTCACCGAACATGTCCCGCTCACCCTCATCCTGATGGCGGGCATCGAGATCACCGCCGGCCATCATGCGCCATGGCTATGGCTTTCGGGCGGCCTGTTGGTGCTGGCCCGCATCGCCCACGCCATTGGCATGAGCCGG
>JAIXPM010000241.1 GCA_027486275.1 Sphingomonadales bacterium | reverse complement strand
CGGCTGATGCGGGCACGCATGCCCAGTGCGTCATCGTCCATCATCGGCCAGCCCCCGCCGTTTTGCATCCACCGTCGTTATTTCCGCCGCACCCACTTCAGATCATATTCGGTGGTCCAGGTCGTGCCGCCATCCTCCGTGCCCACCGAAAGTTCGCGGATGGTGCCATCGGGGTTGGCAAACAGCGTCCAGTGCCGCAGCCGCACCTTGCCGTTCGGCAGCGGCCGTTCGGTGACATAACGCATCTCGCCGGGCTTGATCAGGCTGCCGCGGAAACTGGTGGTCGCCCCGGTATCGGTCGCCCAATAATAGCCCCAGTTCTTCAGCAGCGGCGAATAGTTGAACAGGCCGACGCCATTGCCGCCGCGCGCCGCGTCGAGCACCGTCCAGCGTTCCTCGATCACGCAATCGTTCAGGATCAGCTTCATGGAGACTTCGGCGGTCTTCTTGTCGCCGGCGAACACATCCCATTCGCCCACGGTGAAATCCTGTTGACGAAACAGGCTGTCGGCCCGGCAGGTTTCCGTGGGTTTGGCGGCGGGTTGAGCGGCGGCTGGGCCGGCGGTGGCGATCAGCGCTGCAGCGATCAGGAAGGATGGGATACGCATCTTGCCCCCTTTGCGATTGTCTTGAACTTCAGTGATGCTAGCCTTGGATTGCCGGCTTGTCGCGGTCGTCAGATGACGGAGGCGCAGCACCGGCGGGGGGGGAAAATGGGGAGGAACGGGGCGATGGGCGAATGGTCTGATCAGGCCCTGGGGCTGAACCGGCCGATTGCGCGGCGGGATTTCATCAGCGGCGTGGCCGTTGGTGTGGCGGCGTCCGGACTGTCCCTGCCGGCATGGGCGGCCGAAGCGCCCGATTACCCACCAGCCAAGACCGGCCTGCGCGGGCAATATCCCGGCAGTTTCGAAACCGCGCACATGGCCCGCGATGGCAGCTTTGGCGGTGCCATTGCCGCCGATGACAGCGGCGAACATTATGATCTGGTGATCGTAGGCGGCGGCATCTCCGGCCTGTCGGCGGCCCATTTCTACCGGCAGGCACTGGGCGACGATCGCAAGATCCTGATCCTTGATAATCACGATGATTTCGGCGGCCACGCCAAGCGCAACGAGTTCCGCCACGAAGGGCGCACCATCCTTGCCTATGGCGGCACGATGAGCATTGAATCGCCCTTCCCCTACAGCTTCACGTCGAAAAAGCTGCTGGCCGATCTGGGCGTCGATCTGGCCAGCTACGACCGGTTCGAGACCAAGGCCTATTCCGGATTGGGCAACGCCACTTTCTTTGACCGGCAGCATTTCCTGGGCGACAAGCTGGTCACCGGCACGGGCAAGAAGCCGTGGGCGCAATTCTTCGCCGAAGCGCCGCTGTCGCCCGCCGTCCGCGCCGACCTGACGCGCCTGCACACCGAGGTGAAGGACCATCTGCCCAGCCTCGATCCAGAGGCAAAGGCGGCGGCGCTGAAAGCCATGAGCTATCAGGATTATCTGCTGAAACATGCCGGCATGCTGCCCGAAAGCCTGCCCTTCTTCACCGGCCAGGGCTATCGCAACAACAAGCGGGTGGACACGCTGCCGGCCTGGGAAGCCGCCTTGAGCAAGCGCGCGCCGGGCTTTGCCGGCATGACCCTGCTTGGCCAGATTCACGCCGAAGCCCAGCATTTTCACTGGCCCGATGGCAATGCATCGGTGGCGCGGCTGCTGGTGTCGGCACTGGTGCCGGGCGTGTTTCCGGGCAAGCTTGATCAGGAAAGCGTCGTGCTGGCGCCGGCCAATTATGCCGCGCTCGACAATGCGAAGAACCCGGTGCGCATCCGGCTGACCAGCATGGTGACCCGCGCCGAACATCTGGGGCCGGTGACGCGCAGCACCGAAAAGGCGGCGCGGATGGTGTATGTGAAGGATGGCCGGCGCGTCGCGGTCACGGCGGCCAACGTGATCCTGGCCTGTTTCAACAACATCATCCCCTTCATAGTGCCCGGCCTGCCGCAGGCGCAGAAGGCGGCGCTGCTCTATCCGTCGAAGGTCCCGATGCAATATACCAACGTGCTGCTGCGCGACTGGCGGGCGTGGGCAAAGCTGGGCATCAAGGCCATCCACGCCCCCAATGGTTATCACACGACCACCGCGCTCGACACGCCGATGGCGATCGGCGGTTACAAGAGCGCGCAGACGCCGGATGAACCCGTGGTCCTGCATATGGTGCGCAATCCCAACAGCCCCGGCCTGCCCCGCAAGGAACAGAACCGCATCGGCCGCGCCGACATGCTGGCCACCGATTACAGCACCATCGAACGCGAGATCAGGAGCCAGTTGCAGCGCATGCTGGGCAGTGGGGGCTTCGAGGCGGCGCGCGACATTGCCGGCATCACCGTCAACCGCTGGCCGCATGGGTATAGCTATACCTATGACACGCTGGGCGATCCGGATGTGCCCGATGAGCAGCGCCCGCACATATTGGGCCGGCAGAGCTTTGGCCGCATGGCGATTGCCAATGCCGATGCGTCGGCTTCGGCCTTCACCAACACCGCCATCGACATGGGCGAACGTGCCGTGCAGGAATGCCTGATCAGCCGCGGGCTTATCTAGCAAAAATCGCTGGCTGAGGTCGCTGGACTTCGCCGGCCACCCCATGTCAGACTGCGGCAAAACAAGGCCGCCAATCCTTGGCCGGCCAGGGGGTTGGCGGCGGAAACACGGCAAATGGCCATTATCACCATCTGGCATAACCCCAAGTGCGGCACCTCGCGGGGTGCGT
>JAIXPM010000121.1 GCA_027486275.1 Sphingomonadales bacterium | reverse complement strand
GGCGCGCACCCAGGTCTGCACCCAGGCGTAGAGTTCCGCATCAAAGCCGGCGTCATGTTCGGCCTTGGTCACCCACAATCGGACCACGGCATCATAGCCGGCGACAGTGCTGGGCGAGATATAGACGCTGCCGCGCTCGCGGCGGCCATCCGGGGTGAGCACGCCATAGGCGAAGGATTCACGTTTACGGAAACGGGCCGCTTCGTTCTCCATGTCGGCCATAGCATCGGCAGCGGTGAGGTTCTTGTGCGGCCAATCCGTGCTGCGGGTGAAGGTCCTTTGCAGATGATCGATGGACGACATGTAGGCTTCGTAATCGATCTTTACCAAAGCTGGGCCCAGCGGCACGAGTTTGAAGGTGGCCGCTTGGGCCGCGACGGGCACCGTGAAGCCGGCGGGCACAAGTTGTGCGGCCTGCGCAGGCTGGGTTCTGGCGGCAAGGGGTGTGCACAGTGCGATCAGCGCCCCGATCACGGCTGCAGGGAAGCTCCTCAGGGCAGTCATGCTTGCTCCTCGATTACCCACATCGCCACAGAACAGCGGGTGTTGCGGATTGGCAAGTCGCTCCCGCGTCAGGCCTTGCTGATCAGGGCTGCGCAGCCAGTTGCGCGGCATAGAGTGCCACCCGGCCGCGCACCGGCGCTTCATCGCCCACATTGGCGGGCAGGCCCAGGGCCGGCAGCGTTTCCCGCGCCGCAACGCTGCCCTGTTCGGGGTGGAGCGAAATGGCGATGAGGATGGCGGTGCGCTGAGCGGCGGGAAGGCGGGATTTGAGCTCGGCAGCGACCAGTGTCGGCAGCTGGGATTGCAGCGGTTCAGTATCGTAAAGATCGGCCACGGCGGCGATCAGCAGCAGGTTGCGGGCGCGCTGGGTGAGATCGGGTTCGGCCGCGGCGGGCCAGTTCTCGATCTGGCGCTGCACCCGCGCCAGCGCGCTGGCCGTGGCGGGATCGGGCGGTGATATCGCGACGGGGGCGACATTAGCCGGACGCTCCAGCAATGCTGGCAGCGTGTAAATTGCCAGATCGGCGTGCGGCATCGGCGGGCCGGGCCGGTGCCAGACCAGCGCCGACAGGCCGATCCAAGCCGTGAACATGAGCGCATAGGGCCAGCGGCGCGGCCACAGGAAGGCGACCAGCAGCGTCGTGGCTGCCGTGCCGGCCAGTGCGAATAGCGCAGAGCTGGCCGCGCGGGTGCCGGTGCCGGTGAGCGCCGTCTGGATCGCCGTGCTGGCCCATTGGGCGGGCAACAGGGTGAGCAGCCAGGCCGGTAGATAGGCGGCGGTGGCCAGCATCGCCGCTTCGCCGGTGACCACGAACAGCGCCATCAGCCAGCCGTTGCCGGCCATGGCGCGGGCAAACAGGAGCCCACGCGCCGCAAAGCTAAGGCTGGCGATGATCACCGCCAGCCCGGTGGAAAACGGGTGCGGAAGGGCGAGCATGCCCAGCGCCCGCGCGATCAGGATCAGGCCCACCCCGGCAAGCAGCGCCAGGCCCAGGCCGATCCACAGCCGTCCAGCCGCCGCCGCGGCGATCATGCCCATGCCCATCAGCCCCACCGCCAGGATCGGTCCCCCGATCAGCGCCAGCGGTGCCGGCGCCGGCGCATCGCGCAGCAGCAGCATGGCCGCAATAGGCAGCACGGCCCCGGCCAGCACCACGGTCAGCCAGGCCAAGGGGGGATTATGTGCAAGGGTTTTCATGGCCGGCACATTGGGCGACACACCGGGCCGTGTCGAGCCGGGGCCATCAATGGCAGGCCTTCCCGGTGAAAGTGGCGATGATCGGGCAGGGGCCCGCCTTGCCGCTGGTGCATTCGCTGAGCAGGCCCGACAACATGGCGCGGGCGGTAGCGAGTTCGGCCATTTCGGCATCGAGCGCGGCCAGCCGCGTGCGGGTGAGCGCCTGGACGCGGGCGCGGTCCTCGCTGGCATCCAGCGCCAGCAATTCGGCTATTTCCTTCAGGCTGAAACCGGCGCGCTGGGCGGCGCGAATGAAGCGCAGGCGCTGCACGTCGGCTTCGTCGTAATGGCGAACGGCGCCGCTGCTGGCCGGAACCGCCATCAGGCCCTTGCGTTGATAGAAGCGCACGGTTTCGACGCCGACACCGGCCGTAGTGGCCAAGCGGGCGATTGTGAGAGATGGCATGGCTTGACTCCGTATCGCGGTACGGAGGTTATGACGGTTCCATCAGTGATTCGCAAAGGACGATTACGATGGATGCTCAGCTTCCCCGCACGGCGCTGCTGGTGCGCATGGCTTTGCCCGATCATGTCTGCCCGTGGGGCCTGCGCGCGCGCCATTTGCTGCGCAGCCATGGCTATGCCTTCGAGGACCAACTGCTGACCAGCCGCGAAGAGGTGGAGTCGTTCAAGGTCGCCAACGACGTGAAGACTACCCCGCAGATCTGGATCGCCGGCCAGCGCATCGGTGGCCATGATGATCTGCGCCAATGGCTTGGGCTGAAGCTGCATGACCCGAAGGCGATCAGCTATCGCCCGGTGATCGCGCTGTTTGGCATGGCCGCCGCGATGGCGCTGGCGCTGAGCATGGCCACCATGGGCACGCCGTTCACGCTGCATGCCGCCGAATGGTTCGTCGGCATGGCGATGTGTCTGCTCGCCTTCCTGAAGCTGAAGGACATCGAAGGCTTTGTTACCGGCTTCATCGGCTATGATCTGCTGGCGCGGGCGTGGCTGCCCTATGCCACTGTCTATGCCTGGGCGGAGGCCGCGGCCGGTGTGCTGATGTTGTCCGGCCAACTGGTGTGGTTGGCGTCGGCGATTGCGCTTTTCATCGGCGGCGTTGGTGCCGTGTCGGTGATCAAGGCGGTCTATATCGAGAAGCGCGAGCTGACCTGTGCCTGTGTTGGCGGCGGCAGCAACGTGCCCTTGGGCTTCGTGTCGCTGCTGGAGAATGTGACAATGATCGCCATGGCCTTCTGGATGCTAGCGAGGCATGGGACCTGATGATCATGCGACTGCTTTTCCTTGTTATTGGCCTGCTAATGCCCGCACTGGCGCAGGCCGGCACTTATGATCTGGTGGTCGAACGGGCAGCGATGCAGATCGTGCCTGGCCGCACCGACAGCGTGATCGCGATCAACGGCACCGTGCCCGGCCCAACCTTGCGCTTCACGGAGGGCGAGGAAGCGGTGGTGCGCGTCACCAACAAGCTGAGCGCCACCACCTCCATCCATTGGCACGGGTTGTTGGTAGATGGCGCTTATGATGGTGCGCCGGGGTTCAACGGCTTTGCCGGCATCGCGCCGGGCGAGACCTACACCTATCGCATCCGCATAAGGCAGAGCGGCACCTATTGGTATCACGCCCACAGCGGGGGCCAGGAACAGGCCGGCCAATATGGCGCGCTGATCATCG
>JAIXPM010000177.1 GCA_027486275.1 Sphingomonadales bacterium | reverse complement strand
GTTGCTGGATTGGGGCCGCCTGATGTGGGCTGCCGGCGCCATGACCACCGGCAACAATTATCTGGAATATGCCGATGCTGCCATCGAACGCGGCATGCCCAACGAAGCCGACATGGTTTTGAAGGAAGCCATCACCAAGAAGCTGATCGATCCGAGCAAGCAGAATGTCGGTGAAATCGTGCGCCTCGCGGCGTCGAAGAACACCGAAACCAAGGCAGCGCTGCCGGGCCTGGAAAAGGAAGCCAAGACCAGCCCGCGCATCGCGCTGGTGGTGGCCGATACGCTGGCCAATCTGGGCCAGCATGAAAAGGCCGTGGGCTTCTACAAGGGCCTGATTGGCAACACGGTTGTCGATCAGGATACCGTGAACCTGCGCATGGGTGCGGCCTTGCTGAAGATGGGTGACAAGGCCGGCGCCAAGTCCGCCTTTGATGCCGTCAAGGCCGGTCCGCGCGCTCAGATCGCGCAATTCTATGGTGTGCTGGCCGGCGCCTGAGCCGGTCTGCCTGCATCTGAATGACGGGAGCGCGCTGTGGCAACGCAGCGCGCTCTTTTCATGGGCGGCCTTCACCCCTATGGAAGCCAACCGCCGCAGCCACAGGAGTCGCCCATCATGTCATCCCGGATCAAGGAACCCCGCCTGGGCCTGACCTTCGATGATGTGCTGCTGGTGCCGGCCGCATCCGCTGTGCTGCCCAGCATGGCCGATACCTCCACACGGGTGACCAAGGGCATAAGGCTCAACATCCCGGTGCTTGCCGCCGCGATGGACACGGTGACTGAAGCCGACATGGCGATCACCATGGCGCAGCTGGGTGGCATCGGCGTGCTGCACCGCAATCTCACCGTAGAGGAACAGGCGCTGGCCGTGCGCCAGGTGAAGCGCTTTGAAAGCGGTATGGTGGTCAACCCGATCACGCTGACTCCGGATCAGACGCTGGCTGATGCCCGCGCGCTGATGGCCAGCCACGGCATTTCGGGCTTTCCGGTGGTGGAGAAAGTTGGCCCCGGTGGCGCCCCCGGCCGCCTTGTTGGTATCGTCACCAACCGCGATCTGCGCTTTGCCGAAAATGACGCGCAGCCGATCGCCGAGCTGATGACGAAGGAAAATCTCGTCACCGTGCGCCCCGGTGTGACCGAATCCGAATGCCGTCGCCTGCTGCACAACCGCCGCATCGAGAAACTGATCGTGGTGGATGATGATGGCCATTGCATCGGCCTGATCACCATGAAGGACATCGTGCGCGCGGTGAACCACCCCAACGCCACCAAGGATGAAGCCGGCCGCCTGCGCGTTGCCGCTGCCACCACCGTGGGCGATACCGGGTTCGAACGCACCGAGGCGCTGCTGGATGCCGAGTGCGATCTGATCATCGTCGACACCGCCCACGGCCACAGCGACCGCGTTGCCGAAGCGGTGGCGCGCATCAAGAAGCACAGCAATAGCGCCCAGGTGATTGCCGGCAACGTGGCGACCGCTGCTGCCGCCATGGCCCTGATCGATGCCGGTGCTGATGGCATCAAGGTGGGCATCGGGCCGGGCTCGATCTGCACCACGCGCGTTGTCGCCGGTGTGGGTGTGCCGCAATTGACCGCGGTGATGGACACCGCCGAAGCCGCCTGGAAACTGGGCATTCCGGTGATCGCCGATGGCGGCCTGCGCACCAGTGGCGACGTCGCCAAGGCGCTCGCCGCCGGTGCCAGCGCCGTGATGGTGGGCAGCCTGCTCGCCGGCACGGAGGAAGCGCCGGGCGAGACCTTCCTGTGGCAGGGTCGCACCTACAAGAGCTATCGCGGCATGGGCAGCGTGGGCGCGATGGCGCGCGGCAGTGCCGATCGTTATTTCCAGCAGGACATCAAGGATCAGCTGAAGCTGGTGCCGGAAGGCATTGAAGGCCAGGTGCCCTACAAGGGCCCGGCAAGCAATGTCTTGCACCAGCTGGTGGGCGGCGTGAAGGCGGCGATGGGCTACACCGGCTCTGCCACGCTGGAACAGTTCCGGGAACGGGCGGAGTTCATCCGCATCACCAATGCCGGCCTGAAGGAAAGCCACGTGCACGACGTGACCATTACGCGCGAAGCCCCCAACTATCCGACAGGCGGATGATCCCCGCCGCACGGCTTCAGGCCGCCATCGAGATATTGGATCAGGTGATCACCGCCGCGCGCGATGGCGGGGCCGCAGCCGACACGATCATCCAGCGTTATTTCTCCACCCGCCGCTATGCCGGTTCCAAGGATCGGCGCGCGGTGCGCGATCTGGTGTTCGCCGTGATCCGTTCACTGGGTGAGCGCCCGGTTTCCGGCCGCGCGGCGGTGATCGGCCATGCCCGCGCCCATGATCCCGAGTTGCTGGCGTTGTTTGGCGCGTCCGGCCATGCGCCGCCGGCACTGGTGCATGGTGAACCGGCTGCGACGCCTGGCCTGGCCCCATCCTGGCTGGAGCGTATGTTGATCGAGCGGTTTGGCGATGATGCGGAACGGCAGGTGACGGCGCTGCTGGACCGGGCGCCGCTGGATGTGCGGGTGAACGCGATGCGGGCCAATCGCGATGCGGTGCTGGCCAATCATCCCGATTGGGAATTGCTGCCGAACACCGCGCACGGTGTGCGGTTGCCATCGGGCACCAACGTCGAAGCGCTGCCGGAATTTGGCGACGGCCTCATCGAAGTGCAGGACGCCGGCAGCCAGATCGCGGCCGCCACGCTGACGGCGCGGGCCGGTGAGACGGTGGTGGACCTGTGCGCCGGCGCCGGCGGCAAGACGCTGGCGCTGGCGGCGGATATGGCCGGAGAGGGCCGGCTGATCGCCTGTGATACCGATCGCGCCCGGCTGAGCCAGCTGTCGCCGCGGGCAACACGGGCCGGCGCGGCGGTGGAAACACGGCTGCTCAATCCCGGCGGCGAAGCGCAGGCGCTGGCCGATCTGATGGGCAGTTGCGATGCCGTGCTGATCGATGCGCCCTGTTCGGGCAGCGGCACCTGGCGGCGCAATCCCGAAAGCCGCTGGCGGCTGAATCCGGCGCGATTGGAGCGGCTTGTGGCGACGCAGGCCATGCTGATCGAACTGGCCACGCTGCTGCTCAAGCCCGGCGGGCGGATTGTCTATATCGTCTGTTCGCTGCTGCCGGCCGAAGGTGAAGCGCAGTTGGCCGCCACACCGAACTTGGGACCTTGGCAGACCCGGGTGCTCACCCCGGCCGATGATGGGTGCGACGGCTTTTTCATCGCGCAGTCATCCCGGCTTTGATAGAAGCGGCGCCAGGGAGACATTTGATGCGTTTCACGTTCCTGCTGCCGCTGGTCCTGCTGGCCACAACTGCCACCGCTGCCCCCGGCCGCGACGACCAGTTGAAGCCGGTTTCGCTGCAGATGGCTGCCGCCGGCCAGGCCGCGCTGGCCGCCGGCAAACCGCAGGACGCCATCGACAGTTTCGAAGCCGCGCTGGCCAGTGATCCGCGCAATGTCGCGGCGTTTGCCGGCATTGCCGCCGCCTATGAAAAGCTTGGCCTGCCCGGCAAGGCGGTGAAATATTATCGCGACGCGTTGGCGCTGAACCCGTCGGATATTGCCGCCCTGGAAGGCCAGGGCCGGGCGCTGGTGGCACGCGGCGCAACGGCGCGGGCCCAGATCAACCTCGCCCGCATCAAGGCGCTGTGCAAGGCCGATTGCGGTGCCGCGACGCGTTTGGAAGGCGTGATCGCCAAGGCGAGCGCGCAGGCCAGCGTGGCGCCGGTGAAGGCGAAGACAACGCAGGAGTGAGGGGACGGCCGGCGGTGTGGGCCTAGCCCAACCGCGCGGCGGCTTTCGCAAACGCTTCCACCGGTACCGTTTCGGCGCGGGCTTCGGGCTTGATGCCTTCGGCTTCCATCGCTTCCAGTGCGCCGGGCAGGCCTTTCAGGCTGGCGCGCAGCATCTTGCGGCGCTGGCCGAAGGCAGCAGCGGTGAGCGCAGCAAGGCGGGCCGGGGTGGCGGTGCTGAGCGGTGCCGTGGGCACCAGGTGGACCACGGCGGATTCGACCTTGGGCGCCGGCACGAAGGCGCGGGCCGGCAGGGTGAGGGCGATCTTCGGCGTGGAGCGCCACTGTGCCAGCACGGCGAGCCGGCCATAGGCATCATCACCTGGGCTCGCGATGATGCGCTGGGCGACTTCCTTCTGGAACATCAGCGTCAGACTGGCCCACCATGGCGGCCATTGTGGGCTTTCCAGCCAGCCGGTGAACAGCGCGGTGCCGATATTGTAGGGCAGGTTGGCCACAATATGGGCGCCGTCCCCAGCCAGGGCGCGCGGATCGACGGCCATGGCGTCGCCGCCAATCACGGTGAGGCGGCCATCGGCGGCGGCGGCGAGTTCAGCCAGCGCGGGCAGGGCGCGGTCATCACGCTCAACCGCAAACACCTGCGCACCGGTGCGCAGCAGAGCGCGGGTGAGGCCGCCGGGGCCAGGGCCGACCTCGTAAACGCGGCTATCCGGCCCCAGGCCGGGAATGCGGGCAATGCGATCGAGCAGATTGGTATCGGTGAGAAAATTCTGGCCAAGCGACTTCTTGGCATTGAGCCCGTGCCGGGCAATGACCTCGCGCAGCGGCGGCAGGGTGGGCAAAGTCATGGCTCAGCCGGCGGCGCGGCGGGCGGCGCACTCACCGGCCATGCGGATGGCGGCGATCATGGCGCTGGGGGTGGCCAGCCCCTTGCCGGCGATATCGAAGGCGGTGCCATGATCGGGCGAGGTGCGCACGAT
>JAIXPM010000428.1 GCA_027486275.1 Sphingomonadales bacterium | reverse complement strand
CGGGCGTGTCGGCGGGACTGAAGGGTTCCAGGAAATGCACGCGGGCTTCCCAGGTGCCGGGGCGGGACAGCAGCCGCCACGCATTGGCAGCGCCGGTTTCCATGCCAACCCAGGCGAGGTTGCGGCCGGCTTCGTCGCAATCGATCACCACGGGTTGCAGCGTGGCACCCGGCGGCGGCGGGATCAGCATGGCAAACAGCGGCGCCTTGAACGGCAGCAGGCGGCGGCCATCGGAACAGGTGGCTTCCGGGAACATGGCGATGCGGCTGTGGCGGGTGAACTGCGTGCGCATGGCGGCGATCTGGGCCGGCACGCCCATGCGGTCGCTGCGGTTGACGAAGATGGTGTCGTTCAGCCGGCAGATGAAGGCGAGGCCGGGCCAGATGGCGATGCCGTCCTGCGCCACGAACACAGTGCCCGTTTGCCCGCCGAGGATGAGCGCGTCGGTCCAGCTGAGATGATTGGCGATGTAGAAGACGTCGCGGGCCACCGGCTGGCCGATGCTGCGCACCCGGATGCCGCAGGCGCGTGCGCTCCAGCCCAGAAAACGGCGGGCCCAGGGCGAGGGCAGGCCGAGGTGCCGGCAGGCCATGTGCAGCGGCACGCATAGCGCTGCGACTGCCAATAACCACAAACCGCGCGCCGCCACCCGCCGGCCACCGCCGGCATCCGCCGCCAGCGCGCGGGCAAGGCGCGCCAGCGCCCCGCCAACGCCCGGCACCGGTGGTGCCACGAAATCACTGGCATCTGGCAGCGGCGGCGGCCAATCCGTGTCAGCAAGGGCGGTGGATTCGGCCATGCGCTGGGCATAGCCGCAGGCAGTGGGCGCTGGTCAAGCCCTCAGTGCACGCCGACGGCGGGCGGCAGCGCCGGCAAAGCCGAAACCGGTCAGCATCTGCGCCCAACTGGCCGGCTCCGGCACCGGGTCGCCACTGCTGTCCATGAACTCAGCCAGCGACTGGCCAACGGTGATGGTGCCACTGAGGCTGCGACCGTCGAGCAGATAATTGCTGAAACTGATGCCGATCGCGTTGGTGATCAACACCCGCGTGTTATCGAAATTGCTGGCAAGCTGCTGATTCAAAGTCACTTTCAGGCCACCCAGGTTGTAGGCTACGAAGTTGGGGGCGACCTGGGCGTTGCTGCCAAGGCTGAACACTGAACTGCCGTTGACGCTGAGCGCCAGGCTGGAGAACAGCGAACCGCCGGCAAGGGACGTAGTGCCGCCAAGCTTGTCGACCGTGGTGACCGATTGCACCTGGCCAGCAGTGAGCGAGAGGATCGACGTCGGCACGCCCAGCAGGCTGGTGACCAGACCGATATCG
This sequence comes from Sphingomonadales bacterium, assembly GCA_027486275.1. Next base: position 1,639 of record JAIXPM010000428.1, on the reverse strand, counting down.
AGGGCGTTCACCGTGGTGCTGGCACTGCCGCTGGTGGTGTCGAGCGGGGTGGTGCCATTGGCGCTGGCCGCGGTGGCGATGGCGCCGCTGTTCAGGCCAAGCGTGGCGGTGACGCCGGACACCGTGCCCAGCCCGACGCTGGCGGCCAGCGAGGCGGCGCTGTTGCTCAGCGAATAGCCGGGCGAGGTGCGGCCGCTGACGGGTGCAACCGGTCCGATCAGGGTGAGCGGTTGACCCACCACGCGCACGTTGCTCACCAGGCCGCGGGCTGTGGAGGAAATCTCCACCGTGGCCTCGGCGGGGCTGGCCAGGCCGATAACGGCGGCGGCACCGATGATGATCTGCCTGAACATCGCGCTTTTTCCCCTGTTGTTCCATTCGCCGGCAGCACCCGAAACCGGATGCTGGTCACCGATGTTGACGGCCGATGCTGGAAAATTTTCAGGGCTGGAAAAGCCAGTTCATGCTTTATTGAGCATGATTTTGCGGCGCGTTTTGCCTTTTGCCGTCAGCCATGACATGAGCCGGGCAAAGCTTGGATGGAGGCGGCCATCACGCATGTTCTGATGCTGGATTCCGGCGTGGGCGGTTTGTCCGTGCTTGATGACGTACGCGCGGCGCTGCCGGCCATCGATATCAGCTATATTGCTGATAATGCAGGCTTTCCCTACGGCACCAAGACCGAGATGGAGGTGGCCACACGGGTGTGTGCGTTGCTCGGCCGGCTCACCGAACGGTTGCAGCCGGACTTGATCGTGATTGCCTGCAACACCGCCTCCACCATCGCGCTGGCCCATGCTCGCGCCGTACTGGATGTGCCGGTGGTTGGCACGGTTCCGGCGATCAAGCCGGCGGCGGAAGCGAGCCGCAGCCGCGTGATCGGCGTGCTGGGCACGCAGGCGACGGTGCGTCAGCCCTATGTGGTGCGCCTCTCCGCCGATCATGCCACAGATTGCACGGTGCTGCTGCACGGTTCGGCGCGGCTGGTGGAACTGGCCGAGGCGCTTTTACGGGGCGAGCCGGTGAAAGCGGCGGATGTTGCGCCGGAACTGGCGGGGCTGACCAGCCAGAAGGGCGGCGAGCGCATCGATCAGATCGCGCTGGCCTGCACGCACTTCCCGTTGTTGCTGCCACAATTACAGGCGGCCTTGCCGGATATGGGCTTTGTGGATGGCGGGCCCGGCATTGCCCGGCGCGTAGCCACTTTGCTCGGCGACCGTGGGCAGCAAGGTGAAGGTCGCGGACGCGCGCTGTTCACTCGGCATGACGAACAGGTTGACGCGCTGGCACCGGCGCTGCACCGCTATGGCCTGACGATTGGCTGAAGAGGCGGCAATGGCCCTGAACGACGATGATCTGAAAGCGCGCATGAACCGTTTCGTGCCGCCCACGGCTGCGATCCTGGGCCAGGAGATTCTGGAGATCGACAGCGCCGCCGGCCGGGTGAAGATGAAGTTCCAGCCGATTGATGCCTGCCGCAACCCGATGGGCAATGTGCAGGGCGGGATCGTGGTTGCCATGCTGGATGATGCCGCGGCATTTGCGGCCATCATCAAGAGTGGCAAGCGCATCGGTATCCCGACGATCGAGCTGAAAACCAGCTTCTTTGCGCCTGCCAAGGCTGGCGTACCGCTCTATG
>JAIXPM010000185.1 GCA_027486275.1 Sphingomonadales bacterium | reverse complement strand
GGCGGCGCCCGATCTGCCCGGCTTTGCCCAGCCGCGCGAATTCGCCTTTTGACCCGAGATTTTCTCGTTCTGCCCGCTCGGCGGGTGTGGCGCTTTTCTTCACGATGTCGTAACTGTTTTGCATGAGCGAGCCGCCGCCAGCCCTTGACGTCATTCTTGCCTCCATCCGCGCCCGGGTGATGGAACCCGGTAATGATGACAATGAAGATTCGCCGTCGCCCGCGCCCGCCTTGGCCCCGGCACCGGCACCGGTTTCGCTCGCCAATGTGACCCTGCCGTCGAGCAGCACCGGCATGACCCTGGACGAGTTGATGCGATCTATGCTGGCACCGCAGATCAAGGCCTGGCTGGACGCCAACATGCCGGAAATCGTCGAGAAACTGGCGCGCGAGGAAATCAAGCGCCTCACCGGCAAGCTGTAGGGCTTTCCCCTTCGCTGGCCAGCGGGTATGCGCCGTGGCCATGATCGACAAGATTTTCGACCCCGCCAGCTTTGAACAGCGTTGGTATGCCCATTGGGAACACAACGCCCGCTTCCGGCCGTCCCGCCCGGATGCCAAGCCATTCACCATCGTCATCCCGCCGCCGAACGTCACGGGCAGCCTGCACATCGGCCACGCGCTCGACAACACGCTGCAGGATCTGCTGATCCGCTGGCACCGGCTGAATGGCCGCGATGCGCGCTGGATTGTCGGCACCGATCATGCCGGCATCGCCACACAGATGGTGGTGGAACGCCGCTTGGCCGAAGCTCAAGAGCCCGGCCGCACCGCCATGGGCCGCGAGGCGTTCGAAGCCAAGGTTTGGGAATGGAAGGCCGAATCCGGCGGCACCATCACCCGCCAGCTCAGGCGGCTGGGCGCGTCGTGCGATTGGGAGAACGAGCGTTTCACCATGGACGACGGCTTCAACAAGGCCGTGCTCAAAGTGTTCGTTGAGCTCTACAACCAGAAATTGCTCTATCGCAACAAGCGGCTGGTGAACTGGGATCCGAAGCTGAAGACCGCGATTTCCGATCTGGAAGTGGAAACCCGCGAAGTCGCCGGCAGCTTCACACACATCCGTTATCCGCTGGCCGATGGCGCGCGTCTTCCCAATGGCGCCGATCATATCATCGTTGCCACCACCCGCCCGGAAACCATGCTGGGCGATACCGCCGTCGCCGTGGGTGCCGATGATCCGCGCTATGCCTCCGTCATCGGCAAGCACGTCCTGCTGCCGATCACCGGCCGCCGCATTCCGATCATCGCCGATGAACATGCCGATCCGGAACTGGGTTCGGGTGCAGTGAAGATCACGCCAGCCCATGATTTCAACGACTGGCAGGTGTATGAACGCAACAAGGCCATCGGCTGGATCAACATACTCGACGCCGAAGCCCGCATCTGCGCCGCCGATGGCGTGCCCGCCGATTATGTGGGCCTTGCCCGCGAAGACGCGCGCAAGAAGGTCGTGGCCGATCTCGAAGCCCTCGAACTGATCGAGCGCATCGAACAGAAAACCATCCAGATGCCCTATGGCGACCGTTCGGGCGTGGTGATCGAGCCGTGGCTGACCGACCAATGGTATGTGAACGCCGCCGAGCTGGCCAAGGACGCGCTGAGTGCGGTGCACGATGGCCGCACCCAGTTCGTACCGAAGACCTGGGAAAAGACCTATTTCAACTGGATGGAGAATATCCAGCCCTGGTGCGTGTCGCGCCAGTTGTGGTGGGGACACCGGATTCCGGCGTGGTATACGCCCGATGGCAGCGTGTTCGTTGCCGAAACCGAAGCGGAAGCACAGGCTCAAGCCGGCGACGCGGTCCTGACCCGCGACGAAGACGTGCTCGACACCTGGTTCTCCTCCGCGCTGTGGCCGTTCGGCACGCTCGGCTGGCCGGAGCAGACGACCGACCTCGCCCGCCACTACCCCGGCGACGTGCTGGTGACTGGTTTCGACATCATCTTCTTCTGGGTGGCCCGCATGATGATGCAGGGCCTGCACTTCATGGACGATGTGCCGTTCCGCACTGTGTATTGCCACGGCCTGGTGCGCGACGCCAAGGGCCAGAAGATGAGCAAATCCAAGGGGAACACCGTCGATCCCCTGGTGCTGATCGATCAATATGGCGCGGATGCGCTGCGCTTCACGCTCACCGCGATGGAAACGCAGGGCCGCGACATCAAATTGAGCGAAAGCCGCATCGAAGGCTATCGCAACTTCGCCACCAAGCTGTGGAACGCGGCGCGCTTTGCCCAATCCAACGGCATTGGCGGCAGTGCCTCGCCGTTGCCGCCCGCTGCCAGTCAGCCGGTCAACCGCTGGATCATCGGCGAAGTGCGCGCCACGGCACGCGCGCTGGAACAGGCGATCGCCGATTTCCGCTTCGATGCCTATGCCGACGCCATCTACAAATTGGTGTGGAGCCGGTTCTGCGACTGGTATCTGGAACTCATCAAGCCGCTGCTCAGCGAAGGCGCCGATGAAGCCATCGCCGCCGAAACCCGCGCCGTTGCCGGCTGGGCGCTCGATCAGATCCTCGTCATGCTCCACCCGGTGATGCCGTTCCTCACCGAAGAGTTGTGGCACCGACTGGCGGAGCGCGATGACCTGATTCTGGCGCAATGGGTGGCCACCGACGCCATTCCCGAAGATGCTGCCGCCAGTGCGGATATCGACTGGCTGATCGGTCTGATTTCCGAAGTCCGCTCGGCGCGAACCGAAGTGAACGTGCCGCCGTCGGCCAAGCTCGCCTAT
>JAIXPM010000396.1 GCA_027486275.1 Sphingomonadales bacterium | reverse complement strand
GATAATTCTTCGTTGCGTCGGCGTCTGGTCATGATGCGGAGCATGCACGACCAATCTTAAAGGCCAATTAAATCAGGCAACCCACCCCGGCGCGCAGGAATTCCGCCACCAGGCCGGGGTCGCGCTCGTCGGTCAGCTTGTTGGCGATTTCGCGGATGCTCATGCGTTCAAAACGTTCGGCACGCAGGCCGGTGAGTTCCTGCAGGCGGCGCAGCTGGCCGATGGAGAGGCGTTCGCCCAGCCGGCCACCCATGCACTGGGCCTGGCGCGGGGGCACGCCCAGTTCCGTCAGGTTGCTGGTGATGCGTTGGGCCGGGGTGGTGCAGGCGGCAAGTGCCAGCGGCAGGGCGAGGCAGGCAAGCAGGGAAAGGCGCGGCGTCATGTCGGCTCCGAATTGATGGGGGTGCGGCAACACCCCTAGTGATTAGCGGCTTTTGTCTGGCTATAGCATGAACCCATGCTCGATTATCTGGCTTCGCTCTCCACCCGTTATCCCGTGCTCGCCGATGTGAATTGGTGGCAGGGCATCGGCATCGCGCTGCTCGTGGTGGGAATCATGGAGGTGGTGGCCATCGTCTCCCACAAATATGTGATGCACGGGTTCCTGTGGAGCCTGCACAAATCCCACCACGAACCGCGCACCGGGATGTTTGAAAAGAACGACTGGTTCGGCGTGGCCGGTGCCATCCCGTCGATGATCCTGCTGATGATCGGCACGCACTATGGCCTGCACATGATCACCGCGATCGGGGCGGGCATCACCATGTATGGCGCCATTTATTTCTTCCTCCACGATGTGCTGGTGCACCGCCGCGTGAAGCATCGCTGGAACCCGCAATGGGGTTACATGAAGCGCGTGGTGCAGGCGCATCGGCTGCATCACGTGGTGGAAACCAAGCACGGCACGGTGAGCTTTGGCTTCATCTGGGCGCCGCCGATCCGCAAGCTGAAGGCGCAGCTGGAAGCCGATGGCCGCGGGCGCATCCGCGCGAGCGCGAAGATGAAGGCCGAGATGGGCATGATTGATAACGCCGAGCATTGGGCACGTTAAGACCGACCTTCGTCGTCATCCCGGCGAAAGCCGGAGCGACGGGCGCACCTATTCCGGCATCGTCCACAGGCCGTCACGGGACGGCCCCGGCATCGGCCAGCGTGATTTGCGCACCAGCGCATCGCCCAGCGCCAACGCCACAGCACGGGCCTTTTCGGCTTTCGTCGTCGAAACCCGCTGAGCCAGCCCCTCTTCCTCCAGCCCGCGCACCTTGCGGCCGATGCCGCCATAGATGCGGGCTGCGGCCAGCACCGCCCAGGCGGCGCGGTTGCCCAGTGCCGAGGTGCCGAAGCGGGCTGATTCTTCATACTCCTCGGCTTTGAACACCAACCGGGCGACAAGGCGGGAGAGTTGCCGGCGGTTGCGTTCCAGCACGTAACTATCCGGCTCCAGCCGCACGCTGGCCAGCCAATCATCGGGGATGTAACGGCGGCCGTTCATTGCATCTTCAACCACGTCGCGGGCGATGTTGTTGAGCTGAAAGCTCATCCCCAGATCACAGGCGCGTTCCAGCACCGCACGTTCGTCGGGCTTCACGCCCATCACGATCGCCATCATCACGCCCACGCAGCCCGCCACGTGATAGCAATAGGTGAGCGTATCATCGAAGGTGTGGAATGGCCGCGCTTCCATGTCGATGCGGAAGCCGTGGATCAGATCGCGCGGATAGCGCGCCGGCATCCCCGTCTGCTGCACCACCAACGCCAGCGCTTCGTAAGGCGTACCGGGCGTGGGATTGCCGGCCAGCGCGCGTTCGGTTTCCCAATGCACTTCGGCCAGGCGTTCGGCCGGCGGGCGGCGATCGTCGTTGCGGCCCTCGCCCAGCACCTGGCCATCGATCACATCATCGGTGTGGCGGCACCAGGCGTAAAGCAGCATGGCGCGGTCGCGCGTCGGGCCATCGAACAGGCGGCTGGCCAGTGCGAAGCTTTTCGAACCGCGGGCGATGGCGTCGCGGGCATTGGCAAGAACGTCAGACACCGATGGGCTTCTGCCCGCCTGCGCCGCGCGGCGCAAGCGGGCTGAATGCCGAAGGTTACGCCGCCTTCTTGCCCAGCAGATCTTCCACCATCAGCTTGCCGGTGGCCTTGGCGCTGCCCACCACGCCGGGGATGCCGGCGCCGGGGTGCGTGCCGGCACCAACGAAATAGAGGTTGGACAGCACATCATCGCGGTTGTGGGTGCGGAAATAGGCGCTCTGCCACAGCACCGGCTCAAGGGAGAACGCGCTGCCCTGGTGAGCAAACAGTTCGGTTTCGAAATCCTTCGGCGTCCAGGTGCGCAGCGTCACCAGATCGCGCTTGAGATTGGGCAGAACACGGCGTTCCAACGCGTCCAGAATCGAATCGGCGTACCGCGGGGCTTCCTTTTCCCAATCGATGTCCAGCTTGCCCAGATGCGGCACCGGCGACAGCACATAATAGGCGCCGTGGCCTTCGGGGGCGAGGCCCGGATCGGTCATCGTCGGGTGGTGCAGATACAACGAGAAATCTTCCGGCAGTTCGCCGCCCTTGTAGATTTCGCTGAGCAGTTCCTTGTAGCGATGGCCAAACAGGATGGTGTGGTGCGCAACATCGGTGCGCACGCCCTTCAGGCCGAAATACAGCACGAACAGCGACGGCGAGAAGCTGCGGCGCTTCATCTTGGCCGCCATTTCGGAACCGCGCGGGTGGCCGCCCAGCAGTTCCTGGTAGGTGTTGACCACGTCGCCATTGGAACACACCGCATCGAAACGGCCGGACCAGCCATCGGCGCAGCGCACACCCGTAACGCGCCCGCTGTCAGCCATGATGGCTTCCACCTTGCTGCCCATGCGCACGCTGCCGCCGATATCCTCGAACAGCTTGACGAGGCCGCGCACCAGCGAACCGGTGCCGCCGCGCGGGAACCAGACGCCCCATTTCTTTTCAAGCGCGTGGATCAGCGCATAGACGCTGGACGTACGGAACGGATTGCCGCCCACCAGCAGCGTGTGGAAACTGAACGCCTGGCGCAGCCGCTCGTCCTCGATGTGGCGCGACACCATCGAATAGACCGAACGGAAGGCTTCATAGCGCATCAGCTGCGGCGCGGCCTTGAGCATCGACTTGAAATCGAGAAAGGCTTCATGGCCCAGCTTTTCATAGCCTTCACGAAACACGTTATCCGAAAATTTCAGGAATTCCTGATAGCCGGCAACGTCTTTCACGTTGAGTTCGCCGATCTGGCGCAGCAGTTCCTTTTCGTCGTTGGAATAATCGAAAACCGTGCCGTCTTCCCACATCAGGCGGTAAAACGGCATCACCGGCATCAGTTCGACATAGTCCGACAATTTGCGGCCAGACAGCTCGAACAATTCTTCCAGGCAGGTCGGATCGGTGATCACGGTGGGGCCGGCATCGAAGATAAAGCCATCATCTTCAAACACATAGGCACGGCCACCCGGCTTGTCGCGGGCTTCGATCAACGTGGTCTGGATGCCGGCCGATTGCAGGCGGATGGCCAGCGCCAAGCCACCAAAACCGGAACCAATCACTGCGGCAGTCGTCATTTTATCCCCAATTCATACTTGACCAGCGTGCCCAGCGCCCGCAGCGGCGGGATGGGCGGCCGGCCGGAAAACACTTTCGGCCAATCATTCCAGCGATTGTCGGCGGCATAGAGCCGGCCCACCAGATCGTCTGGATGTTCATAAAAACGTTCCAGGATCGTGCGCCGTTCCTCGTCCTGCGCGGCGAGGAACAACATGCGATTGAG
>JAIXPM010000051.1 GCA_027486275.1 Sphingomonadales bacterium | reverse complement strand
CCACACCAGCGGCATCAACCGCCAATGGAGCCTGTTCGATGCTTGCCAATCTTTCCCCGCTGCTGCTTGCCCACCTGGTTGCCGCCTGCCTCGCCATGCCGCTGGGCCTGTATCAGATGCTGGCCCGCCAGGGCACGCCGGGCCATGCGCTGGCCGGGCGGCTCTATGTGCCGGCGATGCTGGTGTGCAACATCGGCGCGCTGGCCAGTTTCCGGTCCGACACGCACTTCCTGCCCTTTCACATCCTCGCGCTGGTCAGCCTCTATTCGCTGGCCAGCGGGATGTGGGCGCTGCGCAAATGGCTGCGCGACCGCCAGCCCGCCGATCTGAAGACCCACAAGATTCAGATGGCCTACAGCTGGCTGGGCCTGATGATGGCCGGTTTCAGCCAGGTGCTCACCAACCCGCGTTTCGGCATCATCGAAGGGTTCGCGCCCGTGCGGTTCTGGGCGATGGTGATCGGGCTGAACGTCGTGCTCTATGCCATCGGCAGTTGGTGGCTGTTCGGTCGCCTGCTCAAGCGCCAGCTCGCCTAAAGCATCGAGGCATCCACCGGCAGGCCCAGCAACACACGCCCGGCCAGTTCCAGCGTTGGCGGGGCGACCATCACATGCTGGGTGGCCACATGCGCATCACGAAAGCGGCGGTTCAGCGGGTGGCTGGCATAGACCGAGGTACCGCCGGCCAGCTCGTGCATCTTGGCGGCCACGCGCGCCGAGACCTGGGTGAGGCGCGTGGCCGCCAGTCGCAGTCGGGCGCGGGCGGGCAGATCAAGCGCATCGCCAGCGACGACGCGATCCCAGGCGCTGGCGATTTCGGCGTGCACAAGGGCGCGCGCGGCATCGAGATCGGCGTGGGCGGCGGCATAATCCGCCTGCACAACGCCGCGCTCGGCCAAGGACCTGCTGCTGCCCTGGCCCTTCTTGGCAACGGCCAGCGCCTTCAGATCATCGAGCGCACCCAGCGCATTGCCGCTGGCCACCGCCGCAATGCCCAGCGCCAGCAGGCCGAAGGGGGCAAAGCGGTAGAGGGGGCCAGCCTCGCGCGGGGTGTCGGTGATGAAGGACACGCTGCGGCCCTGCGGCACGCGTACATCCTTGGCGGCCAGATCACCCGATCCGGTGCCGCGCATGCCCAATGCATCCCAGGTGTCGATCAGTTCCACCTGGTCGCGGCGCATCACCATCATGCGGTGATCGGGCGCGCCATTGGGAAGCCGGCTCATCTCGCCGCTCTCCATGATGACGGCGCCGCCGAGCAGCCAGCTGCAATTTGCGCTGCCCGAACCCCAGGCCCAGCGACCGGATACGACATAATCATCGCCGTCCACCGCCGCACGCCCCATCGGCGCGAACACACCGCCGGTAATGACATTGGGATCGGCCCAGATCTCGCGGGCGTGTTCTTCGGGCAGCCAGGCCGAGATCAGCGCCGTGGTGCCGCCGATCATCACGCACCAGCCAGTGGCGGCATCGGCGCGCCCCAGTTGTTCCAGCGCGCCAAACAGGGTGGCCACATCCACCTCCGCACCGCCCAGAGACTTGGGCACCAGCATGCGGAACAGGCCGGCCTGCGCCAGTTCGGCGGCCAGATCGGCAGGCAATCGCCGCTGCTGCTCGGTATCGGGGGCGCGGGCGGCGACCGTCTCCAGCAGGGCTTCGGCGATCATCACAGCTTCCACAGGCTGGCGAGGTTATTCTTCTGCATATCGGACGATCCGCCGACGATCGGCATGCCGAGCAGATCGCGCACGTGTCGCTCCATGTCGAACGCATCCGACAGCGCATAGGAACCGATCACCTGCTGGCACGCCAGCGCGATTTCCACGCCCACATCGGCGACAAACAATTTCGCCATGCTGGTTTCGGCACTGCACGGCCGGCCTTCATTGGCCAGCCAAGCCGCGTGATAGAGCATGTGCCGCGCCGCCTGCAGCTTGGTACGCGCCACCACCAGTTTGTGGCGGATGGCCTGGTGCTGGCTGATCGCCTTGCCGAACTGCACGCGTTGCTGGGCGTAATCCCACGCTTCATCCAGCGCAGCCCGCGCAATGCCGAAGGCGACCGCGGTGATCTCCAGTTTCTCCACATCGAGTGCGCGGCCCGCGAGCAGCTTCCAGCCCTGGTTCCACATGGCGGGGCCGCCAACGATATTGGCCGCCGGCACCCGCACGCTGTCGAAATACACATCCTGGCTCGCGGTGTAGCGCAGATTGGCGTGGTGGATATCCTGCATGCGCACGCCAGATGCCTTTGTGGGGATCAGCACGAACGACAGGTTGCGGTAACGGTCTTCCGCCGGGCCGGACCGCACCAGCGTGTAGATATAGTCGCTCCAGTCTGCCCCTGTGCACCAGCGCTTGGCGCCGTCGATCACCACCTCATCACCCTCAAGGCGTGCGCGGGTGGTGACGCTGGCCAGATCGCCGCCAACATCGGGTTCGGACAGGCCATAGGCGAAGAAGAGTTCGCCCTTTGCCAGCCGGGGCAGGAATAGCGCCTTCTGCTCGGCGCTGCCGTTTTCAGACAGGTTCATGCCGCCATAGAAAGCGGTGTGGATATAGGGTCCGGCGAGGCACGGCCCGGCCTGCGCCAATTCCTCGATCACCGCGATGGCGGCGACCAGATCCTGCCCGGCGCCACCATATTCTTCCGGCACGGTGAGCGCGGTCAGGCCCAATTTGTTCAGCTCGGCATAAACATCGCGCGGCCAGCGATGATCACGATCCCACTGGATGCGGGCGTCGCGCGGGGCGTGTTGCGCCACGAAGCGGCGGATGGTGTCGCGCAGCTGGCCGATATGCTCAGGCTCGTCGGTGAAGGTAACGGGGGGCAGCGGCGGGGCCATCATTCACCCGTCAAGTTCGGCGGCCGGCGTTCGCGGAAGGCGCGCACGGCCTCTGCGCGATCGGCGGCAAGGTTGGACAGCGTCTCATAGGGGATGGAGGCATCCATCAACTGCTGCGCCAGCACCCGCAGCGGCTGGTTGGCCACCACCTTGGACCAGCGCACGGCATATTTGGGGTTGTTCATCAGCTTGCCCACCAATTCGGTCACTTTCGCATCAAGCTGATCGGTCGGCACGGCATAGTTGATCAGGCCCATGGCTTCGGCGCGCGGCGCCTTGATCAGATCGCCGGTCATCAGGAACTCCTTGGCGCGGGCATAGCCAATCAGCTGCGGCCAGATCACCGCGCCGCCATCGCCGGCCACCAGCCCGACCTTCACATGCGGATCACCGATCACGGCGTTTTCGTCGGCGATGATGATATCGCAGAGCAGCGCGATGGTGGCGCCCAGCCCGGCGGCGGCGCCGTTCATGCGGCAGATCACCGGCTTTTCGATATCGAGCAAGCTGGTGACGATGCGCTTGGCGTCCCAGCCGATATCGCGGAACTGGTTGGGGTGGGCGATCTGTTCTTCAAACCAGTCGAAATCGCCGCCAGCGCAAAAGGCGCGGCCGGCGCCGGTCAACACGATGATGTCGCTGCCCTTGTCCTGCTGCAATTCGGTGAACACGCGGGCGAGTTCTTCGTGCATCGCCTCGTCAACGCCGTTCACCGGGTTGTTGCCGGTGATGGTGGCGGTGAGCACGCGTTCGTGGCCGAACTGGCCGCGCGTGAAGGTGAACCTTTGATAGCCTTCGAGCAGCGCCATGTGCCTGCGTCTCCCCATGGATTTCGAGGAGCGTGGCGGAAGCGGCGCGGCCGGTCAATCTTGGCCTTTGGGCAGGGTGAAGCGCTTGCGCGCCGGGCATGATGAGTACCCGGCGCGCAAGGCCAGAGCAGGATCAGCCGAAGATGAAATCAGTGGCGGTGATCTGCGCCAATTGGGTGTTGAGGATGGCGATTTCGCCAAGATCGCCGTTGCTGGTCTTCACCAGCACGTCATCGGTGGCGCCATCGCTGTCGAGATCGCTCAGCTCGAAGAACAGCGAGGCAAAGTTCTCGCCGGTGCCGCGCAGATCGAGCTTGTCGATATTGTCTTCGAAATCGGCCACGATATCGAAGCCCCATTTGCCGTTGAAGACAAAGCGGTCTGCACCGGCATCACCGGTCAGCGTGTCCTGGCCTTCACCGCCATCCAGGAAATCATTGCCGCCACCGCCAAACAGGCTGTCGGTGCCGTCGCCGCCGAACAGGCGGTCAGCGGAATGGCCGGTGCCGGAACGCTGGCCGATGATATCGCCATACAGCGCGTCGTCACCGATACCGCCGCGCAGCGTATCAGCGCCGAT
>JAIXPM010000282.1 GCA_027486275.1 Sphingomonadales bacterium | reverse complement strand
CGCTGCCGGTGATCGACATGATCGATGTGGTGGCGCGCGACGTTGCGGCACGCGGCGTGCAGAAGCTGGGCATTCTGGGCACAAGAACCGTCATGGCGTCAGGCTGTTATGGTGGCATCACCACCGCGCGGGTTTTCGCCCCGACCGATCTTGACGCGGTACATGCTGCCTATGCGGCCATGGCCACTGCCGGCACGGTCAACGCCCGGCAGCGGCAGATTTTTGAGAACGCGGCCGAGGAGTTGATGACGAAGGGCGCTGAGGCCATCCTGCTTGGCGGGACCGATCTGGCCCTGGTGTTCGATGCTGTCACGGCACCGTTTCCGGTGATCGACTGCGCGGCTCTCCACGCTGCGGTTATCGCGCAGCAGGCTATGGGGCAGGCTGGCCCGCCGCCGCCAGCAGCCGCCTGATCAACGCCCGGTCCAGCGCCACTGCCCGGCGGGTTTCGTCCGTCCCCGGTTCGCGGCTGGTGACGGTTTCAGCGGCGAGCAGGCTGTTCGCAATGGCTTCTTCGGTTGCGTCGGCGGCCGCGATGAACAGTGGCGTGGTCGCCTCGTTGCCCAGTTCCGGATAGGCGGTGGTTGCGGCGCGGCGGGCGGCGGTGCGGCGCACGCTGTCGGCGGTGGAAAAGGCGATGGCATAATCGCCGCTGCCGTTGGAGAAGGCCGATCCGGTGCGGGCGAGGCCGGCCATGGCGCGCGCCGCCAGCCGGGTGAGGTTGCGGTCGGACAGCGGCGCGTCGGTGGCGACCACGATCATGATCGAGCCGTCAGCCGAGACGCGCGCTGCTGTCTTGCCCGGCGGTGGTGGGATGGGGACGCCCGCGAGGATCAGCCGACCGCCATAATTGCTCTGCACCAGCACGCCGACGGTGAAGCCTTCGGGCGTGCGCCGTGACGAGGTCCCGATTCCACCTTTGTAGCCAAAGGCGATCGTGCCGCGCCCGGCGCCGACGGCGCCTTCCTGCACGGGGCCGGGCCTGGCTTCGGCGATGGCGCGGCGGGCATCTGTGATGCTGAGGGCGCGGGCGCGGATATCGTTGAGCCCGCCATCGTTGGTTTCGCCGACCACGGCGTTGACCGAGCGCACACCCTCGTTGCCTGGCTGGCTGAGCGTGTGTTCGATGATGGCAGCAGCAGCTTCCGGCACGTTCAGCGTGTTGGTGAGCAGGATCGGCGTTTCGATCTCGCCCAGTTCGCGCACCTGGCTCAAGCCCATCAACTTGCCGAACCCATTTGCGACAAAGATGCCGGCTGGCACCTTTTCGGCAAAGATGTTGCCGGCATGGGGCAGGATGGCGGTGACGCCGGTGCGGATGGTGTCGCCGCGATCAAGCGTGACCTGGCCGACAGCAACGCCGGGCACATCGGTGATGGCGTTGAGCGGCCCGGTGGGCATTGGGCCGGGCGCGATGCCGAAGTCGCGGGCGCGGATGGCCGCAGCGGGGTGGGCGGTAATCAGGGCGAGGGTGAGGAGAAGAAGGCGCATGGCGCATCATGACGTGCCGCGCCCAAAAATAAAGTGCCGCCCGGCGTCGAGGGATGGGAGACGCCGGGCGGCACCGTCACGATGCGCCCCGAGAGGGGCAAGAGAGGCGCATCGGAGCTCTTGGGGTGAACTGAAGATTGGGGGCTCTGTGGGCGGGGCGCACCCTGATGGGGGCTATCGGGTGCGCCACCGGCCGGATCGGCGGGCAAGGACGGCCCCTGCCCCAATCCTCGAACGAAGTTCGAAGAAAGCGCCCGCCGTGTTGTCAGGCGATCAGCCGGTCACCTTGTCGGCAGCGATGGCCGCCATGGTGGCGCTGCGGGTGGCCTTCAAGGTTTCCTGATAGCAAGCATATTCCTCGGCGACCGCCATGCGGCTGGCATCGGAACCATGGCACACCTGCTTGGCGGCGGTGCGCAGGCGGTTTTCGAGGCGGCTGCGGCCAGCTGGCGAACCCAGGTCGAGATCGGCATAGGCGACATAGGCGACCTTGTGGCCGGCTTCGTTCTTGCCATAGGCGATCTGGGCGTTGGCCGGGGTGGCGGTGGCACCGGCGATGCACAGGCCGGCGAAGAACAGGGTGCCGGCAGCGCCGACCAGGTTGCGGGAGAAGTTCTGGGCTGAAGTGAACATGGGGGACCTCTTGTCTGCTTCAGCGGCCGGACCATCCGGCTGCCGATGCCAACAACTTTGCAAAGCCCGTGCCAACTGCCCTGAAAAAATCGTCTATAGTAATATCAACGAGTTATGGGGGTATGCGTATTGCATATCCATGACAGCCTTGTTGAATAAATCAAAAAATCAGCAAATTTTACTATTAATCGGCAATTCATTCCCGGCCATGTTGCCGGCCTGGCACGGCCATTTGGCTTGGCAGCAATTCCTTGCTGGTGCATAGGATAAGGGGTTCATCATGCTCAACCAGCGCTCCCGCTATGCGCTTCGCGCGCTCATCTTCATCGCCCGTTCGGGCGGGGTTGCGCCTGTGCCGATTTCGGTGATCGCCGCCGATCAGCAGCTGCCGCGCAAGTTCCTCGAAGCCATATTGCTCGATCTGAAGAATGGCGGCGTGGTGAACAGCTATCGCGGCAAGATGGGTGGATACCGCCTAGCCCGCCCGGCCAGCCAGATCAGTTTCGGCGAGATCATCCGCTTGATCGAAGGCCCGCTGGCCTTGGTGCCGTGCGTTTCGGTTTCGGCCTATCAGCGCTGCGACGATTGTTTCGAGGAAACCACCTGCGTGATCCGCAAGGTGATGCTGGTGGTGCGCGAACAGACCGCGGATATTCTCGACAATACGACGCTCGCTGACCTGTCGGTAGACCGCGTCGCGGCTTGATCAGGGCTGCGCTGGTTTGCGCAAGGTGAGTTTGCGGCCATCGGGGGTGGCCAGGATCGCCGCACCATCCGCCGTATAGGTCACGCTGTTTGCCGCCTCCAGCAGCGCCAGCACCCGTTGTTCGATTTCCATGGCGGGCGGCGGGCAGGCCATGCGGGTGGAGGCCATCGGCCCCAGCTTCAACGTGGCGCCATCCTGTTTCCAGTTGCCGCTGAAGCGGTTGCAACCGGCCGTGCCTGAAAGCCGGCTGGTGCCCTGATCGCCGGGATCGAACATCAGGCGGCTTTGCGCCACCGGGCCGCCGCCGTTCAGATCTTCAATCTGCCATTCGCCTTCCAGGCTGCCGGCGATCACCGGCGGCTTTCCCGACAGCGCCTGGCCCAGTTGCTGGCGCTGATCGCGGCAGCCGGCCAGTGCGAGGAGGGCGAGGGGGAGAAGCAGGGCAGCACGCATGGTGCCATCCTGCCGCTAGCCGCCGGCCGGTGCAAGGCTGGCGACCAGCGCTTCCATCGCCGATTGATCGACCAGGATGGCGCCATCGGCCGGCCGGTCGAGATCGAGGATCAGCATGATGGTGAGTCCCATCAACAGGAAAAGAATGCCCGACGCAAAGCGGTGCTGGTGACCATGAGCGTCGAGCACGTAGCCGAGCAGGAAGCAGGCGACGCAGGCAAAGATCACCAGCAGCAGCATCACCTCCCCCGGCACACGCGCCGCCACGGCCTTTTCGCGCTGCGTACCCGTGTCGAGCACGGCGTTGACGGCGCTGACCAGATTGGTGGCGCGCGGGCCGTCCAGCGTTGCCTGCGCCGTGGCGGTGATCGCCCATACGCGGTT
>JAIXPM010000175.1 GCA_027486275.1 Sphingomonadales bacterium | reverse complement strand
TTGGACTGCACGATGTCGCGCACGGCGACGGCCGGGAAATTGCCGGGGCGGAACTCTTCCCAGTTCGCACCGCCATTGCGGCTGATGAACATGCCGAACTCGGTGCCGGCATAGAGGATGTTCCGGTCAACCCGGTCTTCCTTGATGACGTGGGCGTAGCCGCGGATACCGGCCGTGGCGGGGCCGGCAATGCGGGCAAAATTCTTGCCGCCATCGCGGGTAACGAAGATGTGCGGCGCCATATCGCCGAACACGTGGCGATCCACCGCCACATAGGCGGTGGCCGCATTATGCTGGCTGGCTTCCACCCAGCTCACCCAATTGTCCGCGCCCAGCTTCAGCGCCTTGGTGACATTGTTCCAGGTGCCGCCGCCGTTGGTGGTTACCTGCACATTGCCGTCGTCGGTGCCAACCCAGATGGTGCCGGCGGCCTTGGGGCTTTCGCTGATCGAATAGATGGTGGTGTGCATTTCCGCCGACGAGTTGTCGACCGTGATGCCGCCTGATTTTTCCTGCTGCTGCTTGGCCGGATTGTTGGTGCTCAGGTCGGGCGAAATGCGCTCCCACGTGTTGCCATGGTCGCGGGTGCGGTGGAGATACTGGCTGCCCAAATACAGCACACTCTTGTCGTGCGGGCTCAGCGCCATCGGCGTGTTCCAGTTGAAACGCAGCTTTTCCTTGTAGCCGGCCTTGGGCTGGATCGCCTTCTGCTCAAGCGTCTTGCGGTTGATCCAGGCGATGTTGCCGCCCTGATATTCGGCATAGACATGATCGGGGCTGGCCGGATCGGGCAGCACCCAGAACCCATCGCCGCCATAAAGATTTTCCCAGCGGTGATTGGTGATGCCGCCCGGATATTCGCTGTCACCCACCCAGCTGCTGTTGTCCTGCAGGCCGCCATAGACCTGATACGGGTCCTTGTCGTCGATGGCGACGTGGTAGAATTGGCTGATCGGCAGGTTGCGCGAATGCCACCATTTGCTGCCGCCATCATAGCTGATCCACATGCCACCGTCGTCGGAGCCAATCAGATGCTTGGGATTCTTCGGGTTCACCCACACATCGTGCCAATCGGCATGGCTGCCGCCGGCGGTGTCGGAGAAGCTCTTGCCGGCATTGTCAGAAACGATCACCCGCAGGTTCATCTTGAACACGCGATCGGCGTTGGTGGGATCAACCACCAGCTTCTGGAAATAGAAGGGACGCCACACCATGTTGCGGCTGCTGTCGCGCGCTTCCCAGCTCTTGCCGCCGTCTTCCGACACATAAAGCGCGGTCTTGGCGTGTTCGATCACGGCATAAACGCGATTTGGCATCGATGGGGCATGCACCACCTCGATGCGGCCCCACGGGCCCTTTGGCAGGCCTTTGGTGGTCGCATCCAGCATCTTCCACGTCTTGCCGCCATCTTCGCTGATCGCCATGGCGCTGCCCGAAGGGGCATCCGGTCCTTCGCCGCCGGAACGGAACGTCCAGCCCTTGCGGCGGAAATCCCACAGGCCGGCGATCAGGCGATCCGGGTTGGACGGATCAAGGCTGATGCCCGAACAGCCGGTCGACAGGTTCGGACCTTTCAGGATCTGCGTCCAGGTCTTGCCGCCGTCGCTGGTCTTGTAGAGGCCGCGGTCCGGGCTGTCGCTCCACAACGCGCCGGGCGCGCAGGCATAGACGATATTGCCGTTGGTGGGGTGCACAACGATCTTGGTGATGCGCTCCACATTGGGCAGGCCCATCAGCGTCCAGTTGTCGCCGCCGTCGGTGGATTTGTAGATGCCGTTGCCCACCGAAACGCTGTTGCGCGTCCAGCTTTCGCCGGTGCCCACCCACACGGTCTGCTTGTTGGTGGGATCCAGTGCGACGGCACCGATTGATTGCACCGGCTGCTTGTCGAACTTGGGCGTGAAGCTGGTGCCGCCGTCGTCGGATTTCCACACGCCGCCAGAGGCTGCGCCCACGAAGATCGTGACCTTGCCATCATCTTCCACGCGCGCCGCCAGCGCCGCGATGCGGCCCGACATGGCGGCCGAACCGATGTTGCGGATGCCGAGGCCGGAAATACCGGCACTGGCGGGAACGGCGCTGTCTGCAGCAGCGGCGGGAGCGGCGATTGTGAGGGCCGTTGCGGCCAGCAATATGGTGCGGATCATGGGGTGGTGCTCCCTCACTTGCCCGGTTGGGCGAACAGGCTGGCCGGCGCGGCCACATTGGCGCTGGCCTTGGCGATGATGACGCGCTGACGCTGGCTGGAGCCCTGCGGGCCGCTCTCGATCGACATCGGGAACATCACGCCGCCCACGGCTTCATAATCGCCCAGCTCGCTCTCGCTCACCTGCACGGCGCCGCGCAATTTGCGGGTTTCGGTGATCTTCACTTCCAGCATGGAATCGGGATCGATCAGGTAGACGAATTCATCGCCATCCTTCTGCGCCACCTTCAGCTTGTAACAATTGGTGCCGTCGAAATCCTCGCGGCCTAGATAGGAAATGCTGCTGCCATCGCTGCTGGCGGAAAGCAGCACGCCGGCGATCGGCGCGGTATCGGCAAAGCTGCGGGCTTCATCGTCGCTCATCGGTTCGGCGTCCTTGCGGCCTTCGAACGGATTGATGCGCCAGCCGCCGCCCTTGCCATCATAGGCCTGCACGAGCGCCAGCCCTTGCAACGCGGCATCCACCCGCACGGCGCCGCCGGAGCGCACTTCGTTATAGGTCAGCTCGAAACCGCCGGGGAACACCAGCTTGCCGTCCAGGCTCACCGATTTCAACGCGGCCAAGGCAGCGCTGCCACCGCGGGCGGCGAGGTTCTTGGCCACCAGATCGGCGGCGGTGGGCTCGGCAGCGGGCTGGGCTTGGGCCGGCAGATAGGCAGTGCCGGCCAGCAACAACGCGGCCAACGCACGGGATGCGATTCGCATGAGCTTCCCCTTGGGATAGAATGACGATGCAGCATCGCTGCCGCAGCGCTGGTGTATTGTCAAAACAATACTCTTGTGCGTTGCGGCAATTGCAGGCAATTCCAGCGTCATGGCTCATGATGACGTGCTGCGCTGGCTTGCTGCCCATGCTCCCGATGTGCCGGTGATCGTGCCGGGCGCGTCCACCGCCACAGTGGCCGAAGCCGCCGCAGCACTGGGCGTCGCGCCGGGGCGCATCGCGAAGACGCTGGCGATGCGGGTGAACGGCGAAGTGCTGCTGCTGGTCACGCGGGGCGATGCCAGGCTGGACAACAAGAAGGCGCGAGACTCGCTGGGCGGCAAACCGCGCATGCTGGATGCGGAAGAAACATTGGCGGTGACCGGCCATGCGGTGGGCGGTGTCTGCCCGTTCGGGCTGGCGACAGATGTCCCGGTGTGGGTCGATGTGTCCCTGCAAGGCTTCCCGACGGTGTTTCCAGCGGCCGGCTGCAGGGAATCCTCCGTGGAGATCGCGCCTCAGCGCATGGCGGCTCTGGTGGCGCGGGGCTGGGTCGATGCCTGCGTGCTGCCGCCCGTATAGGGCCGCACCAGCGCCGCCACATCCACCCGCGCCTTCAGCCGGGCCGCCAGCAGATACATGCCGGCGATCTTGCGCTGGATGAACAAGATGTCGGGCGGCGGCGCGATGAAATGCTCGCGTTGGCCGATCAGGGACTGGGATTGGTCCTTCAGATTGGCCGCCAGCCCGCCGGTGCCGAAATCGAACGGGCCGTCGAGCCTGAGCGGCGCAAACCCGTCGCGGGCCATGGCCACGATGGTTTCGCTCATCGCCGCCGGCGCATTGGGCGGCA
>JAIXPM010000339.1 GCA_027486275.1 Sphingomonadales bacterium | reverse complement strand
CTGGTGCCAAACATATAGACAGCGCGGCGCAGCATGGCGGGGCCGGCGATGACATTTTCAGACACGGCGTGTTCAAGGAAGCCTTCGGGCGCGATGATCTGCACCTTGCCGGCCGCCACATCGGCCGGGTTCACCACGCCCAGCACGCCGCCGAAATGATCGACATGGCTGTGGGTGTAGATGACCGCGACCACCGGCCGCTTGCCCAGTTTGTCAGTGACCAGCGCCATTGCGGCCTTGGCGGATTCGGCGCCGGTGAGCGGATCGACAATGATCCAGCCGGTGGTACCGCGAATGACCGTCATGTTGGCGAGATCAAGCCCGCGCACCTGCCAGATGCCATCGGCCACCTGGAACAGGCCGTGTTTCGCCACCAGCGTCGCATTGCGCCACAGGCTGGGGTTCACCGTGGCCGGGGCCGCCCCTGTGAACTGGGCCTCATCGGCCAGATCGCGCAGCACGTCGCCCTTGGCATTGCGGATCTTGCCGTCGGGGATGGAGCCGAGAAAGCCGCGGCTGGCGAAATCGAAATCCTGTTGGTCTGCCCAATTCAGCGTGGCGGCCAGCGCGGCATTTTCGGCCTGCGCCTGTGGGCTAGCGGTTGGCGGTGCCTGCGCGGCGGCGGAGGCGAGAAGAAGGGCGATGAGGTGCGGTGTCATGGCTTCAGGCTAGGCCCGTGCCACGGCAGGCTCAACTGTGAATTCGCACAATCAGGCTTTGGCTCGCCGTGGCCAGCAAGGTGCCGTCCTGGGCAAACAGGTGCACACGGCCATGGGCAAAGCCGGCGTGGACGGCGTGGATGCGGATATCGGCCAGCACCCATTCGGTGGGCACGAAATTCATGTAGCGGATAGTGTTGTCGAGGCTGTTCCCGCCGGCGTTCGCCCCCATCGCGTTGCCGACGCCCGAAGGCAGGAAATCCGCCATTACCGCCAGCACCAGCCGATCAATGGAGAGATCGCGATTGACCGGCCGCACCCATAGCCGACCAATGCCATCGGTTGCTGGCGGTGCCTTGCCCCGCTCGCGACCGAAACTGCCGGCGGCGACGCGGCGGTCCCACTGGCTGTTCATGTCGTCGGGATCGCGCTGCCAGCGGATTGTCATTTCGGGGCAGTCTTCCGGCGGCGGCACGATTGGCATCTCTGTCCATTGGTGGTGCGGGCTGTCGGGCCGGCTGCCCAGCGCGGCGTTGACGGTGATGATCTCCTGATCGCCAGCACGGGTGATGACGCGGGCCTGGCTGTTGTACTTGCCGGTCACCGGCACGATCACTTCCAGATCAAGTTCGGTGCCGGGCCGGGCGTAGCTGAGATATTGTGCGGCGGCCCACACCGTCGGCCGGCCGGTGAAATGCTCCACGGCCGACAAGGCACTGGCAAGGCCAACGCCGCCAAACATGAAAAGGCGATCGGGCGGGCCGACGCAGAGATTCTTCGGCACGGTGAACCGGTAATGGCCGGGGCGATCGGTAGGCTCGACGGGGATGAAGGGGTGCAAGGCTCAACTTTCGATGAAGGCGCGGATGCGGGCGGTGAAGGCCGGATCGGCAAAGCGGGAAATCGGGGCGGGGGCGGTGCCCGTATCGGCCAAAAGTGCACTGGCGCGGGCTTTCAGATCATCCACATCGGCCGCGACATGCAGGCCAGGGCGGATGCCGACATGCTTGGCAGTGGCCAATTGGTGATCGGTGTTGTGCTCGCCCATCGCAGCCAAGCGCGGCAGCATCAGGATCGGTTTGCCGGCTTCGATGGCAGAAATGATCGATCCCATGCCGCAATGGGCGACGAACAGCGCGCAACCGGCCACGCGGGCCTGATAATCGGGCAGCGCCAGCTTGCGCACCCACTTGGCGTGGCGTGGTTCATAATCGCCCTTGCCGATCTGGATTTCCACTGGGATGCCTGGGTTGGCGGCGGCCCATTCGTCCATGGCGCGGGTCAGCCGGTCGAACTTCATCATCGAACCGACCGAAACGAACACGCCGCTCACAGCACGCTGCCCCAATGTTCCACCTTGTCGGTGGCGAGGTGGGGCCACTGGGTGACGACCTGGCTGCAGACGCGGCCCGCCTGCCCGCCGCTGCCGGACAGGACTTCGCTATTGGCGATACTGTCCACCCACAGGCTCTTGCAGCCAAACGGGCGGGCCAGTGTCGCTGCGATCAGGCCGGGCAGCGCGCCGGTGGTGATGATCACCTGCGGGCGGACTTTCATCAGGATGGCGGCGATATCCAGCGTCGCCGCCGGAATGCGCCACCAATCGGCGCGGGAGACATCGCGAAAGGTGAAGAAGGGCACATCACCCACCAGGGCCCGCGACGTGGGGTCAACCGTGGCGATGCTCACCACGTGACCGTCCCAGGCCGGCGACAGGCGCATCAGTTGGATGAAATGCCCGCCGCCGGACGCAATGGCCAGCACACGCTTGCCCATGGCTCAGGCCGCCACCGGCGTCATGGCGTCCATCGCCAGCGTATAGCTGCGCTTGCGATCTTCATGCCCGTGCAGGATGTTGACCAGCATCAGCTCGTCCGGCGCATATTCCTTGATCACTTGCTCAAGTCCGGCGCGCACGGTGGCGGGGCTGCCGGCGACGACGCGGCGGCTGGCGAAGGCCTTGGCCACATCGGGCCGGTCCGCCAACCAGGCCAGCGCCACGTCGGGCGGCGGCACGGAGATCGATTTGCCCATCAGCAGGTGCGCGAACATCATGCGGGCCGGGGCGGCAAGGCGCAGGGCGGCTTCGTCGGTTTCGGCACACACGGTCCACACCGCCACCATAAGGCGCGATTTGTCGCCGGGATGACGAGGGATGAAGCGGTCGCGATATTGTGCCGCCAGTTCGCCCAGCCGCGGCGCGATGAAATCGGCGAGGCAATAGGGCAGGCCCAGATCGGCGGCAAAAGCGACACTGTCGGGCGAGGAGCCGAGCACCCAGGGTTCCGGCACATGCGGCCGGCCGGGCAGGGTGGCGGCATAGGCGTGGAAGGGGTGATCGTCGGGCAGTGAGTCTTCCAGGTAACCGATCAGCTCGGCCAGCTGCTGCGGGAACTGGTTGGGCGCATATTGGCGGCGATCCTGCTGCAGCGCCACTGCCGTGCGCTGGTCACTGCCCGGCGCGCGGCCCAGGCCGAGATCGATGCGGTCGGGATGCAGGCCGGAAAGCAGGCTGAACTGTTCCGCCACCTTGAGCGCCGAATAGTGCGGCAGCATCACGCCGCCGGAGCCGACGCGGATGCGCGACGTGGCGTTGGCGACAGCGCCGATCAATATTTCGGGCGCACTGCCGGCCAGCGCCTGGCTGGCGTGATGTTCAGCCAGCCAGAAGCGCTGATAACCCAGCGCCTCGCAGTGGCGGGCGAGATCGATGCTGTTGGCCAGCGCCTGCGCCGGGGTCACGCCTTCGGGAATCGGCGTCTGATCGAGAACGGAGAGCGGGATCATTTCGTGCGCTCCGGCAACCGGGCCAGGATGGCGCGGCGTTCATCGTCGTTGGCGTGCGGCCAGCGGCTGATCTCGTCCATGGTGCGGCGGCAGCCTTCGCACCAGCCGGTCCGCCGATCGATCTGGCAGACATCGGTGCAGGGGGAGGCGACACTGCGCAGCTCGCTCATGACCGCAGCTTTCTTGCGGCTTTCAACAGGTGATAGAGCAGCAGGCCCGTCGGTCCGGCGAGAAAGGTGAGCGCCAGGCAGGGCAGCAGCAGCCAGTGCGGCAGCGCATTATCCTCCGCTTCCCAGCTGCCCACCCACAGATCGAAGACCAGATAATGCACCCAGCCTGCTAGCAGCGCCTGCGGGGAAGACAGGAGCAGCCGCACCCCTTCCAGCGTGTCGAAGCCAGCGCCGGGCGGCGGGCCTTCACCCGCAAGGCCCGTCGCCAGCAGCGTGACATACAGGCCCGACAACAGCACAGCGATCACCCGCGCCAGCAGCACCAGCTTTGCCCTGGCCAGCGGCGCGCAGGCAAGCGCGAGCCAGCCGGGCAACACGGCGGCGCTGGCAAGACTGAACAGGTTTTCGGGCGTCATCGCGGCGCACAATGGTGGCGGGCGCGGTGATGGTCAAGCGAGCGGCGCTGTGGCAGCATCTGACAAAACTGGGGAGGACTGACAATGAAGCGCCTGATGGGATTGGCCGGGATGGCCGTGCTGCTGGTGGCCGCCGCGCCGGCGGACCTGCTGAACGCGCCGGGCCGGCCCGACGCCATGGT
>JAIXPM010000345.1 GCA_027486275.1 Sphingomonadales bacterium | reverse complement strand
TGGCCATGATCGGTTCCTTTCGTGCGGAATCAGAAGAGAGGGAAGTGGAGGTAATCGGAGGGACAGCCGCGACGGGCGCCACATCGGCAGGTTCCGGCGTGAACGGCACCCTGGCGGGGTCAGGTGCCACCACAGGTTCCGGTGCCGCGGCAGTTTCAACCACCACTTCAGCCACGGCAGGTTCCGGCGCAGAATCGATGGTCAGGGCTACAGCCTTTGATGCAGGCGCCGCCGCAACCGGCGCGTTTGCCTTCACCGGCGCACGCTTGGCGGCAGGTTTGGACTTGGGCGCTGAGGTCTTGGCGTTCATCTGTCTCTCCGGCTTGCTGCATTGCAACATATGCAGATGCCGCCCCGGATTCAAGAGGCCGTATGTTGCAGTGCAGCAAATTTCCGTCGGTGATGATTAGCTCCAGCACAAACCCTTGTTATCACTGGAAAGAGTCTTGCCAGCCCGCGCGGCCGTGGCCACCAGCATCGCCGCCACGGCGCTGCGGTTGTCGCTGGCCGGGGCGCCGGCAAACACGGCGGTCACCGAATCAGGCCAAGCGCAGCCCTGCGGCACCTCCACCCCATCATGTGTAACCACCAGCGCCCGCATCCGATTCAGATCCGCCACCAGCATGGCACAGCCGGCCACCAGCGGGGCCATGCCATCGATGGCATCGCCGGAAAATTGCCAATCAACGCTGGTGCCATCCAGCCCGGCCATCACCAGCTTGCCCAGTGGAGCGCCCGCCATGGCGTTTTCGCCGGCACCCAGCGCGAGGCGCACCAGCCGCAGCCGCCCGGTCAACCGCTGCGCGCCCGACATGATCAACTCGTTGATCTCGGCATCGGGCGTCGCATCGTCCAGCAACTCACTCGCTGTCATCACGCTGGCGATTGGCGTTGCCAGATCATGACACAGCCAGCGCACCACCCAATGGCTCAAGTCGCTCATCGCACCACCCCCGGTTCGGCGGAAGGATCCTGGACCCCGCCATCGTCTCGAATCATCAGGCCCAGCGCGATCAGGCGGCCATCGCCATCCTGCGCCAACTCGAAGTCCAGCCGCTGCCCCGGCTGCAATTGCACCAGCCCGGCGGCATTCACCGCGGACACATGCACGAACACATCACGCGGCCCCAGATCAGGTGTGATGAAGCCATATCCCTTCTTGCCATCAAACCACTTCACTTCGCCACTGGCCATCACGCCACCTCGATGGCGATGGGCTGGAATGTGGCCGGACCGGGACCAGTGGCATGCGGCACCCACGCGGTGACCTCGCCGCCAGCGATGATCAGCCAGATCTGGCCATTCTCCGTCGCGCGGGCGGCATCGCGGGTCGACGGCGCGGTGCGGCCGTTGGGGTGGCTGTGCCAATGGCCGATCACCTGGCGGCCCTGGCCCCGCGCCGCGCGGTGCGTGGCGAGCAGTGTTGCCGGATCAATCTCGAAACTGCGCGCCGGATCGGCTGCAACATTGCGGGCGGGCACAAGGCTTTCCACCCGGCCAGCCCCATCCCTGTTCTGCCCGAGCAGCAGCCCGCACACTTCCGCTTGCGGGGAGGCGGCTGCTGCTTTCAGCAAAATCTGCCGATCCCCGCTTGATATCTGCAACTTCATGCCAACATCGCTAGGCTATGGGGGCCGAAAAGTCGATATTGATCACCTTGCCGGCCACGGCGGCCGGCCAGCGCCTGGACAAGGCGCTGGCCGAAGCCGTGCCGCTGTACAGCCGGGAGCGCCTGAAGAACCTGGTGCAGGGCGGGCGCCTGTCCGGCCCGGCTGGGGTGATCTGGGATCCGGCCACCAAGATGAAGGGCGGCGAGGCGCTCACACTGGACGTGCCCGAAGCCCGCCCATCGGACACCGTCGCCCAGGATATCCCGCTCACCATCGTTCATGAAGACGATCATCTGCTGGTGGTCGACAAGCCGGCCGGGTTGGTCGTGCATCCCGCCGCCGGCAATTATGATGGCACCATGGTCAACGCGCTGCTGCACCATTGCGCCGGGCGGCTTTCGGGCATCGGCGGGGTGGCGCGGCCGGGCATCGTCCACCGTATCGACAAGGATACATCGGGGCTGCTGGTCGTCGCCAAGACGGACAAGGCCCACGAAGGTCTCGCCGCGCAATTCGCCCGCCACGATGTCGATCGCCGCTACACCGCCGTCGTTGGTGGCGTGCCGGTGCCGCCCGCCGGCCGCATCGAAGGCGCGCTGGCGCGCAGCACGACCAACCGCCAGAAGATGGCGATCGTGAAGGATGGCCGCGGCAAGCATGCCATCACCCGTTTCCGCACCGTGGCGGCCTTTGACGGCGCAGCGCACGTGGAATGCCGGCTGGAAACGGGCCGCACCCACCAGATCCGCGTTCACATGGCGTCCATCGGTCATTCCTTATTGGGTGACGCCGTGTACGGACGCACCCCTGGCAAGCTGGCACCTCTGCTGAAGGATCTGGCCTTCGAGCGGCAAGCCCTGCACGCGGCCACACTGGGGTTTGTGCATCCGGTGACCCAAGAAAAGCTTTGTTTTGAAAGCCCCCTGCCAGCCGATATGGTGGCGTTGATCGGCGCCCTGAATCACGTTTGATTTTGGGACCGGACTGGAGTGACACGATGAGTTCAAATCTTCCCGCCGTGAAGCAGACCAGCATCCCGGCCCTGGGCTCGGAAGCCGGGCTGAACCGCTATCTGGCCGAAATCCGCAAGTTCCCGCTGCTGGCGCCGGAACAGGAATATATGCTGGCCAAGCGCTGGGCCGAGCATCAGGATCCGGCGGCCGCCACCAAGCTGGTGACCAGCCACCTGCGGCTCGTGGCGCGCATCGCCATGGGCTATCGCGGCTATGGCCTGCCGGTGAACGAGCTGATTGCCGAAGGCAATATCGGCCTGATGCAGGGCGTGCGCAAATTCGATGCCGAAAAAGGCTTCCGCCTCGCCACCTATGCCATGTGGTGGATAAAGGCGGCGATCCAGGAATATATCCTCCGCAGCTGGAGCCTGGTGAAGATCGGCACGACAGCAGCCCAGAAGAAGCTGTTCTTCAACCTGCGCCGCCTGAAGGGCAAGATCGGCGCGGTGGAGGATGGCGATCTGCGCCCCGAACAGGTCGAACATATTGCCACCACGCTGGGCGTGAATGAAGACGAAGTCGTCTCGATGAACCGGCGCATGGGCCATGGCGGTGACGCCAGCCTCAACACGCCGCTGCGCGAGGAAGGCGAAGGCCAGTGGCAGGATTGGCTGGCCGATGATGGCCCGCTGGCCGACGAATTGCTGGCCGACAGTGAAGAGCGTGACCAGCGCCACACGTTGCTGGTGACCGCGATGGCGAGCCTGAACGAGCGCGAGCGTGACATCCTCACCCAGCGCCGCCTGATCGACGAGCCGGAAACGCTGGAGGAGTTGAGCCAGCGGTACAGCATCAGCCGCGAGCGCGTGCGCCAGATCGAGGTGCGCGCCTTTGAAAAGCTCGCCAAGGCGATGCAGGAAGCCGCGACCGAACAGCGC
>JAIXPM010000001.1 GCA_027486275.1 Sphingomonadales bacterium | reverse complement strand
TCCTGCCCGGCAGCACGGCGGGCCTGCCCGGGCTGGTGATGCCCTGCGGGCTTGGCCAAACCAGCGGGTTGCCGATCAGCATCGAACTCGATGGCCCGGCTGGCAGCGATCGCGCCCTGCTTGCCATCGGAATGGCGATTGCGGCGCTGCTGCCGCCGATGCCGGCACCTGCTGTCACAGCAGCTTCGCTTGCAGCGGCTTGACGGCTTTGATAGGTTGCTCGCGCAATGCTGGCCGTCGCCAGCCGTAGTATTGGCATGATGGGCAGGACTGTGCAGCAGGATTTGAGCCGCGACAGACAAAGAGAGCAGGTGAGCGCATGACCGCTGTCACCTTCTCGACCCGCGCCGCTAGGGATCGCAAATCAGCGCGTATTCTGCCGCAATACAATAGCCTGCATCACCGCACCTGGTGGAAATTTGCCAGCATTGCCTTTGTGGCGCTGGCGCTGTTCCTCACCATGTACACCGGCTTCCTAGTTGCCATCGGTGGCACGCTGGCATTCCGCTTTGTCGGCTTTCCGATCCTGGTGATGGCCGGTGTCAGCCTTTGGCTGCTTCCCGACGTGGACAAGGCCGACAACGCGCCATTTTTCAAGTTGTTGGCGATCTACATGTTCCTGATGGTGGCTTGGCCATCCTATGTGGCCATTGCAATCCCAGGTCTGCCTTGGGTGACACCGCCGCGCCTGGTGTTGGGCGTGCTGCTGATTGGAATGCTCACCCATTTCCCGCAGATCGCTGAAGCGCGGAGCAAGGTGGTGGATCTGTTGGGCCATGACCCGCTTGCTTTCCGGCTTTACGGTCTGTTCCTGCTGATGCAGGTCGTCGTGCTGCCGCTGGCACCGTCGCCGGTTGACGCGTTCAGCTATGAAATGATGCAGGGCGTTCTCGACAGCTCGGCAATGGTGGCGGCCGCCTGGTGTTTCACCGATGTAAAGCGGATCCCGCGGCTGATGCGGATCCTCATAATCGCTGGCATCCTCTCCATGCTCGTGACGATTTTGGAGAACTGGATGCAGCGGCCACCGTGGTTTGGCTACATTCCCAGTTTCATGAAGGTGGATCCGACTTTGTTGGAAACCTACCTGTCTCCTCAGGCCCGCATCGGAGATGGCCGCTATCGTGTGCGCTCCACCTTCGGCATCGTGCTCTATTACAGCCAGTATCTTGGGATGATTCTCCCCCCGCTTATCTACGAGATGTGGAAGGCAAAGGGGTGGAAGCGTTTGCTGGTAATCGCCCTGATCCCGTTGATCCTGCAAACAGTGTGGTTCATCAATGCGCGCACGGCATCAATTGCCCTGCTTTGCACATTGTTCGGCTTTGCCGGACTGGTGATGGTGCGTCAGTTGTTTTTCCGCCCGCGCGGCGACTCGCTGAAGTCGGGCATCATGGTGGCATTGGTATTGCTGGCCATGGCCGGGTTGGCCGGGGCAATTGCTTCCAGCCACCGACTGAAGATGTACACCATCGGCGGTTCGCAGCACGCCGGCAGCAACGCAGTCCGCGACTTGCAATGGGAGGGCGCTTGGCGCGCTGTGCGCAAGAATCCTATTGGCGCAGGTTTGGGCACGCCGCTGCCTGAGGTGGGTGCCATGTCATCCAAAGGCCTCGTCATCGTCGATTCCTACTACATCAACCTGTTGGTCGGTGTCGGTCCGCTTGGATTCATCGGCTTCATGGGATGCATGGCGCGCATCGCCTGGCTTGGCATCGTCACGTTCCTGCGATCCAAGAGCGAACTGGAGGAATGGGGCGGGGTGCTGGCGATATCGATGTTCAACTATATCTTGTCGGCTTACGTCATCAGCTTTGCTGACAATAATTACCTGCTGTTGACGCTGGCGGTTGCCATCCTTGCCCTTCATCGGCACCAGCAACAGCGCATTGCTGCGGAGCCTGCATCCAAGCAGGCCCTGCCATCACCATCAACGGCGTTGGTGCGGCGCTAGAGGAGAGTTGGATTAGCCGCGCTGCCGACTTCACTACGGTAGCGGCAGATCCTTTGTCAGATCCTGCCGGCGGGCGGCCGCTGTCAGCGCGACCGCTTCGCGCATCAAGGCGTCGGGATCGCGGATCGCGGCATCCGGGCCGACCCGGCGAATATCGGCGCCGCGACCTGACTTGCCATTGTCTGACAGCGGCAGAACCGCAAAAGCGCTCAACGGCAGGTCGCCCGCCAGCAGCGGCTTGGCGAAACTCTTGCCCGGGTTGACGCCATCATTGAGCACCCGTGGCTTGTAAACGAAGTTGTTGGTTTCGCTCATTCCAACGGACTCGGCGCGAATAGCCATCAGCGGTGTGATATTGTTGGCCAATCGGCCCCAGCTGATGCCCGCCGCAATAATGGCAGGCTGCCAGCCTACGCTTGACCGACCATTGGGATCGCGCGGGGTGTTGCCCACAAAGGCGTGCGGTGAACCAATGATGGTGTTGTTTTCCACCACCACACCGCGGACACTGCTGATGCTGATGCCATGGCGCGATGACCCGTAATAGACATTGTGGCGGATGGTGAAATCACGATGATAACCCAGCGGCTCGCGTCCGGCTTCAAAGGCTTCGGAACGAATGAAGATGGCCTGGATGGCCCGATCAAGCCCGGCGGAAAGATAATTGCCCTCGATTGTGACCATCGTCGATCCGGTGGGCACCTGCTGGGTGAAAAACTGAATCATGTCTGGATGTTCGCGAATATCGAAGCGTGGTTCCCAACCCAGGAATAGATTGTGACGGATCATCATGCCGTGCGTGGCGCGTACCATCAGACCTTCGCGAGAATTGGTGAAGTGATTGCCTTCGATCACCACACCCCAGCTGTCGCGGATCGAGGCGATCTGTTTGACGTGGGTGGCTTCTGACAAGGCGAGCACAATGTTTTCGCTGGCGCGGATCACCATGCCATTCGATTCCTCCCAGCGGGGGCCGGGATCGGGTGTGGAGCCGGTGAGCTTCACGCCTGTCAGCATGATGTTTTTCGACAAGGCGATATCGAGCGGCATGGCCTTGCCCATGCCCCCCACCAGCGTGACGCCTTCAACGCGCCAGCCTGCGGCCTTCATGAACTGCAATTGGTTGATCCGGGCCTCGCGCGGGCCGATGATCCGGATTGGGGCGCCATCCACCTCGCGCTTGATCACCAACAGCGGATACTCGCCAGCCGCAAGCCGGATGGTGCTGCCGGCCCGGGCCCACATGACCGCGTTCTGCAGCGCGGTGCCATCGGCAACGTCCACCATATCGCCACGCGCTTGAGCAGCCAGCAGGCTGGGTTGTGGCAACAGCCCTACTGCCATCGCGCCAACGCCGGCAAACAGTACGGCAACGGTGATGATTCGCTTTTTCATTGCATATTGATAGCATGACTAGCCATCTGGCACATGAACAGTCGTTTGAGTTTATTGGGGACGCGCGCAGTGGATCTTGATTGTATCAGGCCGGCAACGGCGCCTGATCCCTTGATTTCAGTGGTTATGCCCAGTTTCAATCGGGCTGGCCTGATTGGTCGCACGATCACATCTGTACTTTCGCAAAGGCTGGACCGGTTCGAACTGATCATCGTCGATGATGGCTCTACCGATGACACGCTGGATCTGTTGAATGATTGGGACGATCGCCGTATCGCCGTGTTCCAGATGCGTCGCAATTCAGGTGCGCCGGCTGCACGCAATGCTGGGGTGAAGATGGCACGCAGCCCATTGATCGCCTTTCAGGACAGTGATGACGAATGGCAGCCCACGTTGCTTGATCATCACGTGCAGGCGCTCAAGCGCGCTGATGTGAGCTTCTGTCAGTTGGAACAACGCTATCCTTCCGGGCGCAGCTTTTTCCCGCCGACGGGCTGGCAACTGGCCGACGATGTCTATGCCCAGTTGCTGGGCAGCAGCCATATCTCCACCCAAACCCTGGCCATGACCCGGGCGATTTTTCAACGCGTGGGAGGCTTTGATCCGGCGATGCCACGCTTTCAGGATTGGGATCTGGTGCTGCGCCTTGCCCGCATCGGGGCGCGGTTCCGCTATATAAATGAACCACTCGCGATTGCCCACGACAGCCCCGACAGCCTCACTCGCAGCCTGGACAAGGGCATCGTCGGCCGGCAGCGCTTGATCGAAAAACATGGTGAGGCGCTGGCGGCTCAACCTGCCGCGTTGGCGCGCCATCATTATGTGATGGGATCGCAGTTGCGCACCTTGCGCCGGTTTGCCGAGGCACAGGCGCAATTTGCCGCGGCGCTGCAGGCGACGCCGCTGAACTGGCGGGCCGCGGCGCAATGGCTGCTGGCGTCCGTGCATCGCTGATGCTTTACGCGGCGCAGCAGCGGCGCTAACCGCAGTTCCCATGTCTCGCGAAACATTCACCGAAGGCCCCAACGCGGGCTGGACCTGCTGGCGCCGCGATCCCGATGGCCGCTTTGCCTCGATGCTGGGCGATTTCTTCTTCCGCGAAGGGGCGCGCGGGGTGGAATGCCGCATGGAAACGGCGCGCAAACATTCGAATGGCCTCGGCTATCTGCATGGCGGGTTCATCATGTCATTCATCGACATGGCGATGTTTGCCTTCATCTTCCGCCAGCTCGAAAACTCCGCCGCCGTCACCTTGAGCTGCGCCACCGATTTCCTTTCGGCCGGGATCGTCGGCAAGCCGATCGAGGCGCACGGTGAAATCTTGAAGGAAACCGGCAAGATGCTGTTCGTGCGCGGCCTCGTCACTCAGGATGGCGTCAACCTCTCCAGCTTCACCGGCACCATGCGCAAGATCCCGCGCCCGGCACGGCCGACGGCTGAGGGCCATGCGACGCGCCCGGGAGAGACGCAGGTTGACTGATGTTGCTGGCCGCTATGCCGAACTGCTGGCGGCGGGCGAACTGAAGCCCGATGCCGCGCAGGCGGCGGTTGTGGCCCGGCTGGC
>JAIXPM010000219.1 GCA_027486275.1 Sphingomonadales bacterium | reverse complement strand
CCGCCGACGCCGACGGTTGTTCCCGAACCGTCGAGCTGGGCGCTGCTGCTGCTCGGCTTTGGCTTCGTCGGTTTGGCCGCGCGCCGTCGCAAGGCCGTCGTTGCTGCCTGACGGCTGCCAGCGGACTGGCATTCCGGTCCAGAAGATGGGGCCTGGCGCACGCCGGGCCCCATTTTTCGTTTCAGAAGGCTCCAGATGCCGTCGATCATTCAAGAATTGCGTTAATTGGCATCATTTCGTATTTTAATTACGCAAAAAGCGGTTGACCTGCCATTTTCCTTCCCATAACAGCATGCGGTCGCCGATCTGCGGCCGTTCTTGCGTGGGATAGAGATCATGGGCACGGAAATGACCGGCGCCGACATTGTTGTGCAGGCCCTCACCGATCTGGGGGTAGAGGTGGTCTTTGGCTACCCCGGCGGTGCCGTGTTGCCGATTTACGATGCGCTGTTCCAGCAGAATCGCATCCGCCATATTCTCGTCCGCCATGAACAGGCCGCCGTGCATGCCGCCGAAGGCTATGCGCGCAGCAGCGGCAAGGTTGGCGTGGTGCTCGTCACCTCCGGCCCCGGCGCCACCAATGCCGTGACCGGCATCACTGATGCGCTGATGGATTCGATCCCGCTGGTGGTGCTCACCGGCCAGGTGCCGACGCATCTCATCGGCACCGATGCCTTCCAGGAATGCGACACCGTGGGCATCACGCGCCACTGTTCCAAGCATAATTATCTGGTGCAGGAGACAGCAAGGCTCGGCCCGGTTCTGCACGAGGCCTTCTATATCGCGCGCTCCGGTCGCCCCGGCCCGGTGGTGATCGATATCCCCAAGGACGTGCAGATCATGAAGGCCCGCTATACCAAGCCCGGCGTGATCAGCCACAAGACCTACAAGCCGCAGGTGAAGGGCGATCTCGCTGCCATCGAAGCCGCTGTGGACATGTTGGCGGCGGCCGAGCGGCCCATTCTTTATACCGGCGGCGGCGTCATCAATTCGGGGCCTGTGGCCAGCCAGTTGCTGCGTGAACTGGCCAAGACGACCGGTGCGCCGGTCACCTCCACACTGATGGGGTTGGGCAGTGTGCCCGATGATCACCCGCAATTCCTTGGCATGCTGGGCATGCACGGCAGTTACGAAGCCAATATGGCAATGAACAAGTGCGACCTGATGCTGTGCCTGGGTGCGCGCTTTGATGATCGCGTGACGGGCCGGCTGGATGCGTTCAGCCCGACCAGCCGCAAGATCCATGTCGATATCGATCGTTCCAGCTTCAACAAGACGGTGCGGGTTGATCTGGCCATCCAGGGCGACGTTGGCAGCGTGATGGAAGACATGCTGAAAGTCTGGCGCGCGCGCGGGCACCGGGCAGCCGATCAAAAGGCATGGTGGGAACAGATCAAGGGTTGGCGCGCCCGCAACTCGTTCGGGTTCGAGCAGAAGGGTGAGGCGCTGCTGCCGCAGAAGGCGATCCAGCGGCTGTACGAGATGACCAAGGCCAGGAAGCCGATCATCTCCACCGAAGTTGGCCAGCATCAGATGTGGGCGGCGCAGCATTTCGGGTTCCATGAACCCAACAAGTGGCTGACCAGCGGCGGGCTTGGCACCATGGGTTATGGTCTGCCGGCCGCGATCGGTGCGCAACTGGCCTATCCGGGCGCACTGGTGATCGATATTGCCGGCGAAGCCAGCATCCAGATGAACATCCAGGAACTGGGCACGGCGACGCAATATCGCCTGCCGGTGAAGGTGTTCATCATCAACAATGAATATATGGGCATGGTCCGCCAGTGGCAGGAGCTGAACCACGGCGGCCGCTATAGTGAAAGCTATAGCGACAGCCTGCCGGACTTCGTGAAGCTGGCCGAAGCCTATGGCTGGAAGGGCATCACCATTGAAGGGCCGGATGATCTGGACGCTGGCATCCAGGCCATGATCGATCACCCCGGCCCGGTGATGGTCGATTGCCGGGTGGCAAAACTTGCCAACTGCTTCCCGATGATCCCGTCGGGCGCGTCGCATACCGACATGATTCTTTCGGCCGCCGATGAGCGCGGCGAGGCCGATGATGATGCGAAGGCACTGGTCTGATGAAGCATCTTCCTTCCGAGCGGCACACGCTGTCGATCCTGGTTGATAACGAGGCCGGCGTGCTGGCCCGCATCGTTGGCCTGTTCTCGGCGCGTGGCTATAATATCGAAAGCCTGACGGTGGCCGATGTTTCGGATGATCATGAAGTCAGCCGGATCACTGTTGTCACCAACGGCCCGCCGCCGGTGATCGACCAGATCATGGCGCAACTTGATCGGCTGGTGCCGGTACACAAGGTGGTGGACCTGACCGATTGGGGCCCGCACGTGGAGCGCGAGATGGCGCTGGTGAAGGTGGCCGGTACCGGTGACAAGCGTGTCGAGGCGCTGCGCCTGGCTGATGTTTTCCGCGCCCGCCCGGTGGATACCAGCACGGCCAGCTTCGTGTTCGAAGTGTCGGGATCATCTGAAAAGGTGAACCAGTTCATCGCCCTGATGCGGGAGGTGGGCCTGGTTGAGGTCGCCCGCACCGGCGTTGTGGCGATTGCCCGGGGCGCGGAGGCGGTTTAACGCCCACTCAATTTTCAAACTCACTTCAGGAAGGTCCTTCCCATGCGCGTTTATTATGATGCCGATGCCGATGTCGGCCTGATCAAGGGCAAGAAGATCGCCATCGTCGGTTATGGCAGCCAGGGCCATGCCCATGCCCAGAACCTGCGCGATTCCGGCGTTGCCAATGTCGCCATCGCGCTGCGCGCCGGTTCGGCGACCGCCAAGAAAGCCGAAGGCGCTGGCTTCAAGGTGCTGAGCAACGCCGAAGCGGCGGCCTGGGCC
This sequence comes from Sphingomonadales bacterium, assembly GCA_027486275.1. Next base: position 1,116 of record JAIXPM010000219.1, on the reverse strand, counting down.
GACGTGATCATGGTGCTGGCGCCCGATGAGCATCAGGCTGGCATCTATGCCGACGATCTGGCTGCCAACATGAAGCCCGGCGCGGCGCTGGCCTTCGCCCACGGCCTCAACGTGCATTTCGGCCTGATCGAGCCGCGCGCCGATATCGATGTGTTCATGATCGCGCCCAAGGGCCCTGGCCACACGGTGCGCAGCGAATATCAGAAGGGCGGCGGCGTGCCCTGCCTGATCGCCATTCACCAGGATGCCAGCGGCAACGCGCATGATGTGGCGCTGAGCTATGCCTCGGCCATCGGCGGCGGCCGTTCCGGCGTGATCGAGACCACGTTCCGCGAAGAGTGCGAGACTGATCTGTTCGGCGAACAGGCCGTGCTGTGCGGCGGGCTTTCGCACCTGATCCAGGCCGGTTTCGAAACGCTGGTCGAGGCCGGCTATGCCCCGGAAATGGCCTATTTCGAGTGCCTGCACGAAGTGAAGCTGATCGTCGATCTGATGTATGAAGGCGGCATTGCCAACATGCGTTATTCGATCAGCAACACCGCCGAATATGGTGACATCACCACCGGCCCGCGCATCATCACCGATGAAACCAAGGCCGAGATGAAGCGCGTGCTGGCCGATATCCAGGGCGGTCGCTTCGTGAAGAACTTCATCCTCGACAACCGCGCCGGCCAGCCGGAGCTGAAGGCCGCCCGCAAGGCGGCGGCGGCCCATCCGATCGAGGAAACCGGTGCGCGGCTGCGGGCGATGATGCCGTGGATCGCCAAGAACCAGCTGGTGGACAAGGCGCGCAACTGAGCGCCAGCGTCGGCGAAAAAAAGGGCCTGCCGGTGCACACCGGCAGGCCCTTTTTCATGCTGGCCTTGCTGGTCAGGCGGCGACTGTCGCCCGGCGACGGCGCCCGGCGGCACCAACCAGGCCAAAGCCGGCAATCAGCATCGCCCAGCTGGCCGGTTCCGGAATGGCCCCACTCACCGAGACATTGTCCACGCCTTGCGTGAAGAACAGCTGGTTATCAGCTTGGGCGAAACGGATTGCATAAGTGCCAGCGCCCAGATTGACGTTGAAGCTGTAGCTGGTCCACGGATTGGGATTGGCGCCGCCATCGGCCCCGCT
>JAIXPM010000451.1 GCA_027486275.1 Sphingomonadales bacterium | reverse complement strand
GTGTTCGGCGGGCAGGGGGCTGTCGTCAGCCTGGCGGCCAACGGACCCACCGTCACCCGGCCGCGGGCGTTCCAATATGTGGAGCTGGGCGAAGCCGGCGCGCGGCTGGCTGGCGGCTCCCGTCCGGCGGCTTATGCCCAATTGATCGACCTGCTTGATGCCGCCAAACGGCTGGCCGCCAACCCGGCGGCGAGCGTGGGCGGCGATGACACGGGCTCGCTGGTCAAACGCCGCGATGTCGAGGCGCTGCTGCCGGTGCTGAGTGGTGCGCAATCGCTGATGGTGCATGTCGAACGCGCCGCCGACATCGTGGAGGTGCTGAAGCTGAAGCCCCGTTACCCTGCGATCCGCCCGGTGCTGGTCGGCGCGCGCGAGGCCTGGCTGGTGGCGGCGCAGATTGCCCGCGCTGGCGTGCCGGTGATCACGCACAGCCTGTATGATCTGCCCGATGATTTCGAAGGGCTGGCGGCATCGCGCAACAATGCCGGCCATCTGCAGGCCGCGGGCGTCACGGTGGTGCTTGGGCCGCTGGGCGGGGTGGGCGGCACCACGCCGGTCAATCTGCCCGGTTATGCCGGCAACGCCGTGGGGCAAGGGACGGTGCCGGGCGGGAAGGGCCTTACCAAGGGCCAGGCGCTGGCCAGCATCACCGCCAATCCGGCACGGGTGCTGGGCCTGGCCGATACCGGCACACTGGAGGTGGGCAAGCGGGCCGATATCGTGCTGTGGGATGGAGATCCGCTGGAACTGATGAGCTCCCCCGTTGCCGTGTGGATTGACGGTGCGCCCCAGCCGATGACCAGCCGGCAGACCTTATTGGCGCAGCGTTACAAAGCGCTTGGCCGCATTGATCTGCCGTTGCAATATCCGCGATGAGCCGCGACTTGAAGCGGCGGCAATGAAAAGCCGCCGGCGAACCGCCGGCCGGAAGAGGGGTATCGCGTGTCTGATCTGATGCTGCTGGCGCTGCTGGTGGGCCTGTTCGTGGTCAGCCATGAATTGCTGTCGCACCCTCTGCGTGGCCCGCTGGTGGCGCGGCTTGGGGAGAAGGGCTTCGCCCTCGTCTATTCGCTGGTGGCGCTGGCCAGTTTCGGCAGCGCCGTGCAGTTGTGGCGCGAAACGCCCAAGGAACGGCTGTGGGATACGCCGGCAGGCGCTTACATCCCGGCGCTGGCGGCGATGCTGGTGGCTTGCATCTTCTTCGTGGGATCGGTGAGCGCGCCCAACCCGGCGATGATGCCGGGCGTGAAGGGGGAACCCAAGGGCCTGCAGCGCATCACTCGCCACCCGATGATGTGGAGTATGGCGATCTGGGCCGGCGTGCACATCATGATGACCGCTGATCCGCGCACCATCGTGCTGGCCAGCGGTGTGGCCGTACTGGCGTTGTTCGGCACGGCCATGCAAGACGGCAAGAAGAAGGCGCAGAACCCCGCCTATGCCGCTCACATGGCGCGCACCTCGCATTTTCCGTTTCTGGCCATCGTGGCCGGCCGCCAACCATGGAGCGCGATCTGGCCCGGCCTGGTGCCGGTGCTGGGCGGGCTGCTGTTGTGGTTCTTGATCTTGTGGGGCCACCCGGTGTTGATCGGCGTGCCGGCCGCCGGCTGGAGTTATTTCCAATGAGCGATGTTGCAGGCAAGGCCATCTGGATCACCGGGGCTTCGGCCGGGATCGGCAAGGGGCTGGCGCTGGCGCTGGCGGCAAAGGGCGCGCGGCTGGTGCTGTCGGGCCGCAACCAGGCAGCGCTGGAAGAGGTTGCCGCCCAATGCCCTGGCAGCATTGTTGAAGCATTTGAGGTGACCGATCTTGATTCGCTGCCGGCCATTGCCGCGCGGGTGGCGGCGGTGACCGGCGGTGTCGATTGGCTGGTGAACAATGCCGGCATTTCGCAACGCAGCCTGGCGCTCGATACCGAGTTTCCGGTTTATCGCACTCTGATGGAGGTGGACTTCTTCGCGCCGCTGCGGCTGACGCAGCTGGTGCTGCCGGCCATGGTGCAGCGCGGCTCGGGGCGAATCATCAACAACGCTTCGGTCGCCGGCAAGGTCGGCTCGCCGCTGCGCACCGGTTATTGTGCTGCCAAACATGCGCTGGTCGGCTGGTCTGACGCACTGCGGGCCGAGATCGCCCAATATGGGGTGCAGGTGCACGTGCTCACCCCCGGCTTTGTCGCCACCGGCATCGGCAAGAACGCCTTGCGCGGTGATGGCAGCCAGAAAGGTGATGGCGAGGATCCGGTGGATGCCGGCATTTCCATCCACGAGGCTGCCGTGCAGATCATCGCCGGGATCACGGGCAATGTGCCCGAAATTCCTGTCGGCCGGGATGGCGCGGCCGAAATGCAGTTGCTCGGCCTGAAGCGGCAGGACCCGGAAGCCTGCTTCCAGTTGATGGCTGGCATGGCGCCCAAGGTGGCACGCTGAGCGGCCTGCGTCGTTTTTCCCTTGGCGGATGGGATTTGCCCGGCTAAGGCGCATTCAGGTAGCCGCAGCAGGAAAGCAGCGGGCTGCCTCTCGCGCAGCATCAGCCGGTACGCCAGCAAAGGGCAAGTCCGGTCGCGGATGGGCCTGTTGGCCCCCGGCGTCCGAACCGCGCGAAGGGCATGATTACACCCAACAGCCGCCGCGATATGGCCAGTCAACGGGGACAACGATCTTGATCAGGAACAACCAGCGGCGGCGGCGTGGAGGCGGCAACACCGGTCCGCGCCCGCAACAAATGGCTGGCGGCAACAATTATGGTGCCCGGCTTGATAACCGCCAGCGCGGCAATGCCACCCAGCTTCTGGAAAAATATCGTGCCCTGGCGCGTGATGCCCAACAGGCCGGCGATCGGGTGACGGCAGAATATTATCTGCAATACGCCGAACATTATTTCCGCATTTTGGGCGATCATCGTGATCGCCAGCCCGAAGGCCGTAACGGCCGCGACGCCTATGATGATGACGGCGTGGAAGGCGACAGCGGCAATGCCGAGAGCGACGACGATCGCGGTGATGACGGCGATCAACGCCGTGATGAGCGCGCCCGCGATGACCGGCCGCGTGACGATCGCCCCCGCGATGACCGTGAGCGTGGTCGCCGGGATGATCGCAACCGTGATGGCCGCAGCCGTGATGACCGTCCCCGTGACGAACGTCCCCGTGACGAACGTCCCCGTGACGAACGTCCGCGTGACGAGCGCCCGCGTGAAGACCGTCCCCGTGAAGATCGGCCACGTGAAGATCGGCCACGTGAAGATCGTGGCGCCGACGGCAACCGCCGTGATTGGCAGCGTGATCGCCGTGATCGCCGGCCGGAACGGTTGGAGCAGCCGCGGGATCAGGATTCAACTGATGCACCGGCGATCGATGACCGCGAATCGTTTCTGCAGGCGCTGCCACCCCCCGTCTCGCGCGGCGAGGGCCGTCGCCTGAGCGTGCGTCGCGATGCGGAGGAAGCCCCGGCAGCGCCGGTTCCGGCCGAATCCGTCGCCGCCGAAGCCGCTCCGGCTGAAAAGCCCGTGCGCCGCCGCACCCGCAAGCCGGCAGCGGAAACCGAATCGGCTGATTGACGCCCGCCGCTAGTCGCCCCGGCCCACGCTGTCGTCGTGGCCGGAGCGATTGGAGACGAACACCAGGCCCATCAGCGCGCCACTGAGCAACACAGTGCCGCCTACGCCGCCGGCCACCGCAAGCCACAATTCCCATCGCTGTGGCGCACCTGTGGCCTGCAGCCAGCCCAGCGCGGCCAGCACGGCCAGCAGCGCACACAGTGCCACGATGCGCATCAGGCGCCAGAACGGCACCCAGGCAGCGCTGGCGGCAGCCGACTCGGAAGGGTTGGGGCCTGGGCCATTCATTGTACTTTGCCTTCCGGTGGTGATGGGCGCATGATTGCCACCCGCGGCGCCAATGCGGCGCCCTTATTGGGAGGCGAATCATGCTCGGTTCGATTCTCGTCGGCAAGAAGCCGCTTGTCACAGTCGGCCGCGATTCGCCGATCACCCACATTGTTGCCCTGCTTCATGAACATCGCATCGGCGCTGTGCTGGTGATGGATGGTGATGTCATTGCCGGCCTGGTGAGCGAGCGTGACATCTGCCGCGGCATGCACCTGCACGGGAAGGGCGTGCACGATGCCACCGCCGCTGATCTCATGACGGCGCCGGTGATCACGGCCGACGCACGCATGAACGTGTGCGATGCCATGGCGATCATGACCGACCGCCGATTCCGACATCTGCCCGTGCTGGAGGGTGACCGGCTGCTGGGTCTCGTTTCGATCGGTGATCTCGTGAAGCGCCGAATCGAGGACGCCGAGGCCGAAGCCGAATCGTTGAAGCACTATATCGCCAGCTGATGCGGGCACGTCTGATCGATTGATTCGGCGGAATACCCGATTCTGTACAAGGCCTAGAGCTGCCAAGCGGCGACTGTGGAGGCGATTCTGCCGGATTCGGGCATCGGGGTGGACTGATTCTGCCGGGCTTGCCTTGATGTGATGGCGGTAGTCCCCGCAGGCGCCCTGTGGAGAAGGTTCACTTCTTCCAAGGAAGAGACAGAAAATTACACGATCTCGCAAAAAAGCGCTTGCAAGGCCGGTGGGTCGCCCATAGAGGAGCGCTCCCGGCCAACGGGGACGCCGCTTCCGAGCGACGCTCCCCAGGCAGCCAAGACAACAGCAACGGTCACCTTGACCCACCCTAAAAGTGGGAAGACAATCGTTGCGGTGCCGGGGATTTCAAGCTTCCGAAGTAATTCGGAAGCGCCGGAAAAAAAGTTGTTGACGGAGACTTTCGAGCGGACCATAAGCCGCCTCCGTCGCCGACGACGAACCCACCGCCCCGGTCCACTGGACCAGAGCAAAGCGTTTGCCGCCGACCTCGAAATTGACACCGGTCAGGAACTTGGTTCGCCAGGGGAATGTTCGGTGTCGCTCTTTCTCATCGTAGGTTAAAATGAAGGGACATGTGGGCGGCGGTCCACGGTTCGGGATTTCAGGTTCCGAGTGCCGTGGTTAAACCGAAGCTTATATGTCTCAATACCACATAGCACACCGGCTTTTTGCCGGTTACGTTAGTGATCTTGTGAACAGAATAAGCTCCTGAACAACAGTCAGTTGCAAACGGTTTTCCCCGTAGCAGCTGGTTGCATGAACTTGAGAGTTTGATCCTGGCTCAGAACGAACGCTGGCGGCATGCCTAACACATGCAAGTCGAACGAACCCTTCGGGGTTAGTGGCGCACGGGTGCGTAACGCGTGGGAATCTGCCCTTAGGTACGGAATAACAGTGAGAAATTACTGCTAATACCGTATGATGTCTTCGGACCAAAGATTTATCGCCTAGGGATGAGCCCGCGTAGGATTAGCTAGTTGGTGAGGTAAAGGCTCACCAAGGCTACGATCCTTAGCTGGTCTGAGAGGATGATCAGCCACACTGGGACTGAGACACGGCCCAGACTCCTACGGGAGGCAGCAGTGGGGAATATTGGACAATGG
>JAIXPM010000328.1 GCA_027486275.1 Sphingomonadales bacterium | reverse complement strand
GCGTTGTTGTCGAACGCCAGCGTCGGATAGTCCGCAAGCGTGCGGCCACCGGGAGTCAGTTCGGCAAAGCCTTCGAACTTGGTCGATTTCCAGGTGCCAAGCGCATTTCCGGTATCGGACACCGCCACCAGAATGTCCTTGGTGTTCGGGCCGAAGGAAATCGCGATGAACTTGTTGGCCTGAGGGCTGAAGATGACGCGCTGATCGCCATTGGGCACACCCGCCTGGCCCGCAGCCTGCCAGAAGGCGGTATCGGACGAGAACAGCGAACGCGTTCCTGTCGCCTTGTCGTAGACGGCAAATCCACCATTGGTGAACTGGACATATTGCGTGCGGCCAGCCGCACCGATCGTGTCGGGCGGAATGAAGTTGCGGCCAACGGCGGCGACATCATATTGGCTGATGCCCTCAAAGCCGATATTCAGCATCCCCTGGTTGAACACCGTGTTGGAAATGCCATTCGGGTCAACGTCGAATGTCTGCCCGGCTTCGATGTTGATCGCCGCTGGGCGCCGGGTGAGAAAATATTTCTGCGCAATCAACTGGGCGCTGGCCACCGACGGCAACACGGCCGCCGTTCCAAGCGTCGCAAGCATGGCGCACCGCAAAATCGCTACGTTCATGATCAGATCCCCCACTAACCGACTCGACCATCAGGCCGAACGATGAGGGAGCGTCTGCCTCAATGGCCACCTCGACAAGTAACGTTTTTTTAACGTTTTGCTCACGTGGGAGTACCGGCGCCATTGCGGGCCGATCCGGCTTGCGCTTGTCATTTGGCCACGCATCGGCCAGTCATCGGTACCGGGCCGGGGCATTTTCCGGCGTGAACCAGGGCTGCCGCATGAAATCTGTCGTCTTCAGAGCCGTCATTCTGGCCAGCATTGCCGCCCTGCCCGCCTTCGGCCCCATGGCCATCGCCCAAGCCCATGATCCGCTGCAATGGTCGGGCCTGCATTATCGGCAGGTCGGCCCCTGGCGTGGTGGGCGGGTGACGGCGGTGACCGGCGTGCCGTCGCAGCCTGATGTGTTCTACATGGGCACCACCGGCGGCGGTGTGTGGAAAACCACCGATGCCGGCGCCAGCTGGACCAACACCAGCGACGGCCAGATTGGCGTGGCCTCGATGGGCGCGGTCGCCGTGGCCGACAGCAATCCCCAGATCGTCTATGCCGGCAGCGGTTCATCCAAGATCCGCAGCAACGTTTCGATCGGGCGCGGCATCTGGAAATCGGTGGACGGTGCCAAAACGTGGCAGTTCATCGGCCTGCGCGACGTCGGCCAGATTTCCACCATCCGCATCAACCCGGCCAACCCGGATGAAGTGTTTGTGGCCAGCACTGGCAACCCCTTTGCCTATGGCAAGGAGCGCGGCGTCTATCGCACCCGCGACGGCGGCAAGACGTGGGCGAAGATCCTGTTCATCAACGACACGCTGGGCGCGGCTGATCTGGAAATGGCCGCCGATGATCCAAAGACGCTCTATGCCGCGATGTGGCACGGCATCCGGCGGCCGTGGACCATCACCTCGGGCAGCAAGGATGGCGGCATCTGGAAGTCCGTCGATGGCGGTGACACCTGGACCAAGCTTTCGGGCGGCCTGCCTACTGGCCTGTTCGGCCGCGCCAACATTGGCGTGAGCGCGGCGGCGCCCAACCGGCTCTATGCGCTGATCGAAGCCAAGCCGGGCGCTGGCCTCTATCGCTCCGAGGATCGCGGCCAGACCTGGGCACTGGTCAACGGCGACGGCAAGCTGACCACGCGGCCCTTCTATTACACCACGCTGGGCGTCGACCCCAACAACGCCGATCTTGTGTTCGTCGGCAATGAAGACTGGTTCCGCTCCACGGACGGCGGCAAGACCTTCAAGGATGAGCCCACCCCGCACGGCGACAATCATGACGTGTGGATCAACCCGAAGAACAGCAAGCTGATCGTGCAGGCCAATGATGGCGGCGCCAACGTGTCGCGCGATGGTGGCCGCACCTGGTCGGTACAATCCAACCAGCCCACGGCCGAAATCTACCAGGTCGCGGTGGACAACCAGTTTCCCTACCGCCTCTATGGCGCGCAGCAGGACAATTCGACGCTGATCATCCCGTCGCAGCCCACCGGCACCGGCCAAGCCTATATGGAAGGGCCGGGCTGCGAAACCGGGCCGATCATCCCCAAGATTGATGATCCGCTGATGGTATGGGCCGGCTGCAAGGGCCAGTTCAGCCGGCTCGATCTGCGCACAAACCGCAACGAGCAGCAATATTGGATTGGCAGTGAGTCGCTGTACGGGGCGAACCCGAAGGATCTGCGCTTCCGCTTCCAGCGCGTCGCGCCGCTGGAAGTGTCGCCGGTCGAGCCCAACACCATCTATTACGGTTCGCAGCATGTGCACCGCTCGAAGGATGGCGGCGTCAACTGGGAGGTGATCAGCCCTGATCTGACCGCCAATCCGTCGGAAGGCCGCATGGCGTCAGGCGATCCGATCACCATCGATGCCACCGGCGAGGAAGTCTATTCCACCGTCTATGCCATCCGCGAATCTGCGGTGCAGCCGGGCGTGATCTGGGCGGGCTCCAACGACGGCCTGGTCCACGTGACCCGCGATGGCGGCCAGACCTGGACCAACGTGACGCCCAAGGGCCTGCCGCCCGGCGGCCGCGTGCAGAATATCGATCCCGGCGTGCGCGCCGCCGGCACGGCCTATGTCGCCTACCACCGCTATCTGCTCGGCGATTTCACGCCTTATGCCTGGCGCACCGATGATTATGGCAAGACTTGGGTAAGGATCACCACGGGCATTGCCGCGGATGAACCGGTGCGCGTGGTGCGCGAAGATCCGGTGCGGCCGGGCCTGCTCTATGCCGGCACCGAATTCGGCATGCATGTCTCCTTCGACAGCGGCGCCCATTGGCAGAGCTTCCAGATCGATCTGCCGGCAACGCCGATCACCGACATCCGCCTCGCCCATGGCGATCTGGTGCTGTCCACGCAGGGGCGCGGTTTCTATATTCTCGACAACGTCGACGTGCTGCGCCAGTTGCCGGCGCCCGGCACGGTGGCCAGCGCGCCATTGCTCTACAAGCCGGTCACTGCAGTGCGCATTTCACCCTCGGCGGATTATGGCACCGACCCGAAGGAAGGCCCGGAATATCGCCCGCCCGGCGCGATGATCGATTATGCCTTGCCGGCGGGCACCGCCGCCGTGACCTTGGCCATTGTCGACGCCACCGGTACAGAACTGCGCCGTTTCTCGAGCGACGGCCCGGCCACGCGGCAGTCGCGCGGCTATCGCTGGCGGCCCGTGTGGCAGACCAAGCTGGATGCCACGCCCGGCATGCACCGCCTGATCTGGGAT
>JAIXPM010000369.1 GCA_027486275.1 Sphingomonadales bacterium | reverse complement strand
TTGGGGCGGCGAGGCGGATGTGCTGTTCACCAGCCATTTCTGGCCGCGCTGGGGCAAGGACCATATCGGCGACTATCTGCTGCGCCATGCGCAGGCCTACGCCTTCGTGCACAACGAGAGCGTGCGACTGATGAATACCGGCCTGAACGCGGTGGAAATCGGCGAGGCGATCAAACTGCCCGAACCCTTGGCCAAGGCCTGGTTCAATCGGCCCAATTACGGCAGCCTGAAATTCAACGCCCGCGCCGTCTACCAGCGCTATCTGGGTGCGTTCGACGGTGATCCGGCCACGCTCGATCCACTGCCACGCGCCGATCTGGCGCCGCGCCTGGTGGCGCAGATGGGCGGCCCGAAAAAGGTGCTGTCCGCTGGCAAGGCGGCCGCCGCCAAGGGCGATGACCGCTGGGCCGCCACCCTGCTCTCCACGCTGATGCGCGCTGCGCCCGACACGCCGGGCGCCAAGGCGGCGCTGGCCGGCGTCTATCGCCAGCTGGCGTGGCGGGCCGAGGCGGCGCCGTGGCGCAATTTCTATCTGACCGGTGCGCAGGAACTGGAAGAGGGCATCAAGCCCAGTGAGCCAGCCAGCGCGGCCGGCATTGCTGCGAATCTGACCGTGTCGATGCTGCTGGACAGCATGAGCGTTCGGCTGGTGCCCGAGCGGGCCATCGCCCCCATGACCATCGCGTTCGAAATTGCCGATGCCAAGGAGCGCCATCTCGTCAGCATCGGCAATGGCGTGATGCTGCACGAAAAGGGCGTCACCGATCCGGCACAGGCCACACTGGTGGTACCGCGCCGGGCGCTGATCGGGCTGATCGGCGGCGCGGTGAAGGCGCCGGAGCTGATGGCGGCGGGGCAGCTGGCGATCAAGGGCGATCTGGCCGTGCTGCAACGCTTCATGGGCTTGTTCCAGCCGCCGAAACCGGATTTTCCGCTGGTGGCGCCGTAAGCCCACACCGTCATGCTGGCGCAGGCCAGCATGACGTTGCATTCCGGTCGGGTCACCGCCTTACTTGCGCAGCGGTGACCAGGCCCCCATGTCCACCCGGTCGTTCACACGATAGGGCTGGCCATTCTCACCGATGAAGAAATGCTCCGTTTCCTTCCGGTTGAACGGGCGTGAGCCGAGGCGGCCGAGGATAGCGATCTGGCTGCCGGTCTCGTCCACCGCCCGATCACGGTCCAGCCCCTTGGCCACCGACAGCGCCGGGCGGGCAGTGCGGGCGAAGCTGATCAGTTCCGGCATCGGCTTGGGTGAGAAGCCATAGAAGTTGGGCTGGCTGATTGGGCTGGTCAATTGCAGCACCTTCACGCCGTTCTTCCCGTCGGCAACATAGGCGAACAAGGTCGCGTTGGTGGTGGCAACCACCACATCCTCCGCATCGTTCAACGTACCGCCCGCCGTGAAGCGCTGGTAAAGCTTGGGTGCCAGCGGTTTCTTGATGTCGACGATCACCAGGCCTTCGCCCTTGGCGGCAACATAGGCATATGTGCGGGCCAGATAGAATTTGCGCGCGTCCGCAATCGGCAGGGTCGCTTCCGGGTGATGCACCGGCCGCGACAGATCGGCGATATCGAACACTTCCAGACCTGCCGCCGTCGTCACCCACAGGTAACGGAACTGCACTGCGCTGGCCCGCGCGTCGTTCAACGGCAGGGCAGCCGCAAGCTTGGGTGCCTTGGGATTATCGAGGTTCACCACCACCACGCCGCGCGGCGTGGTGATATAGGCCATGTAGCCAGCCAGCGTGACGTGGCGGGCGCCATTCAGCACGCCGTCCGGATTCCACGCTGTCTTGCCGCCCACGAGCACCGTGCGCTTCAGGAAGTTGTTGCGTGGTTCGCCGTCGGTGAGCGTGTCGACATTCACCATCACCAGGCCTTCAACCGCATCGGTCACCACCGCATAGCGGTAGATCTCGTGCATCCTCTGCTCCTGGTTGTAGCCAGCGAGCGGATCGGCCAGCGGTTTGCCGGCGGCGCGAGCGTCCTGCTCACCCACGATCTTGTCGTTGCGCGGCACGGCGATCGGCTGGTTGGTGGCGATCGCCATGCAGGTGGCGTTGGCCGTCTTCACCTGCGCATCGTGGCCCAGCGCCGAGAACGGCGATTTGACGATGCGTTCGGAAACACCCTTGTTCGACAGATTGGCGATATCATAGGCGATAAAGCCGCCCTTGCCTTCGGCAACATAGAGATATTCGCCGCGGTTCTGGATGCAGCGCACTTCGCCGCTGGCGCCTTGCGTGATGTTGCGGATTTCCTCAGTCGGGTTGGTCTCGCCGGAAAGCTTCTTGTCGAAGATGCGGCCGCGGGTCCAGTTGATCAGCTCGCGCTTGTTCTGTTCGACATGCAGCTTCCAGAAATCGGGATAGGCATAGCGGTGCAGATAGGAGCCGAACACCGCCTGCGGTTCGCCAAACTCGGTCACTCGCACCGCTTCGACAGCGCGATCCAGCCCGAAAAAGGCGTGCATGCCAACGAAGTTGATGAAGTTGGTGCCCTGCAGGGTCAACTGCGCCAGGATGGCGTTGTTGTCGTCCTCATCGCTCACGTGGCAATCGGTGCAGGTCTTGGTTTCCTGGGTGCGCACCGTGTGCGGGTAGTGCGGCGCAAAGGCCTGGGACGAGAAGCCCGACGCAGAAATCGGCGGTTGCTGCACATAGATGCGCTCGCGGTTGATGTTGGTGCTGGTCAGGATCAGCGCCGAACTTGAACGGATCGGCGTGATGATGCCGCCCTTCGTGGTCTGGTGACGGCCGAGCTGGAAGATCTCATCGCGTGCGACCTGTGGATTGTAGGTCGCGAAGTTGCGGGTTTCCTGCTCCTCGTATTTGTGGGTCTTGGTCTTCCAGTTCGCCTCGATCGGCAAGTGGCAGCCGCCGCAGCTGGTGGTCCAGCTGGTATGGCAGGCAAAGCAGGCCATGTTGTCGTCCTTGTGCGCGCGTTCACCCACACCAGGACCGAAATTCATCTTGCCACCCGTGCTGGCCAGCGTGCCCACCAGCTTGGCGCGCGCTGCCTTGGCGTTGAAATCGGGGTGATCGCGGTTGACGCTGTCCTTCACCAGCTTCACCCGCCAGACCAGCTTGGGATCGCTGGACGACCGTTGCAGCAGCACGCGGCGACCGGCGGCATCCTGGCTCCATTCAAAGCGCAGCCGCCCATCGGGGTTGCGCACCGCGATCAGATTGCTGCCTGGCGGCGGCGCGGCCAAGTTGGAGGTTCGCACCGTCGGATAGGCATCGGCAGTGCCATGACAATCCTTGCAGCCGATCTCCACGCTGTTGGCCACTTCGCCATGGATCATGCCGTTGCCGTGGCCATCCTGGGTAAAGTGGCAATCGGCGCACTGCATGCCCACTTCGGTGTGGATATCCATCAGGTGCACTGCCTTGCCGGGCTGGCCGGGGCCAGGCGTGGCGGCAGGTTTCACGAATTGCGGCTGGCCGGCCTTCCGGAACTTTTCCGGATCATTCGGATCGACGATGTGCGCGGTATCGGTGCCATAGCTGGCCATGTTGCCGCCGGCATCGAGCAGATTGCCTTCGCGATCGCGCTTGTACACGGCGCGGAAATTCCAGCCGTGGCCGTGATAATCGGCGAATTGGGTATCCTTCATCTGGTCATTGCGGTCGTTCACCGTCCGCAGGAAATCCAGATCAGACCAGGCGCCCCGCGCCGCTGCGGCTTCGGGGTTGCGCTCGTTGGTGGTGCGCACTTCGGCGGCCGTGGGATAACGCTGCTGCTTGAACAGGCGTTGATACTCGGCTTCGCTCATCCCTGGCGGCTTGGGATACGGATTTTCCTTGCCCGGCCACATGCGCGGCGCGTCGCTTTCATAATCCCACATCGTGTAACCATAGTAGGTGTTCACGAACATGTTGGGCTGGTGCATGTGGCAATTCATGCACAGGCTGGACGGCATGGCGCGGGTAAAGGCGTGCTTGATCGGGTGACCGCTTTCCGTTTTCGAGATCGTTGGATCGGCGGTTTGGGTCTGCCCGTCACGGCCGGCCGCAGCATAAACCGATGAATGCCGCACTTCGCGATCATTGGCATAAACGATGTGGCAAGAACCGCAGCCCGAGGTGCGATAATCGCCGGGCTGATCATTGGTCCCCATGAACCACGTGAAGGGATCGTTCAGGCGGGTCTTGTGGATATTGATCACTGGCACCGAGATGCGCAGGCCGGTGCCGGGGCCACGGTTGGACTGGCGGATATCGGGGCGGCCAGGCTCTTCCAGACGCTGGATGGAGCCCAGTGAGTTGGGCAGGCCGATTTCCGGGAAGATGGGATTGATGTTGCGGCCGCCGCGTTCGAACACGCGGAAGATATCGCCGGGCGGCATCACCTGCCACGCCGGCAGCGGGGCGAGGAACGGCAGCGCGCCGCGCGCCTTTTCAGCGTCAGACAATTCGCCCAACTTGCGCCCGCCCGTACCGGGGCTGAACATAAAGCCCGGCAGACTGTTGTCGTGATGAGCGCCGCCGCCATGGCCTGCCTTCTCGCCGTGGCCTGCCGCTGCGCCATGGCCTTCCTCGTGCTTCAGCCCAACTTCACCATGGCCCGACGCATCGCCGTTCCACGCACCCAGCATGGCTTTGGCCTGGCCGGGGCGGGTGTATACTTCGCCCACCACAGTATTCTTGTAGGGCAGGATGCCGTTGTTATAGGCCGCGCCGCCGAACAGCATGGCGCCGGTGGCCATCAGGCTGCTTTCGGCCCGCTCGATGATTTCAAGGTGGCAGGAACCGCAGGCATCACGCGCAGCGCGATAGTCCGACGGGTTGACGAAACGCACAAACTCCGGGGATTCGCGGTTGAGCAGGGTATAGCTGCGCTTGGGGTTGGCCGACGACGGGAAGTGCCAGCTTTCCGGGAACATCGGCAGCACGTGGGCATCATCGCGCAGCTTGATGTAATTGGCGTCGGTCGCTGCCAACCCGCCCGGCGCGACGATCTTCGCATCGCCGCCATGGCAATCGGTGCAGCCCAGCACGACCGATTTGGGCGCGTGCATCGTCGCTTCATCGCTGGCGGTGTGGCAGCTGATGCAGCCGGCGGATTTGGCAGCGGCCAGTTCCGCCGTCTGCCATTTCGGCGCCGGCCCGGCATGGACACGGGTGTAATCCCGCGCCACCGGCTTTTCGCCTTCGGACGCGAAGGCCATGCCGACCAGCGGCACCATCAAAAGGAGGAGCAGGCGCTTCAGCATGTCAATAAGCCAGAACAGCGTTGAACAGCACCGAATAATAAGACCCGGTGCGGGGTGCGTTGGTGAAGAGATCGCGGAAACCATCGCCGGGCTTCAGCAGGGCGCCCGACAGGCGGAACACGAGATTCTGGTTGAAATGCGGGCGGTAGGTGGCCGCTGCCGACAGATCCCAGCCGATATCCTTGGGAATGGTGCCTTCCACGCGCAGCGCCTGCAGCGTGGCGGTGGTGGCAAACCACAGATGGTTGAGATTGCCGCTCACCCGCAGCTCGGGCAGCACATCGAAATCCGCGCCGGCGCCCAGCAACATGGTGCCGGGGTTGGTGAAATTGGCCTGGCCCTGTTCCTTGGACGATCGCAGATCGTTCAGGATGCCGTTGCGGCTGTTGACCGAGATGACACGGCCGCCGCCGGCAAAGGGAATGGTCTGGCGGATCCAGTAACTGGTGTCGGAACCGGCAAACTGCGGGTTCTCAAAGATCGCCGAATAGCCGCTGTCGGTATCGTCGAACGGATTGGAATCGCCGCTGGCGAACAGGGCCGAACCGCGCACCCGCACCCAACCACGGTCATAGCTGGGCTCGAACGCGGCAAACCAGCTGCTGATCTTGGCGCGCCGATCGGTGAAGATGTTGTTGCGGTTGGTGCCGGCGGCATAGGTGCCGCTGAAGGTCATGTTCAGCCGGCCGATATGGCCATCGGCGTTGTAGCTGAGATACACGACATCATAGCTGCGGCCGCGCAAGGTGCCGAGCAACGAAGGCCGCACCGGGAAGCCGTTGGTATCGACCTGCACATCATTGCGTTCGCGGTTGGCATTCCACATCACGCTGACCTGGCTGGTCATGCCGGGCACCGGCAGATCCTGACGGTAGAGATTGGCGACGACCACGAAATCGTTGCGCGGGCTGCGCAGGACGGCGTTGAGGCCGGAGTTCGAATCCTTCTCGAGCCGCCAGAAGGCCGCGAGGTTGTACTGGAAGCGGTTGTTGTCGCGGTTGCCGAACAG
>JAIXPM010000074.1 GCA_027486275.1 Sphingomonadales bacterium | reverse complement strand
TTGGCCATGAAATCCTTGCCCGGCCCGGCCATGAACGCCTCGAGAATGGCCTTGCTGGCGCGCTGGCTGCTCGACCACCCGGGGTTTTGCAGTTCCAGTTCCGCAATGCGCGTGCGGATCTGCAGCAACAGGGCCTTGGGATCGGTCAGGTCCAGCTTGGCCAGCATCGCCTTGATCTCGGCACGGGCGTCCTTCACCGCCTGCAACTCATCGGGCTTGTCATCCTGCGCCATGAAATCCAGCAGCAGCCGCACGAACTCCTCGCGCTGCACCACCCCGCTGCGCGAACGCGGCGGCTCCTTGTCGCCCGGCTGTGTCCGCATGATCCAACTGGTCACACCACTGCGCGGCGGAGACAGCAGCGGATCACGCAGAATATGATCGACAATCACCCTGGCGTGGCTTTCCAGCCCGGGCAGCACGCGCCCCATCAGATCGGTCAGGCCGCGCTCCAGCGCCTCGCCCTTCAAATTGCGCATGTAGACCGGCACGGCCTGCACCATCGCCGTCACCGCCAGGCTGATCACCAGCATGGTGAAAGCGAACCCGATCATCACATCAAGATAATGCAGCACGATCATGCCCCCGAGGCGACACCGGCATGATAACCCAGTTTGCTGCCAAGGTCGCGTCCCAAGCTGCCCCCTTTTACTCTGCGGCACGAAGCCTACATGGAGAGATACGAAAGGGCCCCTGATGAGCGAACTCCCCCAATTTCATGGCACCACCATCGTTTCCGTCCGCAAGGGCGGGCAGGTCGTTGTTGCCGGCGATGGCCAGGTGACGATGGGGCAAACGGTGATGAAGCCCAATGCCAAGAAAGTGCGCCGGCTCGGCCCCAAGGGCGAGGTGATCGGCGGGTTTGCCGGCGCCACCGCCGACGCCTTCACCCTGTTCGAACGGCTGGAAGCCAAACTGGAACGTCACCCCGGCCAGCTGATGCGCGCCGCGGTGGAACTGGCCAAAGATTGGCGCAGCGATCGTTATCTGCGCCGGCTGGAAGCGATGATGATCGTGGCCGATACCACCGTGACGCTGGTCATCACCGGCAACGGCGACGTGCTGGAACCGGTGGGCGGGATTGCCGCCATCGGTTCGGGCGGGAATTTCGCACTGGCCGCCGCCCGCGCGCTGGCGGATTCCGATCACAGCGCCGAAACCATTGCGCGCAAGGCCATGAAGATCGCCGCCGAGCTGTGCGTTTACACCAACGAGGAACTGACCGTGGAATCGATTGACCTGTGAGCGCCGATCTGACCCCCCGCGAGATCGTCGCCGCATTGGATCGCCACATCATCGGGCAGGATGATGCCAAGCGCGCCGTCGCCGTGGCCCTGCGCAACCGCTGGCGCCGCCAGCAGCTGCCCGACGATCTGCGCGACGAAGTGGTGCCCAAGAATATCCTGATGATCGGCCCCACCGGCTGCGGCAAGACCGAGATCAGCCGGCGCCTCGCTCGCCTCGCCAACGCCCCGTTCATCAAGGTGGAAGCCACCAAGTTCACCGAGGTCGGCTATGTCGGCCGCGACGTCGATTCGATCATCCGTGATCTGGTGGAGGAATCGATCCGTCTGGTGCGCGAAACCCGCCGCACGGCCGTGAAGGACAAGGCGGAAGACGCCGCACTCGCCCGCCTGCTCGACGCGCTGGTGGGCAAGGATGCCAGCGAAGCCACACGCCTCGCCTTCCGCCAGCGCTTCGAAGCCGGCGATCTGAAGGGCCGTGAGATCGAGATCGAGGTGGCCGACACGCCGCCCAGCTTCGAAATGCCCGGCATGCAGCCCGGCCAGGTTGGCATGATCAACCTTTCGGACATGATGGCAAAGGCGATGGGCGGCCGCACCAAGCGCCGCAAGATGAAAGTGGACGCCGCCTGGGAGGCGCTGCTGGCCGAGGAGTCGGACAAGCGCCTCGATGACGAGGAAATCCAGCGTGAAGCCGTGCGCAATGCCGAAGCCAACGGCATCGTGTTCCTGGATGAGGTGGACAAGATCGCGGTTAGTGACGTGCGCGGCGGCAGCGTGAGCCGCGAAGGCGTGCAACGCGACCTGCTGCCGCTGATCGAAGGCACCACGGTCGCCACCAAATACGGGCCGGTGAAGACGGACCATGTGCTGTTCATCGCATCCGGCGCCTTCCACGTCGCCAAACCGTCAGACCTACTGCCCGAACTCCAAGGCCGCCTGCCCATCCGCGTCGAGCTGAAAGGCCTGACCGAAGACGATTTCCGCCGCATCCTTTCCGACACCGACGCCAGCCTGATCCGCCAATATGCGGCCCTGCTGGCCACCGAAGGCGTGACGCTGACCATCACGGTGGACGGCATCGACGCCATCGCTCGCACCGCCGCCCAGGTGAACGAAAGCGTGGAAAACATCGGTGCCCGCCGCCTGCACACGGTGATGGAAAAGTTGCTCGAATCGGTCAGCTTCGACGCCAGCGAACGCGGGGGCGACACGGTTGTGGTGGACGCAGCGATGGTGACCCGCGAGCTCGGCGATATCGCGGGGAACCGGGATCTGTCGAAGTATATCTTGTAAGAAGAGGGTGTTGCTTCCGGCGGGCAGGGACGCAGTCCCTGCACCCGTTCGTTCTGGGGCAGCCCTTCACCAAGCGCGCCAGCCACAAACGAAAGCGGGGGCAGGGGCTCAGCCCCTGCCCGCCGGAGGCAAAACTTACTCGGCTTTCTTCTTCGCCGGCGCCTTCTTCTTTGCCGCCGGCTTCTTGGCCGCGGCCTTCTTCGGGGCCTTCTTGCCCTTCTTCGACGGGCCAGCGGCGGCGCGGGCGGCGAGCAGCGCGATGGCTTCGTCCAGCGTCACGGCTGTTGGCTCCGCACCCTTGGGCACGTTGGCGTTGGTGGTGCCATCGGTGATGTACGGCCCGTAACGCCCGGCCAGCACCCGCACCGCTGCGCCGGATTCCGGGTGCGCGCCCAGTTCGGCCAGCGCCGTTGCCACACCGCGTTGCGGGCGGCCGCCGGCCGCCTTGGCAGCGGCCGCTTCGGCCAGTTTCACCACGGCGGCGTTCATGCCGGTTTCAAACACTTCGGCCGTGTTCGACAGCCGGCCATAGGCGCCATTGTGCGCCAGATACGGGCCATAGCGGCCGATGCTCGCCGTAATCGGTTCCCCGGTTTCCGGGTGCGGGCCGATGGTGCGCGGCAGGTTGAGCAGCTTGATCGCCCACTCAATATCCTCCGGCCCGGTGATGCTCACATCCTTGGGGATGGAGGCGCGCGCCGGCTTTTCGCCCTCACCGCGCTGCACGAACCGCCCAAAACGGCCCGTCCGCACGCTGATCGCCTCGCCGGTTTCCGGATCATTGCCCAGTTCCTGCGGGCCATCGTTGGCCCCGCCATCGCTGGCAAACGGCCGCGTGTATTTGCACTCGGGGTAATTGGAGCACGCCACAAACGCCCCGAACCGCCCGGTCTTCAGGCTCAGCCGCCCCGCCCCACATTTCGGGCACACGCGCGGATCAACCCCCTCGCCCTTGTCCGGAAACAGGAACGGCGCCAGATACTCGTCCAGCGCGGCGGTCACATCCGAAGGCCGCTGCTCCATGATCTCGGCGGTTTTCGGCTGGAAATCCGCCCAGAACGCCCGCAGCAATTCCAGGTAACTGGCATCGCCGGCCGACACATCATCCAGCTGGCTTTCCAGGTCGGCGGTGAAATCATACTCCACATAACGCGTGAAGAACCGCTCCAGGAACGCCGTGACCAGCCGGCCCTTTTCCTCGGCGAAGAAGCGATTCTTCTCCACCCGCACATAGGCGCGGTCGCGCAGGGTCTGCAGGGTGCTGGCATAGGTGGAGGGCCGCCCGATGCCGAGCTCCTCCAGCTTCTTCACCAGCGTCGCTTCCGAAAACCGCGCGGGCGGCTCGGTAAAACTCTGGATCGCCTCCACGGTTTTGGACGCACAACGATCGCCGCCGGCCAGGCGCGGCAGGCGGGCGCCGTCGTCATCGTCTTCCGCCGGCTCATCCCGGCCTTCGGTATAGAGCACCAAAAACCCCGGCGTGATCACCACCTGGCCAGTGGCCTTCAGGCCGTGGCGGCCATCATCGTCAAACATGTCGACTGTGGTGCGCTCCAGCTTAGCGCTGGCCATCTGGCTTGCCACTGTCCGGTTCCAGATCAGCGCATACAACCGATCCGCATCCGTATCCGCCCGGCCGGGACGGCGCGAGAAATCGGTGGGGCGAATGGCTTCGTGGGCTTCCTGGGCGTTCTTCGCCTTGGTGGCATAGAATCGCGGCTTTTCGGGCAGCACGTCGGGCTTGCTGCCATAATCGCGGGCGATCATGTCGCGCACCGCGGCCATGGCTTCGCCGGCGATCTGCACGCCGTCGGTCCGCATGTAGGTGATGTGGCCATCTTCATACAGGTTCTGCGCCACCCGCATCGTGTGGCTGGCACTGAAGCCCAACCGGCGCGACGCTTCCTGTTGCAGGGTCGATGTGGTGAACGGCGGCGCCGGGTTGCGGCTCACCGGTTTGGTCTCCACCGTCCGCACGGTAAAGCCATTCTTCTCAATGGCTTCCCGCGCAGCATTGGCTGCAACATTGTCCAGATCAAACTGCGCCAGTTTCTTGCCGTCCAGCACCGCGAGGCGGGCCTTGAAGGTGGCGCCGTTGGGGGCAATCATCTCGGCTTCAACGCGCCAATATTCGCGCGCCTTGTGCGCTTCGATCTCGCGCTCGCGCTCCACCACCAGGCGCAGCGCCACCGATTGCACGCGGCCCGCGCTCTTGGCGCCGGGCAGCTTGCGCCACAGCACCGGGGAAAGCGTGAAGCCCACCAGATAATCCAGCGCGCGTCGCGCCAGATAGGCATCGATCAACGGCTGATCCAGATCGCGCGGGGCCTGCATGGCCTTGGTAACAGCGGCCTTGGTGATTTCATTGAACGTCACCCGGCTCGCCCCGCCCTTGGGCAGCGCGCGCTTGTCTTTCAGCCATTCCAGCAAATGCCAGCTGATCGCCTCGCCCTCGCGATCAGG
>JAIXPM010000387.1 GCA_027486275.1 Sphingomonadales bacterium | reverse complement strand
GGGGTGCGGGGCAGGCACCAATGGTGGGATGGGGCGGCTCAGAGCGGGGGCGGCGCCAAAGTCCACATCCACAAGATCGTGGCCAGGGTGCCGACAACACCCAGGCCGAGGCGGCGGGCAATGCGACCCCCGCCCGGTGCCGGCGGCGGCCCCAGGCCCAGCGCGGCGCCGCTGTTGGAGACCGGCGCATCAAACGCCGAACGCCGGCGCACGGAAAGCACCAGATCGGGCCGTGTTGTAGTGGAGTGCGGCGGCGAACCGGGGCGCCGCACCGGAGACGATGAACCACGATGGACTGGCAAGGCGACACCTCAACCCTTGATGACAGGGCGAAATGTGCCACAGGCATCCGCCGCCAGCGCGGCAGAGCCGGTCCATCATGGAGGGTTCAGGCGCGGTTTCCGAACCAGATTGGAGGAAGTCGCTGGGCCCACGGCGCTGCCGCCTCCAGCTGGAACGCCAGATCGAGCAGGCGGGCATCATCGCCGCGCCGGCCGGCAAAATGCATGCCCAAAGGCAGCCCATTGGTGGCGGTCATGATCGGCACGCTCATGGCCGCGGCACCCGCCATGTTCTGTACCGGCGTGTAGGCCACCAGCCGCATCATGTCGGCCACCACATCGGCCGGCGGGCGGCTGTGCGACAGATACCCAATCGGCACCGCATGGCGGCTGAGCACCGGGGTAAGCAGCACGTCATGATCGCGGAAACTGGCATCATAGGCGGCGCGATAGCCGAGCAGCCGGCCGACCAGGGCCTGAAAATCGGCGGGCGACAAGGCGGCGCCCTGTGCGGCCAGATGGCGGGTGAGCGGCTCCAGCTGGGCGACGCCATCGGCGCCCATCATCTTGCTGACGAAACCCACCGATTGCGCTGCACTGAAAGCCCAGAAGCTGAGGAAATCCCGGCCGAAATCCGCCGCGTTGAACGGCCAGACGGCATCAGAAACACTGTGGCCCATGCCAGAGAGGAGCGTGCGGGTGCGGGTGATGCCGGCCAGCACTTCCTGATCCGGCTGGCTGCCATCGGCGGTGACGGTGATCACCCCGATGCGCAGGCGTTCGCCCACCGGGCCGGCCAGACGCGGCACGGCAGCGCCCAGCCCATCGGCACCGGGCCCCTGCAGCGCCGCCATGGTGAGCGCCGCATCACGCACGGACCGGGTGAGCACATGATCCACCGCGATCTCGCCGGGATCATCCGCCGTCTTCTGCCCTGCCATGCGGCCCCGGCTCGGCTTGAAACCGAACAGGCCGGTGAGCGCGGCCGGAATACGGATCGAGCCGCCGCCATCATTGGCATGGGCAATCGGCACCACGCCGGCCGCCACTGCCGCCGCACTGCCACCCGATGAACCGCCCGGGGAGAAATCCGGATTCCACGGGTTGCGGGTGGCGCCGTGCGACAAGGGCTCGGTCACGCACATCAGGCCGAATTCGGGCGTCGCCGTCTTGCCCAGCGGCAGGGTGTTCATCTGGGCAAAGGCATCGACAAAGCGTTCGTTGGCGGTGGCCGGGGGGGCCTTCTCAAACGCGCGGCTGCCGTTGCGGGTGGGCCAGCCCTTGTAGTCGTTCAGATCCTTGATGAAGGTCGGGATCACCGGCTTGCGGTCGTCCGTGGGCAACGCACTGATCGACCGCGGCCGGTCGATCAGGATGGCAAAATTCAGCTTTGCCTGCGCCGCTTCGGCCCGCTCCAAAGCTGCCAGCACCGTTTCGCGCGCGCTCGCGTCCCCACTGCGGATGCGCGCGGCCAGACCGATGGCGTCATCGGCCGCAGACGCTGCGGCGCGCACTGGCATGGCAGTCGCCGCCATGGCGCCGGCCAGCAAATGCCGGCGGTTGATGCTGAAATCGGCCATGGATGTGCTCCCCGTGTTCTTGCGGGGAAAGTGACATGAGCGGCGTTATCGGGAAAGCAGAAAGAAAGTCCCTCCGCCCCGGATCTCGTCCGGGGCGGAGGCCGCCCCTTACTTCCGCTTGAACACCTGTTTTCCGGCCAACCAGGTGGCTGTCACCTTGATCTTCCACAGATCGCCTTCCGGCGCCGCGAACGGATCGCGTTCCAGGGTGATGAAATCGGCATATTTGCCCGGTTCCAGCGTACCCACCTTGGTTTCGTTGTGGCCAGAGCGGGCGGCCCAGGTGGTGAAGCCGGCGAAGGCATCGGCCAGGCTCACCTTTTCCCACGGGCGCCATCCACCGACGGGCAGGCCATCGCGCGATTGCCGCGTCACGGCGGCGTGCAGGCCGAACATCGGATCGGGCGGTTCGACCGGGAAATCGCTGCCGAAGGCCAGTTCTGCGCCGGATTTCTTGATCTGCTGCCACGCGTAGGCGCCGCCCAGCCGGCCTTCACCCAGCCGCGCTTCGGCCATACCCTTGTCGGACGTGGCGTGGGTGGGCTGCATGGAGGCGATCACCTTCAAGCTGGCAAAGCGGCCGAGATCCGCCATGTCGACAATCTGCGCATGTTCGTTGCGGTGACGGCGGGCGAGACGCTCGCTCAGCGGCACAGCGGCAAAGCCATCCATGGTGGAGCGGTTGGCCTGATCGCCGATGGCGTGGACGTTGACCTGGAAGCCATCGCGCGAGGCTTGCGTGATATAGGTCTTCAGCTTTTCGGCCGGGGTGATGTCCAGCCCGCGCGTGTTCGGCATGTCGCTATAGGGCGCGATCAAATAGGCACCGCGGCTGCCGAGCGCGCCATCGGAGACCAGCTTCATCGACTGCATGGCGACAAGATCGCCCTCGCTCCACGGAATCGGGCCATTCGGCGCGATCGCCTTGCGGTTGTCGGGGCCGCCCGCCATCGCATAGATGCGCGCCGTCAGCTTGCCGGCCTTGGCGAAACGCACGTAGCGATCCCAGGTCGGCTTATCCATGCCGGCATCATGCGCGCCGGTCAGGCCGACTTCGGCCATGGTTTCCAGGCTCTTTTCCAGCACCAGATCCAGACGCTTTTCATCGTCATTGGGGATGACGCGGGTGATCAGCGCCATCGCCTTGTCGACAAACACGCCGGTGGGGTTGCCGGCGGCATCGCGGATGATCTCGCCGCCATCCGGCGCCTTGGAATCACGGGTGATGCCGGCGGCTTTCAGGGCGGCCGTGTTGGCCCAGCCGGCGTGGCCATCAACGCGCGTGAACCAGGCCGGGCGGTCACCGGTGACTTCATCCAGTTCGGCAGCGGTGGGGAAGCGGTTGATCAATTTGCCATCGGCATACCAGCGTTCCTGGTTCCAGCCGCGGCCCATGATCCAGCCGGTGGCCGGAATGCCCGCCTTGATGCGGCCCAGGGCTTCGGGGATGGAAGCGGAATCGCGCAGATCGACCACCAGTTTGAGCTCACCCAGCCGCATCACGTGGCCGTGCGCATCAATCAGGCCCGGCCACAGCGTGGCGCCGGCCATGTCCACCTTTGCACCGGCGGGCAGCGCCGCGCCGGCTTTCAACGTGGCCTTCACCTTGCCAGCATCGTCCACCACCAGCGTCGCAAAGCGCTGCAATTCGCCCTTGCTGTCGAGCGTATAGCCATTGGCATTGGTGTAGAGCGTGTCGGCAAACCCCGGCGTGGCGGTGGCGAGCAGTGCGGCAAGGATCAGTTTCTTCATTTCGGGTTTTCCCCTGTTTTCAAAGGTCTTTGGCCATGAACACCCAGTGCGGGAACATGATTTCCGGCACTTCCACTTCCGGATAGGCCGAAATGCACTTGAATCCCAGCCGCTCATAAAGGCCAATCGCGGTTTCCAGCGTGGGCGACGTATCGATGAACATGGTGCGATAGCC
>JAIXPM010000266.1 GCA_027486275.1 Sphingomonadales bacterium | reverse complement strand
GCGGTCTCACCGCGCACGCCCTTTGGATCGGCAGCGACATTGGTCCGCGCCACCAGTGCCAGCGGCCGGCGCGCATAGGGATCGGTGACAAAGGCGAGGCTGCCCCCCACCTGCCCGCCGCCCAGCACGGGTGACGCGGCGGCACCGGGCAAGCCATTGCCCGGCTGATTGGGCAGCGGCCCGCTATCGCGCAGCAGGGCAAAGCTGCCCAACTGCCAGCGCCGGCCCAGCGCAGAACGTTCAGCCCGCCATTGGCGATTGCCCGGCTGCAGGGCCAGCGCCGCATCGAACAGCGCGGCGGCCTGGCGGCGCTGACCAGCGCGCGAGCGATCATAGGCAGCACTTGCCAGGGTGAAAGCCGAATCAGATGGCGGCACGCTGGCGGGCGGAACGGCGAGATGTACCGATGGCGGTGTTGCCGGCTGCAATCGGGCTGGCTGTTGCGGCGTGAGCTGTAGCAGGGATTGGCTGGCCGTAGGTGGCAGCCGCAGCGCCGCGGGCAGCGCCAGCAAGGGCGGCGTCACCGGCCGCTGCAACGCGGCCGGCAAAGGCGACAACTGCGCCGTCATGATCGGAGCCGGAGTTCGTCGCGGCGGCGGCCGGGCTGTACCCGTCGCCAGCCGTGCCAGCGCCTGCAGATCGTGCTGCATCGCCGGCAGCCGCATGCCGATCCACAGTGCCAGCAGCAGCCCCAGCCCGGTGAAGGCCCGCAGCGGCCGGCCAGTCAGGCCCACAGCCTTCATGGAGAAAAGCCGGGGAAACGGTGGATCGTCTTGTCCCACGCGAGGCGCCGGCCTGTTCGCACCGCCTGGGCATAGCGCGACAGTGCGCGCAGTGCCGCCATGGCGTTGATGAAATTGCCGATCAGCGCACGTGGCGGCGTCAATATCGCTTGGTTCAGGTCATGCACGCGCAAGGTGAACAGCGCCCGCACCAGCAGCCGCCAGCACAGCAGTGTCCAGTTCAGCCACAGCAGCGCCCGCGTGACGTCGCCCGCCACTGGCGGCAGCCGCGCCGCCGCTGGCAACGCCAGCCGCAGCAGGCTATCGATGCCGAGCAGCAAGGCAATGCCATAGGCAGCCAGCGTCAGCAGCGCCATCAACGGCGCCTTGCGATCGCGCAGCAGCATCCAGCGATTGACCAGCCCACCGCGCCACCCGATCCGATCCCAGCCGGCCAGCGCGATACCGGTGAGCCAGCGCGCTTTCTGCCGCACGGCCGCATCAAAGCTGGCCGGAAAATGCTCCCGCGTTGCCACCGGCTGGCCTTCGGCCAGCACCCACACCAGCCGACCGCGCCCACCCAGTGCGTGAACATGCTGGCCCAGTTCATAATCCTCGGTCAGGCTGGCGGCATCAAAGGGGGCGCCGTCGCGGGCATCGGCAATGCGGCCCATCATGGCCCGATCGATGGCAACGCCCACGCCGGCCGCCGGCACCGCCGCGTCCAGCCACTGCCGCACCAGCAGATCCTTGGCATGCGCTTCTGCAAATTCATCGATATAATGACCGGAAATCAATGGGCTGCCAGCATCGGGCAGCGGCAGAACCGGCAGTTGCACCATGGCATATTTGGGCAGATGGGCGGCAAACACCTGCAGTTCGCAGGCGTGCACCAGATCTTCGGCATCGTGCAGCACGATGGCCGCAAACGCCCGGCCGCTGGCCGCCTCCTCTGCCAAAACCGCCCGCCACAAGCTGTTCAGGCAATCGGCCTTGGTGGTGGGGCCGGGTGCAGCACCAACTACCACGTGCAGCCGCGGGTCGTCGAGCGCCGCCACCGCCGCCTGACCTTTGGGATCATTGGGATAAAGGCCAACGAACACGGCATAATCCGGCCAGTCCAGCGTGGCCAGCAGGCGCTGCAGCATGGCACCGATCACCGCCGATTCATCCCAAGCCGGGATCAGTATGGCAAAACGTGCTGGTGGCGGTGCGGGCGGCAGCGGTTGTGGCTGCCGGCGGTGGCGCGGCATCATCAGCCACAGCACATCGATGGCCAGATCATCCAGCCCGTTGATGGTCACCAGCAAAGCCACCAGCAACAAGGCCTCTGCCAGCGCGACATGCCACAGGGCAAGCAGTTCAGGCTGCATCATGGCCGGAGGTTCATTACAGGGTGGATGCCCCGGCCTGCACCAAATTCTGCGCACGGGGAGGGCCGTTTGCAGGTGGATTCAGCAGGCCGGGGCATCCTCGGCAGGAAAGCGACAGACGCAGGGTCAAAACGCCTGTTCATTCTCCCGGCCGATAGCGGGCGGCACCAGCACAGGCTGGGCAATCGCCCAGGCTGCGCGCAGGCGCTGCAAAGTAGTCTCATCAATATGGATCCGCAGCGCGGCGACGGCATTCACGCCCTCTCCGTGCGGCAGGCCCAGTGGTTCAGCATCCCAGCCGATGGACAGCAAGCTCGGCAACCACGGCAGATGTGTGACCATGATATAATATTGAATTCTGTTTGCAAGTGCATGTTCTAGCAGGGCAATTGCCAATTGTCGGCGCACCTGAAGTGCCTCGGCCCGCGACAGACCAGGCGCAGTGACCAGCCGGGTGATCTCCCACACATCGGGGCCCACCGGCACACCATCGGCGCACAGATGCGCGAACTTGTCGCCCAGCAGATGCGCGCCGGTGGAGGGCAGCAGCCGCACCGAGCCCAGGTGCCGGCCGGTTTCGGGCTGATGAACGATCAGGTAGAGCGTGTCGTCGCCATCATATTCGTCCAGCTCATGCAGGCCATCGGGCGATTGCAGATCCCAGCCCAGCCGGTCCATCAGCACGATCTTGCGATCCTTCAGCATGGCGAATCGCAAGGCGGCATGGTCCCGCCCCCGGCTCGACAAGGCCGCCGCCTCACCGTGCGCGTCGCGCCACAGGCCGGGAATGGCCTGGATATCGTGGCTGGTGCCTGTCGTGGCTGTGCCGAACATCGCCTGCTCCCTGCTGGGGTTCGCAAGCGTTGTGGCAATGGTTGACGCGGGCGCGCCATATCCCTGACAAGGGGCAATGACTTCAAGCGGCGAACAGCAGTATCTCTCTCTGATGGACCGTGTGTGGCGCACGGGCGTCACGCGTGGCGATCGCACCGGCACGGGAACGCGCGCTCTGTTTGGCGAGACGCTGAAATTCGATCTTTCCGATGGTACGGTGCCGCTGCTCACCACCAAGCGCGTGTTCTGGAAATCGGCGGTGAAGGAGCTGATCTGGTTCCTGAACGGCGAATCGAACATCCGCCCGCTTGTGGAACAGGGCGTGCACATCTGGACCGACTGGCCGCTCGATGCCTATCGCAAGGCCACCGGCGAAGCGATCAGCCGCGATGATTTCGAAGCGCGCATCATCGCAGACGATGATTTTGCCGCGAAATGGGGTGATCTGGGGCCGGTCTATGGCGTGCAGTGGCGGCGCTGGCCGCGTTACGCAGCCAATGAAGACGGCAGTTTCCGCGCCGATACGCCGTTCGACCAGATGATCGAACTGGTGAACGGCCTGAAACACAATCCCGCCAGCCGCCGGCATATCTTCACCGGCTGGAACGTGCCCGAACTGCACCGCATGGCGCTGCCGCCGTGCCACATGACCTATCAGTATTTCGTCGCTGATGGTCGCCTATCCGGCATCCTTTATCAGCGCAGCTGCGATCTGGGGCTGGGCTTCCCGTTCAACATCTTCGAAGCTGCCGTGCTGATCCGCATGCTGGCGCAGCAGTGCGGACTGGAACCGGGTGTGCTCACCTGGATGGGGGCGGATTGTCACCTCTATTCCAACCACGAGCATCTGGTGACGGAGCAGTTGTCCCGCACGCCCCGCCCCTTCCCGCGTTTGGACTTCGCGCAACAGCCGGAGGATCTATTCTCCTATCGGCTGGAGGACTTCCTGATCACCGGCTACGACCCGCATCCGCATATCGCCGCGCCGGTGGCGGTATGAGCCTTGATGTCACCATGGTGGTTGCCCGCGCCCGAAACGGCGTGATCGGCAACAAGGGCGCCATGCCCTGGCACCTTCCGGCGGACCTGAAGCGCTTCAAGGCGATCACGGTCGGCAAGCCCGTCGTGATGGGCCGCAAGACGTTCGAATCGATCGGCAAGCCCCTGCCCGGCCGCCAGAATATCGTGCTCACCCGTGATGCGAGTTGGGCGGCGGACGGGGTGACGGTGGTGCCCAGCCTGGCCGAAGCGGTTGCGGCGGCGGGCCTTGACCCTCGCATCCGGGGCCACATCATGATCATCGGCGGGGCGGAGATCTATGCGCTCGCACTCCCCATCGCGACGCGGGTGGAATTGACTGAGATCGACGCGGAGCCTGAGGGCGACACGTTCCTGCCCGCCTTCGATCCGGCGCGCTGGGAAGAAGTGGCGCGGGTGACGCATGAACCGGAGGGCGACAAGCCGGGATATGCGTTCATCACGCTGGAACGGCGATAAGGGGAATCCGATGAAGAAGCTGGTGTGGGGAACGGCGGCGCTGCTCGGCGTGGCGGCGGTGGGCTTGTTCGGCTTTGCCCCGGGCATCGCCGAGCGTGGAATGAACAAGCAGACGGGCGCGACGTGGCCGGTAAGCGCCAAGGCCCAGGCGCTGCACAAGACGCTGACCGTGATCGATCTGCACAGCGATACGCTGATGTGGAAACGCGATCTGCTGTCGGAATCCAGTGATGGCCATGTCGATCTGAAAAGGCTGGAGACCGGCAATGTCGCATTGCAGGTGTTTTCCAGCGTCACGAAGACGCCGCGCGGGCAGAATTACGAGAAAAATTCGGGCGAGACCGACAATATCACCCCGCTGGTAATCGCACAGGGGCAGCCCGTCCGCACGTGGGGCAGCCTGCTGGAACGCTCGCTCTGGCACGCCGAAAAGCTGCACGATGTGCAGAAACGCGCCGATGGCCGTCTGCGCATCATCAAGACGCCGGATGATCTCGCCAGCCTGCTGGCGGACCGTGCGGCGGGCAAGCGCGTGACCGGCGCGCTGCTCTCCACCGAAGGCGGGCAGAATCTGGAAGGCAATTTGGCCAATGTGAAGCGACTGCACGACGCGGGTTTCCGCATGCTGGGGCTGGCGCATTTTTTCGATACAGAACTGGCCGGTTCGATGGCGGGGGAGAAGAAGGGCGGGCTCACCGTACTGGGCGCCGAAGTGGTGCGCGAGGCGGAGAAGCGCGGCATGATCATCGATGTCGCCCACAGCAGCCCCGCCGCCTATGCCGACGTGCTGAAGATTGCCACGCGGCCCGTGGTGGTGAGCCATGGCGGCGTGAAAGGCACGTGCGACACGCCGCGCAACCTTTCCGATGATCAGTTGCGCGCGCTGGCTGCCAATGGTGGCGTGGTGGGCATCGGCTATTGGGATGCCGCCATCTGCCAGCCGACACCGGAGGCTACCGCCAAGGCGATCCTGCACGCGGTGAAGGTGGCCGGCATCGATCATGTCGGGCTGGGCAGCGATTATGATGGCGCCACCACGGTGGGTTTCGATACCGCGCATCTCGATGTCGTCACTCAGGCCCTGATGCAGGCGGGCATGAACGCGGCCGACATCGCCAAGGTGATGGGCGGCAATACGGCACGGCTGCTTGCCGCCGGGCTGGCTCCCCGCTAAGCCGCCTGCCCATGGAGCTGATCGCGTGGACCTGATTTCTGGGGGCGCCGCCCTGCCTGGCCATTTGCGTGGCGGCATCGTGGCGCTGGGCAATTTCGATGGATTTCACGCCGGGCACCAGGCTGTGGTGGGCGCCGCGCG
>JAIXPM010000377.1 GCA_027486275.1 Sphingomonadales bacterium | reverse complement strand
GCTTCAGCCGCATCGAACACGCGGCCGGTCATGCACCATTCCAGCGCCTGCGGCAGGCCAACAAGCTTGGACAGGAACCAACTCGATCCGGCTTCCGGCACGATGCCGCGCCGGGCAAAGACGAAACCGAAGCGCGCCGTGTCGCTGGCCAGCCGCATGTCCATCGCCAATTGCATGGTGACGCCGATGCCCACTGCCGGCCCGTTCACGGCGGCGATCACCGGTTTGAGGCTGCGGAAGATGCGCATGGTCATCTGGCCGCCGCCGTCGCGAGTGGCCGGGTGCGTCCAGTCGATGCTGCCATCGTCCTGCATCGGATTGGCGCTGCGGGCGCCGCCCAGTTTTTCATAATCGAAGGTGGCAGCGCCGGCGCTGAGATCGGCCCCGGCGCAGAAGGCGCGGCCGCGGCCGGTGACGATGACGGCCTTCACCTGATCATTGGCGTCGGTTTCGTCGAACGCCGCGATGATTTCGGTCATCATCACGCCGGTGAAGGCGTTCAATTTCTCCGGCCGATCGAGCGTGATGGTGGCGATGGGCCCGTCGATATCGAGGGCGATCTGGGTATAGGTCATGTCAAAGCGCCTCGATAATGGTGACGTTGGCCAAGCCGCCGCCTTCGCACATGGTCTGCAGGCCCCAGCGCTTGCCGCGGGCGTGCAGGGCGTGCACCAGCGTCGTCATCAGCTTGGTGCCCGACGCGCCGAGCGGGTGCCCCAGCGCAATCGCGCCGCCGTTGACGTTCAGGCGGGCATGATCGGCTTGCAGCACCTGCAGCCAGGCCATCGGGATCGAAGCAAAGGCCTCGTTCACCTCATAGAGATCAATATCGCTGATGCTCATGCCGGCGCGCTGCAGCGCCTTCTTGGTGGCGCCGATGGGCGCTTCCAGCATGATCACCGGGTCTTCGCCAACCACCGTCATGGTGTGGATGCGGGCCAGCGGCTTGACGCCCAGCGCCTTCAGCCCGCGTTCGTTGACAATCAGCACGCCCGATGCGCCGTCGCAGATCTGGCTGCTGGTCGCCGCCGTCAGCCGGCCGCCTTCCGGGTTGATCAGTTTGACGCCCTTCACGCCTTCCAGGCTGGCATCAAAGCGGATGCCTTCATCCTGGGTATGGACGTGCGGCGCGCCATCATGCGTCGTCACGTTGATCGGCACGATTTCGGCATCGAACGCGCCCGATTTGGCCGCCCGGGCACCGCGCACCTGGCTTTCATAGCCAAATTCGTCGAGCATGTCCTTGGTCAGCCCATATTTGGCGGCGATCATTTCGGCGCCGGTGAACTGGCTGAACTGGATGCCGGGGTAGCGCGCGGCCATGGCATCGCCATAAGGCATGCCCATGCCGGCCTTGGCGGGCAGCGCTACGGTCATGCCCATCGGCACGCGGGTCATCGATTCGACGCCGGCGGCGATCACCACGTCCATCTGGCCGCTCATCACCGTGGCGGCGGCGAAATGGATGGCCTGCTGGCTGGAGCCGCACTGGCGGTCCACCGAGGTGCCCGGCACCGATTCCGGCAGCTTTGAGCTGAGCACGGCATTGCGCGCGACGTTGGTGCTCTGCTGGCCGCCCTGGCCCACACAGCCCATGATCACATCTTCGATCAGGGCCGGATCAACCCCGGTCTTGTCGACCAGCGCATCCAGCACCTTGCCGGCAAGATCAGCCGGATGCCAATCGCGCAGCAGGCCACCACGGCGGCCACCGGCGGTGCGCTGGGCGGCAACGATATAGGCTTCGCTCATTCTTCCCACTCCTGATCGAGAGATTCGCAACACCGCACTTTACGCCGCTCACCCCCTTGGGCATTGACGGACGAAATGATCAGGGAGAGGCGAATGCGCCACCATTGGGGAATCGTCGCCGTCGCACTGGCCTTGCTGGCCCAGCCGGGGGCTGCCGCGCCGACACGTGCGCCCGCGAAAAAGGCTACACCGGCCAAGCCGGTTGCCAAACCTGCGCCCGCAAAGCCTGCGGCCAAGCTCGCCG
This sequence comes from Sphingomonadales bacterium, assembly GCA_027486275.1. The sequence goes on along the minus strand of JAIXPM010000377.1, from coordinate 518 downwards.
CGCCGGCAAATGTGATCCCGGCTCCGCTGCCCGACACACCGGAAATCCAGGCCCTGCGCCGCGCTTTCCGCTTCGGCTTTGCACCCTATGAAATGCTGCGTACCAGGCAGGCGCAGGTGGCTCGCATGTCCGCCGCCGGCATGGGAACCGGCATCAACGCCCTGATCCCGCGGCTGACGCTGGCCGATGCCACCACCCGTGAGGTGACGACGCCCAACAACGACACACTTTACGGCTCGGCCTGGCTCGACCTGAGCCAAGGCCCGGTGTTCTTCTCGATCCCGCAGCTCAAGCGCTATCATTCCGCCGCGCTGATGAGCATCACGAGCGATGTGATCGCCGTCCTCGGCACACGCACGGTGGGTGCCAATGGCGGCCGCTATGCCATTGTTGGCCCCAATTGGCGCGGCGATCTGCCTGCCGGGGTCGAAATGGTGCGCTCCCAGTCCAACGATGCCTGGCTCTTGGTACGCGTGGTGGTGAATGGCGAGGAGGATCTGGCCGCCGCTGCCGATGGC
>JAIXPM010000088.1 GCA_027486275.1 Sphingomonadales bacterium | reverse complement strand
TTCTGCCAGAGGATGTTGGATTCGCGCGCCAGTGCCGCCGATATGCCCAGCGTTTCGGCGGCAAAGGCGAATTGCTGGCTGGCCGTAAAGCCGCCGGCAACCAGCAATTGCCGATCGCGCTGGCCGAAATTGCGCTTGCGCAGTTCCACCTGCGCCACCTGCTCGCGTTGCGCGGCGACAGCACGGGCGGTGAAGGCGCCTTCGGGCGGGAACAGGTTGCGGTGGGTCCAGCTGCCTTCGGCGCGCACGCCCTGGCCGGTGGAAAAACCGCCGGACAGGGCGATGGTGCGCATCGGTGCGGCTTCGCTGTTGATGTCGAGATTGACCGTCTGTGTGCCATCCTCGCGCACGGCGCCTTCGCCAGGCTTGATCGCCACCGCGCCGAACAGTCCGGTTTGCACCAGTGCACGGCGCAGATCCTCGCGGCCAGCGTTGCTGTACCGGTCACCGGGCTTGAAGCGGGCGAGCAGGGCGACATGCTTTTCGTCCATGCCCTTCACGCCATTATCGATGCGGATGGCGCCAAACACGCCGCGCCGGCCCAGATCGACACTTTGCACCAGCGTGGCGTCGCGGCTGGCATGATCGATGGTGATATCGGGCAGCGCAATGCGCGCGAACGGATAGCCAGCATCGGCGAGGCGGATCGGCAGGCCATCCTGCGCCGATTGCACGCGCGCGGCTTCCACTGCATCGCCCACCCGGATCGGCAACAGCCGGCCGACAATGCGGGCGGGGTCACTGCTGTTCACGGCACCCGGCGATGCCGTGATGGTGATTTCGCGGAAATTGTAGACGGGGCCGGGCTGGGCAACGACCCGCACGACGCTGGCCGGCGCGGCGGCGGTGCCCGGCGCGATGCTGATGCGGGCCTGGCCACCATAATGACCTATCGAGCGCAGCAGCAAATCGACCAGATCACGGTCTTCGGCGATGCGGCGGCCCAATTGTGCCAGGTTGGTCTCTTCGCCCCGATGCAGCCACAGCGTCGACAGGCCGCGAAACTCATCGTCGAGGCCCAGTTCGGCCAGTCCGCTGACTTCAACGCTGTATCGAACGGCGGCATCCGGCGCATCAGCATCGCCGGAGCTGGTCGATTCGACATCAGGCCACGCCACAGCCTCGCCGCCGGGCAGATCGGGCAGAGGGGCTTGCGGCCCCGGAATATCGACGGTCACAGGCGGAGCGACAGGCTCGGCGGCTGGTGCTGGCGGCGGCGGCCCAGCGGGCGCAGTTTGGGCCTGCGCGGTTCCGGCCGCAGCGGCGAGCAAGAGGGGCAGGAACCTATGCACCAGACAGGGTTTACCGGATGGGCAAGACAGCGCAAGGCGCACGCGCCTCTGGCGCTGGCCGTCGCTCTGGTGCAAGGGGCTGGGCATGGCGTCTCCCGGTTCTCCTGTTTCGCGTCCACCACAACGTGGCGGCGGTATCTTCATCGCCTTTGGGCTGGTGGCGGGCGCCATCGGCGGTATGCTCGCCGGGCAGCCGTCTGTGGGGCTGCTGGCAGGGCTGGGCGTGGGTTTATTAGCGGCCATCCTGCTCGCTGTGCGCGACCGCCGCTGAACGTCGCATTGCGCTGGCGTTAAGCTGCGGTATCAAACGGCAGCATTTTCGAGGGATAACGCATGGCAAGCGGCCTGTTTGCATTGCTGGATGATATTGCGGCGATCGCCAAGGTCGCGGCGGCCAGTGTCGATGATGTAGGCACCATGGCGGCCGCCAGCTTGGATGATACCGCAGCGGCGGCGGCCAAGGCTTCGGCCAAGGCGGCCGGCGTGGTGGTCGATGATGCTGCCGTCACGCCGCGCTATGTCACCGGCTTTGCGGCGGATCGCGAAATCCCCATTGTCGCCAAGATCGCTCGCGGCAGCCTGAAGAACAAATTGGTGTTTCTGCTGCCCGGTGCGCTGGCGCTGTCCTACTTCCTGCCGGTGGTAATCACCCCGCTGCTGATGGCGGGCGGGGCGTTCCTGTGTTTCGAAGGCGCGGAAAAATTGTGGGAAAAGCTGAACCCGCATGATGAAGACGCCGCAGACGATGCTGCGATGGACCCAGTGGAGAAGGAGCGCACGATGGTATCGGGCGCCATCCGCACCGATCTCATCCTGTCGGCCGAAATCATGGCGATCGCGCTGGGCACGGTGGAACAGGAGCCCATCGCCGAACAGGCCGCCGCGTTGGTGGTGGTGGCGCTGGGAATTACCGCCATGGTCTACGGCGCCGTCGCGCTGATCGTGAAGGCCGATGATTTCGGGGTGTTCCTTGCCCGCAAGCGCAATGGCGCTGTGGCCGCGATCGGGCGCGGTCTGGTCGTTGGCATGCCGCCGTTCCTTGTGCTTCTGGGCTGGGTTGGGCTGGCGGCCATGTTGTGGGTGGGCGGCCATATCGTGATCGACGGCCTGCACAAGTTCGGCGTCGATGCGCCGCATGATCTGCTGCATGCCGCCATGCAAGCCGTGGAAGGCGCGGGTGGCTTTGCCACGTGGTTGGCCGAAGCGGGCGGCGCCGGGCTGTTCGGCGTTGCGCTCGGCGCGCTGATCGTGGCCGCGCTGCACGCCATCCCGCGCAAGGGCCATTGATTGCCCTTCATTCATCGTGTATTGTTACGGCAATACACTGGAGCCTGACACCATGAAGAATGCCTTGATCGCCATCCTGTTGTGCGGTGTCGCCGTGGCGGCCTGCGATGCCCGGCGCGTTGATGAGAAGGAACAGGCCGAAGCGGCCGCGATCAGTGTCGACAAGGATTGGGATGAGGGCGCCGCCGGCGAGACCGGCGTGAACATCAAGGCCGACATGGAAAAGGGCGAGGTCGAACTGAAGCTGCCCGGTGGCATTGCCGGCAAGGTGAGCATCCCGGACGGTATTGAATCCGATGCGAAATTCGATCTGGACGGGGTGGGCCGCTATCCTGGTGCCAAGCTGACCAGCGTGAACGTGCAAGCCAGTGGCAAGAATGGCGACGGCCGCGGTCAGGTGCTGCTGGGCTTCAGCGCGCCGGGCACGGCAACGCAGGTGGCAAATTGGTATGCCAAGGCCCTGGCCGATAAGGGTCGCACCCCCAGCCGCAGCGGCAACACGCTCACCGGCACCACCGAAGATGGTGACCGCATGGTGATCGCCGTGGAAGATGGCGACACCGGCGTTGCCCGCGGCCGCATCACCATCAGCGACCGCAAGGGCTGATCCGCTTTAGAGCTTGCGCTCCGTAAAGGTGTCGCAACTGTTCATCTGCCCGGATTGCAGCCCGGCCTGCAGCCAGCGCATGCGCTGCGCCGACGTGCCGTGGGTGAAGCTTTCCGGATTCACCCGCGCCCCGGCCTTTTTCTGCAGCGTGTCATCGCCGATGGCCTGGGCAGCGCGCAGGCCTTCCTCGATGTCACCGGCTTCCAGCAGATCGCGATTATGGTGCGCCCAAACCCCGGCAAGGCAATCGGCCTGCAATTCCTGCCGCACCGAAAGCGCATTGCCCTCAGCCGGGCCTGACGCGCGGCGGGCCTTCTGCACTTCGGCGGAAATGCCCAGCACGGTCTGGATATGATGGCCCACTTCGTGCGCGATCACATAGGCGGCAGCAAAATCGCCGGGCGCGCCAAAGCGGCGGGACAGATCATCGAAGAAGCTGGCATCCAGATAGACCTCGCGATCGGCCGGGCAATAGAACGGCCCCATGCCACTGTCGGCCTGGCCACAGCCGCTGTTCACGCCGCCTTCGAACAGATTGAGCTTGGGCTGCGGATAGGGCTTGCCCAGCTGATCGCGGAACACCGCATCCCAGGTGCGTTCGGTGCTGCCCAGAACCTTGGCGATGAACCGGTCATGCGTGCCATTCAGAGCGGCCGGCGCTGATGGAGCCACCGCTTCCTGGGGCTGGCCAACACCAGGGCCACCAACGCCGGCGCCTTCCACCATGCCGATCATCGCCAACGGGTTCTGCCCGAGCAGCAGCGCGATGACGCCAACCACGAGCATGCCGCCGATGCCCAGCTTGCCGCCGCCAATCGGCAGCCGCATGCCACCGCCGCCGCCGCGCTCTCCGCGCCGATCAACGATGTTGCTGCTTTCCTGTTCGTCGTCGAGGTTCATGGCCGGGATCTCCCGGCAGGCAGGTTACCGTGTGCGCCCGCCCGGCGCCAGCGCCTCGTTCAACAGCAGGGCGATGCGGCTGCCGGCCTTGGCCACCTGATCACGCACGCCTGGAGTCGCCTTGGTGATATAGTCGGGCGTCACCATCCCGCGCGGCAAGGCGCGGCGTTGGTCGGCGGGGATCGGGCAACTGTCGGGATAACCCTGTAGTTGCGGATAGACGACCGTGCGCGAAATCTCCCACACGTCACGTGCCCAAAGCGCCACCCGTGCTGCGGTGTCGGCCGGGCCGGCGGTATAGGCGCGGGCCTGTGCCGGCGTGATGCGCTGCGGCGTGATCGCCGGCGGTTCGGTCAGCGCGCGTTCGGCCAGGTCACCATCCCAGATCCAGTGCAGGTTCAACCGCTGCTTATAGCCATAATCGGCACGCACCTGGTTGCCGCCCAGATCGGCCTTGTCGCCCAGGTGCAACGGCTGGTGCATGTCGCCCACGAAATGCACCAGGAAGCCAAAGGCCTGCAGGCGTTCGTGCGCCGGCCGGCTGCGATCAGCCAATATGGCCTGCTGGCGCGAAATCTGCACCGTCACGCAATCGCCGTCCGGGCATTTGGCGGTGATGTCGAAATCGCCGCACACACTGATGTTCTGATAGTGCCAGGGTGCAGAGAAGGCGAAACGGTCGCGATAACGGGCGCGCACGCAATCGGGCCACACGCTGGCCTCCTCGATGCTGCGCAGCCGGCATTCGGGCGTGTTCAATGCAGCTTCGGCGCGATACAGGCGTTTCACCTCAGCACGCACCAACGGTGTGAGCTGGGCCAGCGCGATGCGGCCGGTCAACCGGTGGGCATATTCGCCCCAGGCCAGCGCCGGTTGGGAAGCAACCAAGGCAAGCGGCAGGGCCAGCCAGGTGAGGGGGCGAATCAAGCGGTGCATCATGGCTTTCGCCCATGCCGCACGGCGGTGACGCTGGCCAGTGCCGCAGGGTGGCTGTATGGGCTTGCAAAGCGGGCCCTTGCTGCCAATCTTTGGGCCAACAGGATAAAGACAGACGATGCGAGATCCCTACAGCGTTTTGGGCGTGCCGCGGTCGGCAACGGATGCCGACATCAAGAAGGCGTTCCGCAAGCTCGCCAAGGACAATCACCCGGATCGCAACGCCGATGATCCCAAGGCGCTGGAACGCTTCAAGGAAGCCAACCTCGCCTATGAGCTGCTGTCTGATACAGCCAAGCGCGCGCAGTTTGATCGCGGCGAGATCGGCCCGGATGGCCAGCCCACCAACCCCTTTGGTGGTGGTGGATTTGGCGGTGGCGGCGGTTTCAACCCGCGCGATTTCGGCAGCAATGGCCGCAGCGGCGGCGGCGCGGATTTTGCCGGTGCCGCCGATGATTTGTTTGCCGAAATCTTTGGTGGCCGCAGCCCGTTCGGCGGCAGCGGCGCCGCAAGTGGTGGTGGCCGCGGTTTCCGCACCCAGGTGCGCGGGCCCGATGTTGCCTATCGCCTGACTGTGCCCTTCGTCGATGCCGTGCAGCTGACCCCGCAGCGCGTCACCCTGCGTTCCGGCCAGACGATCGAAATCAAGCTGCCCGCTGGCCTTGAAACGGGCAAGCAGGTGCGGCTGGCCGGCAAGGGGGAGGCTGGCCCCGGCGGCCACGGCGATGCCATCGTCACCATCGAGATCGGGCCGCACCGCGCCCTTACCCGCGACGGCAACGATGTGCGCCTCACCTTGCCGATCAAGCTGGATGAAGCCGTGCTCGGCGCCAAGATCCGCATGCCCACCGCCGAAGGTATGGTCTCGCTGTCCATCCCGCCCGGCACCGCATCGGGCAAGATGTTTCGGCTAAAGGGCAGGGGTTTTCGCAAGCTGGATGGCACCCGCGGCGATCAACTGGTGACGGTGCAGATTGATATCCCGCCCGATCACGAAGAACTGAAGGCCTTTGCCGCCAGCTTCGTCGATCCGCGCAACATTCGCGCGACATTGGACGGATAAGGGCTGGATGGTTGAAGCTAGCCCGAGCCGCCGGCTGTCGTGGCCTGCCATCGCGCGTGATACCGCCAGCGGCACCTTTGAACATGGCTTCACCCACGCCGGCAATCTCGCCTATCTCAGCCTGGTCACCCTGTTTCCCTTCGTCATCCTGCTCGCCGCCATCGCCGGGCAACTGGGCCGCACCGCCGATGGGTTGGCGGCCGTCAACGGCTTCCTCACTGCGCTGCCCAGCAATGTCGCCGCACTCATCGCCCCGGCGCTGACCGACGTCATCGCGGCCGATTCGAGCAGCGGCGTCATCACCTTCAGCCTGGCGGTGGCGCTGTGGACGTCGTCGGGCGTGCTGGTCACGCTGCGCACCATCGTCACCCAGGCCTATGGCCGGGAATCGGAAATGCCCTATCTGCGTTGGCGCCTGCTCGGCTTGCTCGAGGTGCTGGGCCTGGTGCTGCTGCTGCTGATCGCCTTTGCCGCGCAGGTGGTGGTGACCGGCGCCGAAACCTTCGTCTACCGCTTGATGCCGATGGCGGCGAATATCTTCCCGGCGCTTGGCCTGCAACGCATCGTGCCGGCAGTGCTGCTGTTCCTGGCGCTGTGGGGGCTGTTTGCGCTGCTGTGCCCACGCCGGTTCCGCATCGCCCCGGTGTGGCCCGGTGCGCTGGCCACAGCGGCGGCGTGGACGGCGACCACCCTGGAGCTGCCGCGCGCGCTCACCCTGTTTGGTGGCTATGCGCTCACCTATGGCAGCCTCGCCGGCGTGATCATCGCCTTGCTCTATTTTTATATCATCGGGCTCGGGATGGTACTTGGCGCGCAGCTGAATGCCGCCATTGCCCGCGCCCGGCTGGAAATTGCCGCAATTGCCAATTAAGGCCGGCAGCCAAGGAGATTTTCATGGGAATCATGGCGGGAAAACGCGGCCTCATCATGGGGCTGGCGAACGACAAGAGCCTGGCCTGGGGCATTGCCAAGGCCTTGGCGGAACAGGGCGCCGAACTGGCCTTCAGCTATCAGGGCCCGATGATGGAAAAGCGGGTGCGCCCGCTGGCCGAAGCATTGGGTGTCGCCCGCCTGTTCGAATGCGATGTGTCGTCAGTGGAAAGCATGGACGCCTGCTTCGCCGCACTGGCGGCTGAATGGCCCACGATCGATTTCCTCGTCCACGCCATCGGCTTTTCGGACAAGAACGAGCTGCGCGGCCGCTATGTCGATACCAGCCTTGATAACTTCCTGTTGACCATGAACGTCTCGGTCTACAGCTTCACCGCCGTCGCCCAGCGCGCCGCCACGATGATGCCGGACGGTGGCGCCATGCTCACCCTGTCGTACTACGGCGCCGAAAAGGTGATCCCGCACTACAACGTCATGGGCGTGGCCAAGGCCGCGCTGGAATGCAGCGTGAAATATCTGGCGATGGATCTCGGCCCGCAGAATGTGCGCGTCAACGCCATCTCCGCCGGCCCGATCAAGACGCTGGCTGCCAGCGGCATCGGCGATTTCCGCTACATCATGAAGTGGAACGAGTATAATTCGCCGCTGCGCCGCAACGTCACCATCGAGGATGTCGGCGGCGCCGGCCTTTACTTGCTCTCCGGTCTGGCCAGCGGCGTGACGGGCGAAACGCACCATGTCGACGCCGGCTACAACGTCATCGGCATGAAGGCGGAGGATGCGCCGGATATCGGGCTCGAAAAATGAGCCTCAACACATTCGGACACCTGCTGCGCTTCACCACCTGGGGCGAAAGCCACGGCCCGGCGATCGGCGCTGTTGTCGATGGCTGCCCTCCCGGGCTCATCCTGTCCGAAGCCGATATCCAGCCCTTCCTGGACAAGCGCCGGCCCGGCCAATCGAAATTCACTACCCAGCGGCAGGAGCCGGATGCAGTTCGCATCCTGTCGGGCGTGTACGAAGGCCGCACCACCGGCACGCCGATCAGCCTGATGATCGAAAATGTCGATCAACGTTCGAAGGATTATAGCGACGTCGCCGCCAAATACCGGCCCGGTCACGCCGATTATGCCTATGATGCCAAATACGGCCTGCGCGATCCGCGCGGTGGCGGGCGCTCCTCGGCGCGCGAAACCGCTAGCCGCGTGGCCGCCGGCGCGGTGGCACGGAAGATCATCTCCGGGGTAAACATCGCCGCCTATCTGGTTGAAATTGGAGGCATCGCTATTGATCGCAGCCGCTTCGACCTCGCCGAGATCGACCGCAATCCCTTCTGGTGCCCCGATGCGGTGACGGCCGCAATCTGGGAAGAGCATCTCGACGCGGCGAGGCTGTCAGGCTCGTCGCTCGGCGCCATCGTCGAATGCGTGGCGACCGGTGTGCCGGCTGGCTGGGGCAGCCCGCTCTATCACAAGCTCGACGCGCAACTGGCCAACGCCGCCATGAGCATCAACGCGGTGAAGGCCGTCGAAATCGGTGACGGTTTTGCCGCTGCCCGTTTGCGTGGCGAGGAAAACGCCGATCGGATGCGCCCCGGCGAGGATGGCCCGGAGTTTCTCTCCAACCACGCGGGCGGCATCGCCGGCGGCATCTCCACCGGCCAGCCCATCGTGGTCAGGATGGCGCTGAAGCCGACCAGTTCGATCCTCACGCCGGTCGAAACCATCACCAAGGACGGCCAGGCTGCCGAAATCGTCACCAAGGGCCGCCACGATCCCTGCGTCGGCATCCGCGCCGCGCCAGTGCTGGAAGCGATGGTGGCGCTGGTGCTGGCTGATGCGATGCTGCTACAGCGCGGGCAAACTGGGCTCTAACCTAGGTCTGCGCGGGCCTTTTCCCAGTTCTTCCCGTCATAGGGACGGATCAGCGGCTTCACATCCTCCACCCCGTCCAGCGCCCGCCAGTTCACGCTGAACCCATCCGGGTGCGACCGTGGTACATAGAAGCTCTTGATGCCGCAGGTGCTGCAAAACAGATGCTTCGCCGTGCCGCTGCCCCAGCGATAATCGGTCAGCGCATCAGCGCCGCGCTCCAGCGTGAAACCCGACTTGTCGACGATCAGGTGCAGGAACCCGGTCTTGGCGCAGATGGAACAATTGCAGTCGAGCAGTTCGGGCGGATCGGCGAACCGCACCCGAAAATGCACCTTGCCGCAATGGCAGCCACCTGTTTCTTCCCGCATCGTCATGTCCGGCACATCACGTCAAAGCCGGCTGGAAATCAAGCGGCCCAGCCGTTCGATCCACAAGCGGTTTGCGCGTTTTTAGCTCGGTACGGTGAGATCAGCCACCTTGCTGTCGCGTACGCCCACGGGCGCCGCGAGCACTTCCTGCAGGAACACGCCCTTGTTCACCGTGCTGGTGCGCGGATCGCCGGCCTGGCTGCGCACGGCGGGATCGGGCGTGTTGGCGCCTGCGCGATCCAGCAACTGCTGTTCGGCGGCGCTCTTCGGCGGCGGCTTCACGCCGGGGCCAAACAGCGCTTCCATGGCAGCGGCCTGCGAATCGACGCCCATAGCGCGCGGCGCGCCGGGCTTGGGCGGCGCCAGCGAAAAATCGGGCGGCACCACCAGCGGCGCGCCGCGGGCGATCGCCAGTTCATCGGGGCCACGGCCGGAAAGCCGGTCCTTCTTGCCGCCACAAGCAGTCAGCGCCAGGGCGGCCACGGTCAGGATCAGCAGGTTACGCATCTTTGGCATCCCTTGAATTAACAGCAGCTTCAGGCTCTGGCTTGGCCAGCACGGCGCGGGCCAGCAGCAATATCACACCCAGTGTAATCGCAGCATCAGCAAGATTGAAGACCCAGAAGCTGGTTTGCCCCCAGAAGAAATGCAGGAAATCGACAACATAACCGAACCGCACGCGATCGAGGATGTTGCCGATCGCCCCGCCCAGCACCAGGCCCAGTGCGGCCACATCCATCGGATTTTTCTCCCGCCGCAGCCACAGCGCCACCGCCAGCGCAATGCCAGCCGTGATGAAAGTGAGCAGCCAGCGGCCCAGGTCGCTGTCCGCCTGCAACATCCCCATCGACACGCCGATATTGCCCACAAACGTCAGTCGGAAGAATGGCAGCACATCGATGCCGCCGCGTTCGGGCAGATGGATGATCTCCAGCACCCAATATTTGCTGATCTGATCCAGGATCAGCACCAGCGCCGCAAGGAGAAAGCCGCGCTTAGCCATGAACGACCGCATCGCAGCGCCCGCACAGCTCGGTTTCGGGCTTCACATCAGGCAGGAGGCGCCAGCAGCGAGCGCATTTGGCCAGATCGGCCTTCTCAACGGTCAGCGTTTCCGTGTCGCCATGGGTCAATGAGACATCGGCAACAAGCAGCAGTTCGGCAAGATCAAGCCCGGCCAGCGCCGCGATCCGGTCGGCATGGGTGGTGGTGATGGTCACGCTGGCTTCCAGGAAGCTGCCAACCGTCTTGGCACGGCGAAGTTCTTCCAGTTTCAGATAGACTTCCTCGCGCAACTTGCGGGAAAGTGTGAACTGTTTTTCCAGCGCCGCGTTCTGCCAGGCGGCATCGATGTCCGGCCATTCCAGCAGGTGCACCGAGGCTGCATCCGGATAACGGGTGCCCCACACTTCTTCGGCGGTGAATACCATCACCGGCGCCAGCCAGCGGGTGAGGGCGTGGAAGGTGAGATCCAGAACCGTGCGCCAGGCGCGGCGGGCCGGCGCGGTCGGCGCATCGCAATAGAGACTGTCTTTGCGGACATCCATCGCGAAGGCCGAAAGATCGTTCTGCACGAACTCGGTGATCAGGCTGGTGTAGCGATTGAAGTCATAGGCCACGGCCGCCGCCTTGAGCTCATCCGACAGCACGGCCAGCTTGTGCAGCACCCAGCGTTCCAGCGCCGGCATCTGATCGGCGGGGAGGCGTTCTTCCTCCGTCCAGCCCTCAAGCGCGCCAAGCAAATACCGGAAGGTATTACGCAATTTCCGATACTGATCGGCGACGCCTTTCAGGATTTCATCGCCGATGCGGTGATCCTCGGTGAAATCGACACTCAGCGCCCACAGCCGCAAGATGTCCGCGCCATAGGTCTTCATGATGTCGAGTGGGTTGATGACGTTGCCTTCCGACTTCGACATCTTGCGGCCCGAGGCATCCATGGTGAAGCCGTGGGTGAGGATGGCGTTGTAGGGCGCGCGACCGCGGGTGCCGCAGCTTTGCAGCAGGCTGGATTGGAACCAGCCGCGATGCTGATCGCTGCCTTCCAGATACAGATCCGCCGGCCACTGCATTTCCGGCCAGCGGCCCGATTCCAGCACAAAGGCATGGGTGCAGCCGCTGTCGAACCACACGTCCAGAATGTCGGTGATCTGCTCGTACTGTTCAGCCTTGTCCCCGAGCAACTCGGCGGCGAACTCCGGGGTCCAGGCGTCTACACCCTGCTCGCGGAAACGCGCGATGATCTTGTCATTGATTGTGTTATCAACAAGATAGTCGCCACTCTTGCGATCGACAAACAAGGTGATCGGCACACCCCAGGCGCGCTGGCGCGAGAGAACCCAATCCGGCCGCCCTTCGACCATCGCGCCGATGCGGTTGCGGCCCTTGTCCGGTGTGAACTGGGTGGCGGCGATGGCGGCAACGGCCTTTTCGCGCAGCGTCGGGCTTCCGGCATCCATCGGCACAAACCATTGCGGCGTGCAGCGGAAGATCACCTTCTTCTTCGACCGCCACGAGTGCGGATAGCTGTGCGCGAACGGCCCGGCACTCAGCAGCGCGCCTTGCTCACGCAGATCATTGCAGATCGGCCCATCTGGCGCGTTTAGCGTGGGGTTGATGACGTTCTTGCTTTCCCCGCCCAGCCACAGCCAATCGGCGCGGTAACGGCCATCGCCTTCCACGGCAAACACGGGATTGATCCCATGCGCCTTGCACAGCGCGAAATCATCCTCGCCGTGGTCGGGCGCCATGTGGACGAGGCCGGTGCCGGCATCGGTGGTGACGAAATCGCCGGGCAGGAAGGGGCGGGGCTTGGCAAAGAAGCCGCCGAGATGGTGCATCGGGTGACGGGCAACGGCCCCGGCGAGAAGTGGTCCGAAGTAGAACTCAACAGTTCTACCGATCAGTGTATCGCCCGCTTCGAGCTTTTCACTCAGATACGGCTCAACCCTCTTCTTGAAAGCTTCCGTCAAATCCCGTGCCACCAGATAGCGGCCAAGGACTCGCTCGTCCTGCGTCTCAAACTCGAAAAGTACGTAGTCCACCTCAGGCCCATAGGCGATGCCCTGGTTCACCGGGATGGTCCATGGCGTCGTCGTCCAGATGACGGCGTGGGCCCCCACCAGCTCCGGCGCGTTCGGGGCTTCGATTATCTCGAACGCCACGTCGATCTGGGTCGAGGTGATGTCGTGATATTCCACCTCGGCATCGGCCAGCGCGGTCTTTTCCACGGGAGACCACATGACTGGCTTGGCACCGCGATACAGCTGGCCGCTCTCGGCAAACTTCAGCAGTTCGGAAACAATGGTCGCTTCCGCCTGGAAGTCCATGGTGAGATAGGGTTTTTCCCAATTCGCGCTGATGCCCAACCGCTTCAGCTGGTCGCGCTGCACATTCACCCAATGCTGGGCATAGGCGCGGCATTCGGCGCGGAATTCCACCGCCGGCACATCGTCCTTGTTCTGCTTTTTCGCGCGGTAGGCTTCTTCCACCTTCCATTCGATGGGCAGGCCGTGGCAATCCCAACCGGGGATATAGGGCGCATCCTTGCCCAGCAGCGTCTGCGTGCGCACCACCGCATCCTTCAGGATATGGTTCAGCGCGTGGCCGATGTGCATGTCGCCGTTGGCATAGGGCGGGCCATCATGGAAAATGAACTTCGGCCGCCCGGCGCGGGCTTCGCGCAGTTGTGCATAAAGATCAGCCGCCTGCCATTTCGCCAAAATCTGCGGTTCACGCTCCGGCAGGCCAGCTTTCATCGGAAAGTCGGTTTTCGGCAGGAAAACGGTGGGGCGATAATCGGGCGCGCTCATGAGGGTGGGCTTTAGGGGAAGGGCGCGTGCCTGTCACCCACCCTTGAGCATGCGCCGTGCGGCCGTCGCATCGGCCGCAATCTGCGCCTTCAATGCATCAAGGCCATTCAGTTTCATTTCCGGCCGCAGATAGGCGACCAGCTGCACATCCAGCGTCTGGCCATAGAGATCGCCCTGCCAGTCCATCAGCCAGGTTTCGAGCAGCTCCACCGGCGG
>JAIXPM010000309.1 GCA_027486275.1 Sphingomonadales bacterium | reverse complement strand
GGCAGGGGAGAGCTTGCGGGTCATTTCTTGTCCTGCCGGGGCGGTGCTGCATCAGCGGCGCTGCCCGATTGATCGATATAGAGTTGCTCGCGGGCGCCGCCGCGATCCAGCGTCACGGACTCAAATTCCACCGCCGCCAGCCGCACGCCGGGCATGATCTCTTCGCCCACGCCCACGCTCTTCTGTTGGCCGTCGGGCGTGGCCAGGATCGCCGATCCCCGGCCCGATGCGGCATCAACGCGGGTGCCGAGCAACACCAGATCGAGGCTGGAGACCGTATCTGCCGCGGCCGGACCGGCCGGGAAGAACGGGTCCACCGCCACCACAACCGGGCCCGTCGGCAGCGCCACGTGCGGCGTGCCCAGCGGACCCGCCGGTGTGATTGCCAACCAGACCAGACGCGCCGCTGCCAAGCCGGCCAGCACCCAGCCAGCCAGTTCGGCCATGCCCAGCAAGCGGGCCGGCCACAGCGGTTTGTCCTCGGTCCGGATCAGCGGCTGCACCCCTCAAAACGCGATTTTCCGCAGGCGCTCACAGCCTAGCCGGATTCGCCTTGTGTGCCAGCCCCTATCGGCTGCGTGTGACGGTTGGGTTACAACTGCGTGACAGCCGCTGGGCTCATTTCGGCGGCAGCAGCAGGTTGTGGCGGCGCAGGACGGCCTGTAACTGGTCGTGTGGCAGCGCCGATACCGTCCAATAATCTGCGCCGGTCATCGTTTTCGCGGCGATCATGGCGTTGATCACGGCTTCTTCCACCCCTTCGATGGTGGCGGTGAACAGCGGGTTGATGGCGGCGTTGGGCAGGCGGGCGATGGTGGCTGGCTTGTCGGCGGCTTCGTGCCAGTTGCCATCGTCAACGCCGGCATTGGCGGTGGAAAAGGCGATGAAGATATCGCCCGAACCATCGGCCAGGATCGATCCCAGCCGGCCCAGGCCTGCTGTGCCGCGCCGCGCCAGCCGCTTCAGTTGCTCAGGCGTGAGCGGGGCATCGGTGGCGATGACGATGATGATGGAGCCGCGATGTTCCTCACTCGCCGGATCGGCGATGGCCAGCTTCTTGGGATCGCACAGCGTTGGTGTTGTGCCAAAGAATAGCTGTGGCGGAGACAGGATTTTGGCCACGCAGCGCGGTTGCAAATCCATCTCGCGCGCCACATTGATGCCGGCGATGCGCAAGCCGTTGGCTGAACCATAATTGCATTGCACCAGCACGCCGACGGTATAGCCGCCTTCCACAGCCGTCAGCCTGCGCGATGCCGTGCCGGTGCCGCCCTTGAAGCCGTTGCACACCATGCCGGTGCCGCCGCCCAAATTGCCTTCGGCCACCGGGCCAGCCGTTGCGCTGTCCATCGCGTCGATCGTGTCCTGCACGGTCACATGCTGGCCCGGCATGTCGTTCAACAGGAAATCGGCCGTCTCGGCCACCAGCGGATACCAGAAACCGCCGCTGCGGTGATCGGCGAGCCATTTGAAGGCCGCATCGCGCACCACGCCCACGCTGCCGGTGCCGGTGATCAGGATCGGCGTTTCCAGCACGCCGCCTTCTTCCACCCAGTGCGTGCCGGTCATGTCGCCATTGCCGTTGCCGGCAAAGAAACCGGCGAACACGCCGCGTTGATCCGTCTTGCCGCGCGGAAAAATCGCCGTCACCCCGGTGCGCACCGGGCCTTTGCTCCGTACTCGCGCACCTTCCCCCGATATCAGCGTCTTGAAGCCGACTTCGACGCCGGCAACATCGGTGATGGCATTCAGCGGCCCCGGTGTGCCGTCGAAGGGCACGCCCAGATCGCGGGCGCGTGGGCTCGCGGTGGCACTGCTGGCCAGAAATAACGCCGTCAGGATCAGATGTTTCATGGCAAATCCCCCATTGCCAGCAAGGGTAACCTGCCGCCCGGGCCGGCGCAAACTTGACTTTGTGGCCGGGATCGTACAAATCCCGCCCACAACTCGATGGGCGCGTGATCGGAGCATCTGGCTCCAAGGCCCCACCCCCCTAACTTGCTTCCCTTATCACGCGGGTTGCCAGGCAACCCCGGGCCTTTTGGCCCTCCCGGTTGGCATGGTGCCTTCTGGGCGACCGATATTGTTGGAACAACAACCTCATGAATTTCTCTGATCTCGCTCTTGCGGAACCCTTGTCGCGCGCCATTGCCGAAAAGGGCTATGATACCCCCACCCCGATCCAGCAGGCGGCTATTCCGCCGGCGCTGGCTGGCAACGACGTGCTGGGCCTCGCGCAGACCGGCACCGGCAAGACAGCGGCCTTCGCGCTGCCGATCCTCAACCGCCTGGCTGCCAACCCGAAGCATCGCCTGAAGCTTTCGACGCGCGTGCTGGTGCTGGCGCCCACCCGCGAACTGGCGGCGCAGATTGCCGCCAGCTTCACCGCCTATGGCCGCTATCTGAAGCTGTCGGTGGCCTGTGTGTTCGGCGGTGTGCCGATCGGTCGCCAAGAACGCGCGCTGTTCCCGGGCGTTGATGTGCTGGTGGCCACCCCGGGCCGTCTTCTCGATCTGGTGATGAAGGGCGCGTGCGACCTTGGTCATGTCGAAATGCTGGTGCTCGATGAATGCGATCAGATGCTTGATCTGGGCTTCGTGCATGATCTGAAGCGCATCACCGGCCTGTTGCCGAAGCAGCGCCAGTCGATGCTGTTCTCCGCCACGCTGCCGCCGACCATCGAAGACATGGCCCAGCGTTACCTGAAGAACCCCATCAAGGTTGCCGTGAAGCCGGCCGCCACCACCGCCGAGCGCGTGGTGCAGACGGTGATCCATGTCTCCCAGCCGGAAAAGCTGGCGCTGCTGGCGCATCTGCTGGTCGAGCCCGACGTGGGCAGCGCCATCGTTTTCACCCGCACCAAACATGGCGCCGATCGCGTTGTGCGCCAGCTTTCGGCGCACAAGATTGCGGCCGAAGCCATCCACGGCAACCGCAGCCAGGCCCAGCGCACCCGCGCGCTCACGGGTTTCCGCGCCGGCGAAGTGAAGGTGCTGGTGGCGACTGATATCGCGGCCCGCGGCCTCGACATCCCGGCGGTGAGCCATATCTTCAACTACGAACTGCCCAACGTGCCGGAACAATATGTGCACCGCATCGGCCGCACGGCGCGTGCCGGCCGCGAAGGCCGGGCGATTGCCCTGTGCGCGCCGGATGAACGCGCGT
>JAIXPM010000407.1 GCA_027486275.1 Sphingomonadales bacterium | reverse complement strand
GACGGCTTCTCCACACTCAGCCCATAGGCATCGGCGTGGGTGATATAGTGGTAGATCTCGCTCGTCCGCAGCAGCGCCTTGGTCGGAATGCAGCCCCAATTCAGGCAGATGCCGCCCAGGCGCTCGCGCTCGACGATAGCGACGCTCATGCCGAGCTGCGCCGCGCGGATGGCAGCCACATAGCCGCCGGGACCGGAGCCGAGGATGACGAGATCGTGGGTGGTGGTCATGCGACCAGCCCCAGCGGGCTTTCGATCAGCGCCTTGACCGCGCTCATCAGCGCAGCCCCGTCTGCCCCGTCGATGGCGCGGTGGTCGAAACTGCCGGTGATGGTCATCACAGTGGCGATGGCCAGCGCGTCACCCTTCACCACGGCGCGCTTCTCGCCCGCACCCACGGCCAGGATCATCGCCTGCGGTGGATTGATCACGGCATCGAACTGCTTGATGCCGAACATGCCGAGGTTGGACAGGCTGGCGGTGCCGCCCTGATATTCGTGCGGCTGCAGCTTGCCGGCGCGGGCCTTTTCGGCGAGCGCCTTCATTTCGGTGGCGATCTGGCTGACCGCCTTGCCATCGGCGCCCACGATGATCGGCGTGATCAGGCCTGACGGTGCGGCGACAGCAACCGAGATATCGGCGCGATCGTAAACCAGCAGATTGTCCCCGGCGAACGACACGTTGCATTTGGGCACCTGCCGCAGGCCAAGCGCCAGCGCCTTGATGACGAGATCGTTGACGCTGACCTTGATGCCGCGCGATTCCAGCGCCTTGTTGAGCTCACCGCGCAGTTTCAGCAGCGCATCCAGTTCGACATCCAGCGTGAGATAGATGTGCGGGATCGACTGCTTGGCCTCGGTCAGACGGCGGGCAATGACCTTGCGGACATTGCCGAGCTTCTCGACCGTGTGCGGAATCTCGCTGGTGACAGGTGCCGCCGGAGCCAGTGCCGCCACTGAAGCCGGTGCCGCCACGACGGGCGCAGGGGCATTGGCAGCGACGGGCTTGCCGCTGGCCGCTTCCACATCGGCGCGCACGATGCGGCCGCGGGGGCCGCTGCCGGCAACGCTGGCGAGGTCTACGCCCTTCATTTCGGCGATGCGGCGGGCGAGCGGGCTGGCGATGACGCGGTCGCCCGCTGGCACTGGGGCGGCAGGCGCCGCCGCCGGAGCAGGCGCGGCAACAGGCGCCGGTGCAGCCACCGGAGAGGGCACAGGCACAGGCGCAGCCTTCGGAGCTGGCGCAGCCGCCTCCCCTTCCCCGGCAAGTCGCAGGATCACCGTGCCCACCGGCACATTCTCAAGGCCTTCCGGCACCGCCAGCTCGATCACCGTGCCTTCGTCCACGGCTTCCACTTCCATGGTGGCCTTGTCGGTTTCGATTTCGGCGATGATGTCGCCGGATTTCACGGTCTGCCCAAGTTTCACATGCCATTTGGCCAGCGTGCCCACTTCCATGGTGGGCGACAGGGCGGGCATGGTCACATCAATAGCCATGATCAATTGTCCACAAAAAGCTGATCAACCAGAGCGCGCTGTTCCTCGTCGTCCGGGTTGTCGATCAGGTCGGCCATGTCGAGGAAATAGGCAGCGGCGCCTGCGAGCGGCCCGGAATAACGCACCTGCGTGCCGGCTTCGGATTTCATGCTCCACGCCACCACCAGCGCGCGCTTGCCGATGGCGTTGATCTTCTTCACCAGCGGCACGAAATCGCCGTCGCCAGCCACCAATGCCACCACGTCGCAGCGGTTGGACACGGCCAGATCGAACGCCTCCAGCGCCAGCCACACATCGATGCCCTGTTCCTTGGGCGGTTCGCTGTTGGTGTCGATACGGGTGAAATGCGGCGTGATGTTGCTGGCGGCCAGGATCTGATCGAACACCCGGTCGTTGCGCAGCGATTCCTCGACGAAGCTGGCGTTGCGCGCCCGGTCTTCCAGATCGCGCAACGTGTAGCGGCCGCGGAAATAATGCGCCTCCACCACCCGGCAGCGATTGCGCGACACTTCCTCCATGTCGGCGGCGGCGATGCGGATAAAATCCATCAGGCCGGACAGCGACAGGCGCCGGCCAACATTGTGTTCAAACTTGTAGAAGGTCGATACGCGGTTGAAATAACTGCCATCGATCATCACGGCGACACGGGTCTGCCCAGAAGGTTTCATCGTTCTGCTCACTTGTAACAGACAGTGCGAGCGGCGGTGACGACGTCTTCCGCCTTCAGCAGCGCCGCCTTTTCCAGATTGGCAGCATAGGGCAGCGGCACATCGACGTTGGTCACCCGCAGCACCGGCGCATCGAGATCATCGAAGCCCTTTTCCATCACCACTGCCATGATTTCGGATGCGATCGAACAGGTCGGCCAGCCTTCTTCCACCACCACCATGCGGTTGGTTTTCTTCAGCGAGGCCAGCACCGTGGCGGTATCCATCGGGCGCAGCGTGCGCAGATCGATCACCTCGGCATTGATGCCCAGCCCGGCCAGCGTTTCGGCGGCCTGCAACGCCACGCCCACGCCGATGGAGTAGCTTACCAGCGTCACATCCGTGCCGGCCTTGACGATGCGCGCCTTGCCGATGGGAACGACATGATCGCCCTCCGGCACGTCAAAGCTCTGACCATAGAGCAGCTCATTTTCAAGGAAGACCACCGGATCGGGGCTGCGGATCGCGGCTTTCAGCAGGCCCTTGGCATCATCGGCGCTGTAGGGCGCAAGCACGATCAGGCCGGGCACGCTGGCATACCAGGGCCCATAATTCTGGCTGTGCTGCGCGCCAACGCGGCTGGCAGCGCCGTTGGGGCCGCGGAACACGATGGGGCAGCGCATCTGGCCGCCCGACATGTAGAGCGTTTTCGCCGCCGAATTGATGATGTGATCAATGGCCTGCATGGCGAAATTGAAGGTCATGAACTCCACGATGGGCTTCAGACCGCCCATCGCCGCGCCCGTGCCCAGGCCGGCAAACCCATATTCGGTGATCGGCGTATCGATCACGCGGCTGCCGCCGAATTCCTCCAGCAGGCCCTGCGTCACCTTGTAGGCGCCCTGATATTCGGCGACTTCCTCGCCCATCACGAACACCGTGCCATCGGTGCGCATTTCTTCGGCCATCGCATCGCGCAGGGCTTCCCGCACGGTCTGGCGGCGCGTTGGGCCGGGAGCGATATCGGCAGCGGGCGCGGCGGCGACCGGGGCATTGTCATCGCCCGGCGTCTCCCGTTCGGCAAGCGAAACGGCCTTCGGTTCCTCGGTGGTGGCCTTGGGAGCGGGAGCCGCGGCCGGCGTTTGCGCTTCATCCTCCCCGGCGATGGTGATGATTGGCGTGCCAACCTTCACGCCTTCGGAACCGCCCGCCACGAGCAGCGCCGTCACCGTGCCGCCGTCGTCGGACTCCAGTTCCATCGTCGCCTTGTCGGTCTCGATTTCGGCGATCACGTCGCCGGGTTTGACCACATCGCCCACGGCAACCAGCCACTTGGCCAGCGTGCCCTCTTCCATGGTGGGCGACATGGCGGGGAGAAGAATCTGCGGCATCAATAGGTTCCCAACAGCACGTCGGTGTGGAGTTCGGCGAGCGCCGGCTCGGGCGTTTCCAGGGCAAAGTCCGCGGCTTCGGCCACTTCATCGCGCACGTCGCGATCGATGGCTTTCAACGCGGCTTCGTCGGCATGGCCACTTTCCAGGATGAGCTTCTTCAGCCCTTCGATCGGGTCGCTCTTCTCGCGCATGGCCTGCACTTCGTCGCGGCTGCGATATTTGGCCGGGTCGCTCATCGAATGGCCGCGATAACGATAGGTCTTCATTTCCAGCAGCAATGGCCCTTTGCCGCCGCGCACCCATTCCACCGCCAGCTTTGCGGCACCGCGCACGGCCAGCACGTCCATGCCGTCCACCTGCAGGCCCGGCACCCGGAAGCTTTCGCCACGGCGATAGAGCTGGTCTTCCGAACTGGCGCGGTTCACCGATGTGCCCATGGCATATTGGTTGTTCTCGATCACGAAGATCACCGGCAGCTTCCACAGCTCGGCCATGTTGAAGCTTTCATAAACCTGGCCCTGGTTGGAGGCGCCGTCGCCAAAATAGGTCACGGCGATATGGCCATCATTCTTGTATTTGTGGGCAAAACCCAAGCCCGCGCCCAACGGCACCTGTGCCGCCACGATGCCGTGGCCACCGAAGAAGCCATGTTCAACGCTGAACATGTGCATCGAACCGCCCTTGCCGCCGCTGATCCCGGCTGCGCGGCCGGTCAATTCCGCCATCACCGCCTTGGAACTGATGCCGCAGGCCAGCATGTGGCCGTGATCGCGATAGCCAGTGATGATGCTGTCACCCTTGATCAGCTCGGCCTGCAGGCCCACCACCACGGCTTCCTGACCGATATAGAGGTGACAGAAGCCGCCGATCTGGCCCATGCCATAGAGCTGGCCAGCGCGTTCCTCGAACCGCCGGATCAGCACCATCTGCCGGTACATTTCCAACAGTTGATCACGTGAAGCGACGAACCGTTCCGGTTCATCAGGCCGGGGCCAGTTGGGAATAGGCCGGGCGGATGCGGCCTTGCGGCCCGTGCTGCGTGCCAAGATAATCACCTTTCACTGGCGGTACCTGACAGGTATAAAATGTCGCACCCGCGCCGAAAAGCCCCT
>JAIXPM010000162.1 GCA_027486275.1 Sphingomonadales bacterium | reverse complement strand
ACACCCAAGGCCGGCTGGCATACCTATTGGCTGAACCCCGGCGATGCCGGCGCGCCGACGCGGGCGGAATGGCGGCTGCCGGCCGGTGTGTCGGCTCCGCCAGAGCTGCAATATCCGGTACCGGGCACGCTGGTCGTGTCGGGCCTGATGAACCATGTTTATGAAAAGCGGAACATCTTGGCTACCGAGCTGGCCGTGCCGGCCGGGCTGGCAGCGGGCACGGCGTTCCTGATCGAAGTGCAGGTTGATTGGCTGGTGTGCAGCCACGAACAATGCGTGCCGGAATCCGCCACCCTTTCGCTGCCGCTGGTTGTGGGCGACGGGGCAGACGATGCCGCCATGGCACCGCAGATCGCCGAAGGCCGCGCCGCCTTGCCGCGCGCGTTGGCCGCCACTGCGACCTGGGCGAAAGCCGGCACCCGCTTCGTGCTGAGCGTGCCGATGGCCGGCCTCGACAAGGTGAAGAGCGCCTGGTTCTTCCCCACCGGCGATGCCGTGATCACCCACGTGGCGCCGCAGAAGGTGACGATCGCCGGCGACGCGCTGCGCATCGAGACGGACGCCGGCACCCCTGGCCCCGAAGGCGAAGTGACCGGTGTGCTGCGCGTCGAGATGGCGGGCGAAGCGCCGATGGGTTTTGCCATCACCGCCAAGGAAGGCAGCGTCCCCGGCCCCGGTGCGGCGCTGGCCGCCACCGGTGGCAACGACGATGCGGCGGGCGGCGATGGCCCCGGCTTGCCGCTGATCCTGCTCGGCGCGGTGCTGGGCGGCCTGATCCTCAACGTCATGCCCTGCGTGTTCCCGATCCTGTCCCTGAAGGCGCTGGCGCTGGCCAAGGGCAATGTCGGCCCGGCCGAAGCCCGCACCGAAGCGCTGGCCTATACCGCCGGCGTCGTCATCGTTGTCACCGCGCTGGGCGGCCTGGTGCTGGCGCTGCGTGCGGCCGGTTCACAGGTTGGCTGGGCCTTCCAGTTGCAGGATCCGCGCGTGATCGCCTTCCTCCTGCTGCTCCTCACCGGCATCGCCCTGAATCTCGCCGGCCTGTTCGAAGTCACCCTGACCACCGGCAATCTGGGGCAAGACAAGGCGCGCTCCGGCGGGGCCTCCGGCGCCTTCTTCACCGGCGCGCTGGCGGCCTTTGTCGCCACCCCCTGCACCGGCCCGTTCATGGCCGGCGCGCTGGGCGCGGCGCTGGTGCTGCCCACCGTGCAGGCGCTCACCGTCTTCGCCGGCCTTGGCCTTGGCCTCGCCCTGCCCTTCTTGTTGATCGGCTTCAGCCCCGCCCTGCGCCGCCGCCTGCCCAAGCCGGGCGCGTGGATGGTCCGCCTGCGCGCTATCCTCTCTGTCCCGATGTTCCTCACCGCGCTGGCGCTGGCCTGGGTCCTTGGCCAACAAGTGGGTGTGAACGGCATGGCGATGGGCCTGGCCGGTACGCTGATCTTTGGCCTGTTCCTGTGGTGGCTGGGCAGCCGCCAGCACGGGGGCAAGAGCCTGGCCATCCCCGGAACACTAAGCCTCGCCACCATCGTCGCCGCCGTGCTGCTGGTACCCACCGCCGCCCCTGAAGGCGCCGCGAAAGCCACCACCACCGCTGCCAGCGAATTGAACGCGGTGAAATTCACGCCCGCTGCGCTCGCGGAACTGCGCGGGCAGAACAAGCCGGTTTTCCTCTACATGACCGCCGATTGGTGCCTCACCTGCAAGGTCAACGAGAAGGGCGCCATGGCCGATGCCGCCGTGGCCGAAAGCTTCAAGGCCAAGGGCATCACCGTGATGGAAGGCGACTGGACCCGCAACGATCCCGCAATCTCGGCCTGGCTCGCCGAACACAAGCGCGCCGGTGTGCCGGTCTATGTCTATTATGATCCCACCGGCGGCGAGACGGAGTTGCCGCAGATCCTGACGGTGGACGCGCTGACCACGTTAAAGGTGTAAGGAGGCCTCCGGCGGGCAGGGTCGCAGACCCTGCACCCGTTCGATCCTGCTTGGCCCTTCACCTGTCATGCTGGCGCTTATTGTGGATGGGCCGCCCGAAAATGAAAGTGGGTGCAGGAGCTCAGCCCCTGCCCGCCGGAGGCCCCCTTTTCTACGCCAGCGTCAACGAAACCGACACCGGCCGGTGATCGCTCGTTTCCGGCACCTTTTTCGGCCGCATCGCGTTTACGCGTTCGTGGATGGCGTGTTCCACCAGGCCGGCGCCGCCGCGGATGCGGGGGAGCGTGTCTTTCGCCACGAGGCGCTGGGTGAACATGATGTGATCGAGCAGCAGGTGGGGATCGCGGGTGGGGTCCACCGGGTCCTTGCCGGAGAGTTTGTAGCTCCAGCGCAGGCCCTCCCCGCTGCCGGTGACGGGGGTGCCGTAATCGAACAGCGCGTGATTGAGGAAGCGTTCGGCTTCGAAGATGCTGCCTTGCAGATTGCCGATCAGATCGAAATAGAGGTGTTTGCGTTCAAAAACTTCACGGCCTGGCCCGTCGTTCAGATCGCCCATCACCATCACCGCCGGGTTGGCTTCCTGGGCAAAGCGGGCGTCGATATATTTGCGGATGTTTTCGGCTTCGGTGGCCAGTTTGATACGGTCGTTCATCACTTCAGCCAGGAACGGGGCGGCAAATTCGGTGCGGGCTTCATCCACCCACACGTCCTTGGGGTTGGTGCGATTCAGCTTTGAGCGCAGGTGGGCGCCGATCAGTTCGACACGCAGGCCGGCGATGGTGGCAACCAGCACCTGCGGCTGGCGAACATGGTTCCACATGCCGGCCTTGCGCTCCGCCCAGTAATAGAGGCCCCATTTGCCATCCGTGCGCTGTTGATCGGCGGCATCGGCATATTGGCTGGCGGCAAAGCGGCGCCAGATTTTCGGATCCTGCAGCTCGGCACCCAGGTT
>JAIXPM010000362.1 GCA_027486275.1 Sphingomonadales bacterium | reverse complement strand
GTGGATGCCGATGAACGCCCCGGCGCGACGCTGCTGCGCTGGCAACTGGAAGGCAAGAAAACCGAGACCTTGTTCGACAAGGCGCAACAGTTCAGCCTGTCGGCCGACGGCACCAAATTGCTCGTCCGCACGCCCCCCAATGGCGCCGGCCAATCCACCTGGCTGGTCGCCGATGCCAACAAGCCGTTCAAGGCCAGCGATCCCGATACCCGCGTCAAAACCGATGGCCTGATGGCCCGCATCGATCCGGCGGCCGAATGGGCGCAGATGTATCGCGAAGTGTGGCGGGTGCAGCGCGCCTATTTCTATGATCCCAATTTCCACGGCTATGATCTGGCGGCGGCGGAAAAGGCGCTGGCCGCGTTCCTCCCCGGCATCCAGTCGCGCGGGGATCTCAACTATCTCTTCCACGAAGCGCTCACCGGCTTTTCAATCGGCCATTTGCGCGGCGGCGGCGGCGCCATCCCGGCGGCGAAGCGCGTCCCCGGTGGCCTGCTGGGGGCGGATTACGAGATCAAGGATGGCCGCTGGTGCCTGGCGCGCATCCACGATGGCGGCACCTGGACGCCCGATATCAAGGCCCCGCTCGCCCGCCCCGGCCTGGATGTGAAGGCCGGCGATTGCATCACGGCCGTCAATGGCGCGACCGTGAGCGGCACCGAGGATATCCAGCGTTATCTGGAAGGCACCGCCGATCAGGCCGTGATGCTCACCATCGCCCGCGCCGGCGCTGCGCCGCGTGACGTGACGGTGGTGCCCATCGCCAGCGAAGCCCGCCTGCGCAACCTCACCTGGATTGAAGACAACCGCCAGCGCGTGGACAAGCTCTCGGGCGGCAAGCTCGGCTATGTCTATCTGCCCAACACCGGCGGCGGCGGATTCACCAGTTTCAACCGCTATTATTTCGCGCAGACCGATCGGCAGGGCATGGTGATCGATGATCGCTGGAACGGCGGCGGCCAGGCGGCGGATTACATGATCGAGGTGATGAACCGCCGCCTGATCAGCTGGTGGCAACCGCGCTATGGCCGCATCGATCGCACCCCGGCCGCCAGTGTGCTGGGGCCCAAGGTGATGCTGATCAACGAAGGTTCGGCCAGCGGTGGGGACATGCTGCCGTGGATGTTCCGTGATTTCAAACTGGGGCCACTGGTGGGCAAGCGCACCTGGGGCGGCCTGGTGGGCATCGGCGGCATCCCGCCGTTGATGGACGGCGGCCAGCTCACCAGCCCGTCGGTGGGCTTCTTCTCCCCGGCCAGTGAGTGGGCCGTGGAAAATATCGGCGTGCCGCCCGATGTGGAGGTGGATCAGGATCCGGCCGCCATGATGGCCGGCGGCGATCCGCAACTGGAAAAGGCGGTGGCGCTGGCCATGGACGCCCTCGCCAAGAACCCGCCGCCCACGCCAAAGCGCCCGCCGTTCCCGCTCTATGGGCCAGACGGCCCGATCCGGCGCTAAGGCGATGGAGATCCCGGTTGAATATTACGGCCTGATCGAAGGCGGGATCAGCCTCTTCGCTGTCCTCGCCTTCGCCGGCTGGCAGCTGTGGACGCTGCGGGAGAAGCCGGGGGACAAGGACAAAGGCGAAGGCGAATAGTTCACCAATTGGCCTCTAATCCATCAATGTCAGTTGTTGTGGCGGCTCAAAAGTTTGGTAAGTTCTGCCGATGCCTATTCCTGACTATCAGTCATTAATGCTTCCCGTCCTCGCCGTTTCCGCTGAAGGTGAGACGAGGGTTCCGGCGGCGGCTGAGGCCATCGCAGATCGGTTGGGGCTCACATTGGAAGAACGCGAGGAAATGCTGCCAAGCGGCAAGCAGCGCCTTCTGCACAATCGGGTTCATTGGGCGAAGTTTTACATGTCCAAGGCTGGACTGGTCGAAAGCCCGAAGCGCGGTGTCTTTGTGGCATCTGCGGCTGGTAAGGCTCTTCTCGGCAAAAAATCGGAACGGATCGATGTGGAAACCCTGATGGGTTATCCCGCCTTTTCTGAATATTATCAGAGGTTCACGTCTAGCAAGGAGCCTGATCAGGCGCCAGCCGCGGAGACGGCGGCAGCGTCTTTCGCCACACCTGAAGAGCAAATCGACGCTGCCCATGCTGTTCTGACGAAGGCGCTCAAGGCCGACTTGTTGGGCCGGGTCGTTGAGCAAACGCCATCGTTCTTCGAACGCCTGATTGTCGAGCTACTGGTAGCAATGGGTTACGGCGGCTCTCAGGAAGATGCGGCAAGGCAGCTCGGCAGAAGCGGTGATGGCGGTGTTGATGGCGTCATCGACGAAGACCGATTTGGCCTTGATCGCATCTACGTTCAAGCCAAGCGTTATGGTTCGGGCTCGGTTGTCGGGCGTCCAGACGTGCAAGGCTTTGTCGGGAGCCTTGTCGGTTTTGGAGCCAACAAGGGTGTTTTCGTTACCACGTCGACCTTTAGCAAGCAGGCTTTGGATTACGCCAAAGGCTTGCAGCAGCGGGTGATCTTGATCGACGGTGAGAGGCTGACCGAACTCATGGTTGAGTTTGGTGTGGGTGTTCGCACGAACCGAGTGATCGAGATCAAGCGATTGGACGAGGACTTCTTCTCAGACGACGCTTGAAGGCTAATCGGCGAACGGAGCCCCCTCACACCTTCCGCGGCATCCGCCACGGCAGCATCCACTGCACCGCCCCCGTATCGAACCGCCGCATGTTGAGCGATTCGTGCACGGCCACCACATCCTCCCCCCATAGCTGGGTGGCCAGGGCGGTGCGGCTGTAGAAGGGCGTGTCTTCCCAGGTGGCGCGGATGCGGGCGGTGTAGCCGGCGTCGGCGCGGGTCATGCGGTCAAGCCGCCAGGCGGTTTTGGGCAGCACCACCGGGGC